>CBFGUY010000016.1:0-43289 GCA_965651895.1 uncultured Algoriphagus sp. | reverse complement strand
CTGTTCACCACTTGCTTTCTGATTGTGCTGGATGGAGTGACCGGAGCTGCATAGTTGCCAAGATTATACAGCCCATCAATCGTAAGCTGGCCTACACTGACCGCTGTGCTTTTGTAGTTGTTTACCCTGTTGATTCCGCCTGCTTGCACTTTTAGGGAAAGTCTTTGTGTCAGGTCTTTATCAAAAGTCAGGATTACGTCACTGTTGGTTTCTTGGCTGTTTAGTACAGATTCTGAGTATGATCCAAATCTTTTGACGTTGTTTTTGAAGCTTTCTGCACTGTTGATGTTGATCCTGGTGTCAGTCCAGTAGTCTGTGCCCGACCTGGCCATGATGCTGAAGTTTTCACTGATCTCGTAATTCAGTGCTATACTTCCAACTAGCCGGTCTTTCTCATTTGATTTGGGTAAATACGTTTGATTGAAGAATGGATTGGAAAAGTATTCATGCTGCCAGTTTGCATAAGGGTAATCATCCCCTGGTCTGAATGTCTGCTTTTGGATGTCGTAATAGTCCTCCCAATTCTTAAGCTTGGAATAGTCAGTATGCCGATGGGCCCAGATAAAATCCTGGCTACCTGTAAAGCCCCGGTTGTCTGAGCCGGATTTGACGTACTCTGCATTCACGCTCATCTGGAGCTTTGGGGTAAACTTGTAGGAAGTGTTTAGTTTGAAGTTGTTTCTGTAATAATCGTTGTCAGCCATGATGCTGGTCTGATCCAATCTGCCTATGGCTACCCTGAAGCTGCCTTGGTCATTTCCACCGGAAAGCGCAATGGTATTGGAGACGCTATGCCCAGTTTCCCAGAAACCCTCCCAGTTATTTGGCTGCGGCAAAAGGGCTACCCTGTCTGGTGCGGAATACCAAAGAGGAACCATTCTGCCGTCCATGGGAGCTCCCCAGCTTTCGTCCACTCCTGCAGTTCCACGGATTCCTTCTGCGTCAAATCCGTTTCTTCCGTCCACATACCAGGTTCTATAGCCAGCCCCTCCGCCATAGATGTTTTGAAAACCCGGCTTTATCAGAGGGTTGTCCATAGTCATGTTACTGTTGAATTCAATGCCTATCCCTTTGGTGCCCGCACCGTTTTTGGTGGTAACCATGATGACCCCGTTTGCTGCCCGCGAACCATATAATGCCGCGGCTGTAGCACCTTTTAGTATGGTCATTTCCTTAATGTTGTCCGGGCTTATTTCGGACAGCCCATTTCCATACTGTCTGCTGGAAGTTTGTTCCAGTGGCACTCCATCTACTACCACAAGCGGCTGATTGTTTCCTGCCACAGAGGAGGAACCTCTGATTACTACATGGGCGCCACTGCCTGGCATGGAATTCCCGGTTACCTGAACGCCGGCTACTCTTCCCGATAGGCTGTTGGCCACATTGCTGGGGCGGGATTCTGTCAGGGCTTTTCCATCCACGCTTTGAGTAGAGTACCCAAGGGCTTTTTTGTCACGCTCCAGTCCAAACGCAGTGACTACCACTTCATTTAGTGCAAGATCCGATGAGGCTAATTCAATCGTGAACATTGACGTGGTTCCCACTTTTATCTCTTGTGTGGTAAATCCTATAAAGGAGACCATCAGAATAGCATCTTCGCTGCCATCTTCTAGAGTAAGGGTGAATTTCCCATCTATATCAGTCACCACCCCATTCATTGTTCCTTTTATCAGAATACTTGCACCCGGGATGGGTTCTTGGGAATCGTCTAGAACCACGCCCTGTATGGTGCGCTCCATTTTCTGAGTAGATGCAGTTGATGGTTGATAGGTGAAGGCAGGGGGGCTTGGAGATGTTTCGGATTCTTGGGGCTGGGATTGCTCCAGCATATAGAAACTTCCTGATCCTTTCTTGTATTGAATCCTGCTGCCTTTTAAAATTCGTTCCAGGTTCTGCTCCGCGGTCAGCTTGGAATTGATGGCAGCCGGGATCTTTGTTTCAGAATCTACCAGAGTGGACGGATAAGCAATGGAAATTGAATATAGATCCTCTAATTCCCTGAGTGATGATTCAAGATTCCTTATATCCAGCTTCTGATCCAAAGCTGGGCCTTTTGCAAGTTGTGTGAGATTTTGGCCTTGTGCTGAAGGTGGGAGTGCGAGCACTCCAGTCACCCCGGCTACCAACAGATAACGGGTAAATTTGATGAGCATAGATTAACAGGTTAGTGGTTAGAATGATAATTCGCGTTTATTTTGGGTCAATTGCCAATCATTCTTAGATCTGTGTATGATTGGGACACAGATCTCACTAGTGTAATTACAGGCAGATGGATTTCTCCACTGCTTTTGCTCGAACTAATTTTACTATTGTTTAAGTTGTTGCTTGCGATCCGGCCGAAAGGCAAGCAGTAATCTATGGTAGTTGGATAGTGTTCTGTTTTAGGTTGATTTTAGTGTCAAATAACACCTGGATGTTCTCGATCACTTCATTTGGATTGTCTGACAGTGGTAAGCTGCCTGATATAAGTTCTGTGGTTTGTGGTATTTTTTGATTAGGTAATTCCAGGTCATATAGTTCTGTCACTATGCTAAGCACTTCTTCGAGGCTTTCATTGTGCATTTGTAACTTCCTCTTCTGCCAGGCTATAAGCTTGGCGGGATTTCCTGTTTTTTTGCTTGCAATCTTTTGGTTCTCCACGTCCAGTTTGATGGTCTCTCCTGGAGTCACCATTCGGGTTGTGTTTCCTTCCTCACCTTCATATCCCAGTTTTACACTGCCCTGCAGCAAGGTTAATTTGTGAATGGGGTGCTGGTTTTTGAAATTGAATTCAGTTCCGAAAACCTCAACTTCCATCACTTCGCCTTCATTGATCATGAATCGTCTGGAATCCGGATCTTTGGCTATATCAAAATATGCCTCACCTCTTAATTCCACCTTACGGTCAAATCCAAATGCCCATCGGTAGGAATAGGCCAATGAGGAATTTGAATTCAAACAAGCTATGGATCCATCGGGCAATTCTATTTTTAGGATTTCATTTGCCCCTGTCTGGTAATTTTTTTCTTTAAGAGTCAGTGCCTGCCACAGGCCAATATTTATCGATAGAAGTAGAAGTACGGCGGCTGCTATTTTTGTTGCACGATAAATCTTCTTTTTTCTTTCTATTTCTTCTTCACGCTTTCTGATTGCCGACTTTATTTCTCCAAATAGCTTTTTCTTTAAGAGCTGCTGGTCTTCTTCCTCCATTCGATCCACAAAATCATCCTCAAATAGCTCCTCAGTCTCAAAAGGAGGTTTTGCGTGCTTATTGTGGAATAAAATGGAGTGGTTTTCTGCCATAACTTCTGTGTTATACTATAATTGTCAATTCAAACACGGTTTTCCTCTATTGTGAATGAAAAAAAAACCGATTTTTTTATTTCGCTCGAATTTTTATCTTTTTTCGCTTGTTTTTTGAACCTTGTTTTTGGGTTTTGTGATACTTTTTATAGCTGAATGGAATTAGGTTTTTTCGATAGTTCCTTCATTGTTGGCTTTAATATGAGATGTCTTCTGGGTTTTCAGTCCGAGGATTTTCGGAAGCCATGTTTATTATGGTGTGGGTTGGCTGAAGGTATGTGAAGGGGTGCGTTTAGATTCCAATAGGGGCGGGTGGTGGATTTACTGACTAGTTTAAAAAGTAGATCCCGCTGAATATTTCGGGGTAAGACTCTAGTCCCAGGAAAACGCATGCTGAAAATGTAAGTTCTTTCAGGTTGACCCGGAGATCCTTCAGTGCGCGCATAAGGTGTTTTTCCACAGTGCTGACTGAGATTTCAAGCTTTTCGGATATTTCTATATAGCTCAAACCTTTGTCAAACCGTAACTGATATACTTTTTTGCGTTGTGGGGGGAAGTTTCGTACCACTTTTTTGATGTTTGTCTTCAGATCATTGAACAGTACCTTTTCATCAGTTGATGAGTTTTGTTGTTCTCCCTTGGATTTTTCCCGCAGTGTAAATCTTTCCCGGATACTTTGGGACTTGTACTGGTTGATGATTCTATAGTTCACAGAAGTAAACAGGAAAGCTTGGAGGGATGTGTGGATTTCAAGTTTGGTTCTTTTGGTCCAAAGATCAATAAATACATCTTGGACAATCCCTTCTACGACCTCCCTTTTACCAAGTCTTTTGTAGCCGAAATTGAACATGCGCTTCCAGTATAGGTCGTACACTTCAATAAATGCCGACTCGTCACCATTTTTGATTCTTTCCAGAAGTTCTAGTTCGTTTAATTCTTTTTCAGACATGGGGTCTTGTGCTTAATGGGTGAGCAGTATTTTTCTTTACAATCTAAAAAGTTGGTTCAATTTTTTACTTATGTTCTATAAATTTCTGTTAAAATATTAAATGAAGGGTATATATGAAACATAAATTTTAAATAATTGTGTGAAAAAGTAAAATGTAGGGTAAAAGTTGATTTTTGCTCCATGTATAATCTTATGGGTTTAGTTAACGTGTGCTGAAAAATACCAGTAATAGATTAAAAGGTGTCTTTTGAATGGTTAGCTCATTTTTCATGCGAGCGGTATTTCAGCAGGTGCGAGCTTATGGATGACAATAGGCCTTTATCCATACATTAGGCTAGCCTCAGGCATGCCATCTTTCAGGTCGGTCTCATTCGCGATATATGCATACATCTTCACTCGGCCGCATTGAACCTGCCTGCTGGCAGATCCGGCATACCTTAGACTTTTTCAGTATTACTCAGTTAAGTGTTTGTAAATTAGCCTGTTGATTTTTTTTTAAGTGAGGTGAAAACCTTCAAAATCTACTTTCATGGAAATTGATTTTTCAATTCTTTATTAGATTAAATCTAAATAATGAAATTCTTCCTTATTTTTGCCTTCTGGATTATTTCTCACTCTCTTTAGCTTACTATCTAGATGCGGCCTAAAAAATCTACTGCTTGGAAAAGTATCCGAAATATTTTTGACCAAATACACCTGTACGCAGGCCTGATCTCAGGTCTGGTGGTAATTGCAGTCTGTCTCAGCGGGACCATCTATGTGTACAATACCGAGATCCGGGAGTTTATGGATTCTGAACTCTATTTCGTAGAGCGTGCCGGTGAAAGAATGTCTGCGGATGAGTTGAAGGATGCGCTCGAAAAAAGGGAGGAATCCAATGTGGTAGCTGTAATGTGGAATGAAGAATCTGACCGCAGCGTACAGCTTACCTTAAAGAAAGCAGGGGAAGAGGGTAGGGGAACTACCTATTATGTAAATCCCTATTCTGCGGAAATTCTGGGAAATACCGGTGACAAGACCAAGACATCTGAATTTATGGGTTATATGTTCAGCTTGCACCGTTGGTTATTGCTGGATAGGATAGAGGAGCCAATACTGGAAAGCATGGGCAATCGGGATTTGGGAAGGTTTATCAATGGTGTGGCCACACTACTTTTCTTGTTGGGTGTGATTACCGGTATAGTTATATGGGTTCCCAATAAAGTTAAAAGCTGGAAACAGGGATTGAAAATCAAATGGTCGGCTAATTGGAAGCGGGTAAACCATGATCTTCACAATACTCTGGCGTTTTATTCCTTACTTATCCTTTTTGTAATGGCAGCCACCGGCCCTTTTTGGTCTTATGAGTGGTATAGAGAAGGATGGCAAAAAACCTGGGACACCTATCAGGAACCAGGTCCACGAGGCGGGAATGGTGGTGGTTCAAACCGTGAGGCACGTGCGGAAGCCAAACCAGAAGAGAATACCGCCGCTGTACTCTCTCTTGAAGAGATCTTCGCAAAAACAAATGCCGAACTTCCATATACTGGAAATATCAGGGTTTCCTTACCTACTAAAGTATCTGACCCTGTCAGTGTGAGCAAATACAGAACGGGCTTTTTCGCCAGAGCTGGTGCCGATCAATTGACTTTGTCTTCGGCTGATTTGTCTGTTACTGAAGCAAAATTGTTTTCGGATTTGCCTTTCCGTCAGCAGGTAGGAAGATCTGTGAAATCGCTTCATGTAGGTGATATCTTCGGGCAGTTTTCTAAATTTTTATGGTTTGTGGCTTGTTTGATTGCTACTTCCTTACCGATTACGGGAACGCTGATCTGGTGGAATAAGCGGAAGAAAAAACCGGCTAAGAAAAAACCTGAAGTCCGGAAAGTAGCGGAAATGGCGTAGAGCGATTAAAAGACCTTCTGATTTCGGAAGGTTTTTACTTTTTAACAGCAGTGAACGCAGGGGGGGCGGAGAGTATAGTGTACAGTCGGTGTTTTGATTTTGGTATATTACAGTGGGAGGTAATTTCATAATTCCTTAGGTGATACCGTTTCCCTTGTTGCTTTTGTGGGCTTTTTTAGAGAAAGTTCAATAAGTTAAGCTGAGCTCGATTGAGCGATACTCAGAGGATTTTAAGTATAGAATATTTCTGAAAAAAATTACCTTTTCTTTTTGTTTCCATCAATTCATTGTAATATTGCAATGAATTGATATATCATGGGAGTTACCAAAACAGATTTATTTACGCAAGAACAAAATGAGCTGGCGCAGGTTGCCAAGGTATTTGCACATCCGGCCCGGGTGGCGATTATCCAATTCCTGCTACGATCCAATACCTGTATCAATGGGGATCTGGTTCAAGAGCTGGGATTGGCACAAGCTACCATCAGTCAACATCTCAGAGAACTCAAGCAAGTGGGTATTATACAAGGTACCATTGAAGGTGTCTCAGTAAGCTATTGTATCAACCCGGTAAGATGGGCGCATATACAGCAATTGTTCAATGAAGTGTTCGATCAGTTTCAGGCTCCGGATAGTTCCTGTTGCTAATCAGGGATTAAAAAAATTTGCATTCATCTATCGTATTATCGCAATAAACAAATTGAATCATGAAGTTATCAGAAGTGAAAAAGGCATTAGGTCAATTAGACAGCATTGCATTTCAATTACCGGACGGTACTTTGGTCCCTACCCATTTTCACGTCACTGAAGTAGGTAAAATCTCCAAACACTTTATTGACTGTGGTGGGACGGTGAGAACAGAAAATGTGGCAAATTTTCAACTTTGGAATGCGGATGATTACAATCACCGTCTGCACCCGGAAAAGCTGAACAAGATCATAGAACTGTCAGAAAAAGTACTGGGACTTGAAGATCTCGAAGTGGAAGTGGAATATCAGGCGGAAACCATCGGTAAATTCGGGTTAGAATTTGACGGGACTAACTTCCTGCTGACTAGCAAACAGACCGATTGCCTGGCCAAGGACAATTGCGGTATTCCACAGGGTAAACAAAAAATAAGTCTTGCAGGTATGTCTGCAAGTGTGAATTCCTGTGCTCCAGGATCAGGATGTTGTTAATGTAACCAGACTACCTATAAATCTTATGAATGTGAAATTATTGCCTGGCCTGGCCGCCACTGTTGAACGGGCTAGATTACTTCCTATTTCTAAGGAGAGAAAAGAATCGCTACAGGTATTGATTGAATATATCCAGTCGAAGCTTGAGGCAGGGGAAGAAATTAACTTAAACTTTATCTGCACCCACAACTCCAGAAGGAGCCAGTTTTCCCAGATATGGGCACAGACAGCTGCCGATTGTTTCGGGGTTCCAGCTGATTGCTATTCAGGAGGAGTCGAAGTGACTGAGTTCAACGGGCGGGCAGTGGAATCCATCAAGCGGAGCGGATTTCGGGTGACCAAAAAAGGGGACGAAAACCCAGTATATTTCATTTTTCACTCAGATGAAGCCAAGCCGATTTCTGCCTTTTCCAAACTCTTTGATGATCCGATCAATAAGGCCCAAAGGTTTGCCGCAGTGATGACCTGCGCACATGCGGATGAGAATTGTCCATTTATCCCGGGCACAGAGAACAGGATACCGGTCAGGTATGAAGATCCCAAAAAGTATGACGGAACACCTGAGGAAGCTAGCCGATACGATGAAAGGTCTATGCAGATTGCTTCAGAGATGTTCTATGTTTTTGGCCAAATCAAGAACCAATAAGTATGAGTGAGTATCAAAAAAAGCTGGGTTTTCTGGATAAAAATCTGACCTGGTGGATTTTTTTGGCCATGGGTGTGGGAGTAGGGATAGGATATTTGTTTCCTTCTAGCTCTGATTTCATCAATTCTTTTAGCTCAGGAAGTACGAATATCCCCATAGCTATAGGCTTGATACTGATGATGTACCCTCCTTTGGCTAAAGTTGACTATAAGCTTTTGCCTAGGGTTTTCAAAAATGTACGGATTCTTAGTATTTCATTGATTCTGAATTGGATTATAGGTCCTGTGTTGATGTTTGCGCTGGCACTGATTTTCCTTCAGGATTATCCTGAATACATGGTGGGACTTATCCTTATTGGGCTAGCCCGCTGTATCGCGATGGTACTGGTGTGGAATGATCTCGCAGAGGGAAGCAGCGAATATGGAGCTGGGTTGGTGGCACTGAACAGCATTTTCCAGGTATTTATGTACAGCTTTTATGCCTGGCTGTTTATTACGGTGCTTCCACCTTATTTTGGCTTTGAAGGGGCCATTGTTGACATATCTATTGGTACCATTGCTGAAAGCGTGGCTATTTATCTTGGCATTCCTTTTCTCGCAGGTATTCTCAGCAGAGTAATCCTGGTAAGGCTCAAAGGAGAAGATTGGTACAAAAATGTATTTATCCCTACCACTTCTCCGATGACGCTCATCGCGTTGCTATTTACTATTGTGGTCATGTTTTCACTCAAAGGCGACCTGATCGTAGAAATACCGATGGATGTCATACGTATAGCCATTCCTCTGCTGATCTATTTCACATTGATGTTTATCATCGGGTTTTTCTTCAGCAAAGCCATGGGAGCCACGTACGACAAAAATGCCGCTATCTCTTTCACAGCTGCTGGAAATAACTTTGAACTGGCCATAGCAGTAGCTATCTCGGTGTTTGGTCTTGACTCAGGGCAGGCATTTGCGGGAGTGATCGGTCCATTGGTGGAAGTTCCCGCTTTGATACTTCTGGTGAGGGTTTCCTTTTGGCTCAGAAGTAAGTACTATGACATGCCCAAACTTGCTAACTGATGCAAAATAAAATCCTCCACTTCTCCTGACATACCGTTGTCACTAGTCTGTTTTAGTTTTGGAATATCAAAAACTAACTAGAAAAACAAATGAATGTAATCATAGGAGCAACTGGGCAAGTAGGATCGCATCTGACCAATCACCTAAAATCCAGAGGAGTAGATGTAAGGGCAGTCGTAAGAAATCCAGAGAAGCTTCCTGATAAAACCATTGAAACAAGAACCGCAGATCTGTTCAAAGTGGAGGAACTTAAAAAAGCATTTGAAGGCGGTACGAATGTTTTTGTTTTGACACCGGAAAATCCCACTTCCCAGGATATAATTGAAGATACCAAGCGGATTGTCGCCAATTACAAAGAGGCTATTCAAGCTACCGGAATCAGGAGAGTTATTGCTTTGTCATGTGTGGGAGCGCATATTGACAGTAATACAGGCAATGTGTTAATGTCAAGGATTTTGGAGCAATCCCTGGATGATCTGGAAATCGAAAAGGTATTTATCAGGCCTTCCTACTATTATAGTAACTGGTTGGGATATGTGGATACTATGGAGCAATACGGTGTATTACCGACGTTTTTTCCTGAGGATCTAGAAATCGAAATGAACTCCCCTGTCGATTTGGCGGAATTTATAGCCAAAATAATGATTGATACCTCGTCTGAGAAGAAAAGAATTTATGAGTTGACAGGTCAAAAGTACAGTTCACTCGATGTTGCGGCTACTTTTTCCAGATTGCTCAGTAGAGAAATATACCTTCAGACAATAGCTAAAGACAAGTGGATAGAAACGCTTGTTTCGGCAGGTTTCACAGAAAATACAGCGGCTAATCTTTCTGATATGACGCAGGCGGTCATAGACAATAAAACCGCTCCTGAATATCCAGAGGATGCAATAAAACTCCCGACAATATTGGGCGAATATCTAGAAGATCAACTCAAACGATAGCTCACTGGAAGCTGATAAGGATAAGTGGGGTTAGTCCTTACTTTGATGTGGAATGGCGGTCACCAGAGATTAGAGCTTCTTTTCAGAATCCTATTGCCATCCTCCTCCCAGGCTCCTATAAAGGTCGATATTTGCAAGAAGAATGCGCATCTTGAGATCGATTAGATTCAATTCGCTTTCTAATGCATCTCCCTGGGCATTGTTGACTTCCAGGTAGTTGGCGAATCCTGTGCGGAACAGAAGGGCTGCGTCCATAATCCCTTTTTGGGTGGTTTCTATCCTTTCCTCGGCCAATATGTACTCATTTTCCAGATTTTCGATAGTCACCAGGGCATCGGAGACTTCTTTCACTGCCACTATCAATTTGTCCTTGAAATCCAGCTGTGCTATTTCTCTTCTGGCCAAGGCTTTTTTATGGTTGTTCTTCAGTTTGCCATTCATAAATATTGGCTGAAAAAGCGCACCATTGAGTATGGCAAAAGCCGATTCTACTGGGTTTGCTAGCTTGCTCAGCTGGTAGGCATCCATTCCCATTCCTGCATTGATGCTGAGTGAGGGGTATTTCATGGCCTGCGCTACCCCTACCTGGGCATTACTTGCAATGAGTGCATACTCTGAGGAAGCTATATCGGGTCTATTGCCAATCAGCTCCAGAGGGACTCCAGTACTATAGGTGTTGTCAAATTCCGCATTTTCCAACTCACTTTCTATTTCCAGTTCTTGTGGAGATCTGCCCAGAAGATAGTTGAGTTTATTCTCCTGTATGGCGTAATTTCGTTTGATCTGAGGGATCAGAGACTGGAATCTCAGTTTTTGAGACTTAGTCTGCTGGATAGCAAGTGAAGTGGCTTCCCCTGCATCAAATTGAAGTTCTACTATCCTCAAGGTGTTTTCATTCAGACGTAGGTTTCGCTCAGCTACCCGCAGTTCTGCTTTAAGCTTTAGTAGAGTATAATAAGTCGCCGCCACTTCGGCTACCAGTGCTGTTTGCACTGCTTTTTTGAATTCTTCAGTTTGCATGAAGGAAGCAAGTGCCGCATCCTTTTGCCAACGTAATTTTCCCCACAAATCAACTTCCCAACTGGTAGTGACCAGACTGTAGTAGGACAGGCGTTCAGTGTAAAGTGTGGATGGAGGATTGCCATCATGGATGTTGCGGGAGCGGTTGGATCCGAAGTTCGCAAAGTTTTGTGAAGCGTATTCTCTATTCAGACCGAGTGGTGTTACACCCAGAGAAGGATACATATTTGCCTTGGATTGCTTGAAATCCAACCTGGAGATTTCTATGTTTTGAACAGCCCGTTGCATGTCCAGGTTATTTACCAGGGCAGAATCTATCAGAGCGACCAGATTGGGGTCGCCAAAAAAGTCCTCCCATTTGATTTCTACTAATGATTGACCGTTATCCGCTAAAGTGTCCTGATAAGATGAACCACCATGAAATTCCTCAGAAATATCAAAATTAGGTCTGGAATAAGGTTCACCTACCTTACATCCGGTAGCTGCCAAAAGAATAATAATTACAAGTCGTATAGGATGGAATCTATTCATGGTTAGCATTATGTTCTACGGTTTCCAGATTAAATCTGTCATGTAATGATTGGAAAAGGTAAGCAAGAACGGGTATGATGAATATACCCAGGATTATCCCTGAAAGCATTCCTCCCGCAGTGCCTATGCTGACTGATTTGTTGCCCTGAGCGGCTGACCCAACAGAAAACATCAGCGGGATTAATCCTACGGTGAATGCCAGGGAAGTCATGACAATCGCCCGTACCCTCAAAGCACTGGCTTCTAATACAGCATCCAAGACACTGGCTCCCCCACGTCTTTTCTGGGATGCGAATTCAACAATCAAAATTGCATTCTTGGCCAGAAGGCCTATGAGCATCAATACGCCTACCTGTACATAGATATTGTTGTTGATGCCTGCCAGATTTATTGCTAAATACACACCAAAGAGACCTGTAGGCAGGGATAGCATCACTCCAAAGGGAAGCCAAAAACTGTTGTATTGTGCGGCAAGAATAAAATAAACCAATACAATGCTTATTATAAACACCATGGTGGCATCGGATCCACTGTTCTTTTCTTCCAGGCTCATTCCAGTCCATTCATAACTGTAATTTGCAGGAAGATTAGAGGCGATTTCTTCCACCACTTTCATAGCGTCATTGGTACTATATCCCTCTGCTGGGATAGCACTGATTTTTACTGCTGTATATAGATTGTACCGCCTGACAAGCTCTGGGCCAAATGCCTGCTCTAAGAATACCAGTGTATTCAAAGGAACCATTTTGCCCTCATTGTTTTTGACAAAGATCGAGTTGATTGCCTTGATGTCTTTTCGATATTCTATATCCGATTGGGCAAATACTTGATATTGCCTTCCAAAGCGGTTAAAATCTCCTACTCTTCTACGTCCAAAATACCCCTGTATGGTTTTCATCATTTCACTGATGCTTACCCCTAGTTTTTTGGCCTTTTCATAGTCAATGATAATCTTGTACTGGGGATAGTTTACATCGAACGAAGAAAATGCGTTTTCTATTTCCTTCCTGCTCATCACCTCATTGATAAAATCGTTGGCAGCGAGATTAAAATCACTCAAATCGCCGCCCTCCCGGTCCTGCATGACAAATTCCAGTCCACTAAAATCACCGAACCCCTGTACTGTGGGTTTGGGATAAATCCGGATCTTTGCGTCAATCAGTTGAGAAGAAAGTTTTGCGGTGATGTCCGCGATCACTTCATCCAAATCTTTTATGTCACCACGCTCTGATATGTCTTTGAGTTTGATATAAGCCATTCCGTAGGAGGTGCTGGCTGCATTGTCCACGATATTGTTTCCGGCGACTGTATTGATACCCTCGATGGCAGGGTGGTCTCTAAGTATAGAATCTGCCTGAAGCAGTGCCTCTGTGGTCCTATGCAGAGATGAGGCAGGTGGCATGGCTAAGGATAGCGTGAGGAAGCTATCATCCTCTGTGGGAATGAAGGCCTTTGGGGCCATTCCGGATAGAAATACTGTTGCCGCGGTAATGAGGACAAGAGCACCCAAGGATAACCATTTATGAAGAATGGCCCATTTTGCCATGTGGACATATTTTGCCACGAACCGATCAAAGACCAGATCAAATTTTCTGAGCCCGTTATCCCTAATAGTTTTGACTTTTATAATGAACTTTGAGCCTCCGATATGCTCCAGGATTTTTACTTTTTTCTTTGGGCGTACCCTATCCTTGAAAAACAGAATGATCAGTACAGGGCCGAGGGTAAGGGAGATGATAGCGGAAAGCACCACCGCAATGATAATCGTGTAGGCAAATTCCTGATAAAAAACACCTACTGGGCCGCTTAAAAACCCTACGGGGAGGAATACAGCAGAAATCACAACTGTAATGGAAATAATCGCCCCGGTAATCTCATGCATGGCTTCATCCACCGCTTGCCGTGCCCGCATGCCATGTTTATGCATTTTTTCGTAGATGGCCTCTATAACTACTATGCTGTTATCTACCACTATCCCTATGGACAATACCATGGAAAACATACTGAGCACATTCATGGTACTGCCGATCAGTTGTAAGAAAAAGAACGTTCCCAATAAAGAAATAGGAATGGTGATGGCTGTGATGAAGGTGACTCTGAAATTTTGCAGAAAAATAAAAACTACGAGAAAGACAAGTAAAAAGGCCTCAATAAGTGTTTTGACCACTTGGCTCATGGATTCATCGATCTGTTTACGGACACTGTACGAAATGTCATACTTCATCCCTTCAGGAAAAAACCTGGACCGCTCTTCCAATACTGTCCTTACCCGTTCATCAATCTCCTTGGCATTGGATCCACTCATCTGTACGATGTCCATGGTCACACCAGGCATCCCGTCCACCTTGTTGTCACTGGCATAATTGGAAGCTCCAAATTCAAGTCTGGCAACATCCTTCAGACGAAGTATGGATCCATCATTGGTAGCTTTGATGACAAGGTTTTCATACCGTTCGGGAACGCTGAATCTACCCTCATGTCGGATCACTGTTTCAAAGACACCCTGGGAATCTTCTCCGAATTTTCCTGGTGCTGCTTCAAAACTCTGGTCCCGGATCTGCTTGATCACATCATCGGGGGTTAATCCATACAGTGCCATTTTTTCAGGCATCAGCCACACACGCATTGCGTAATCACGTTGCCTGAGGATAGTCGCTTCTGCGATGCCTTCTACACGCTTAAGTTCCCTGCGTATGTCCCTTCTGATGTAGGCCTGTAGAAAAGTCTCATCGTAGGAGGGATTTTCACTGTAAAAATTAATGGTCATGATGCTGCCTTTAAGCCTTTTCATAACCGATATCCCCGCTTCTACCACCTCTGGTGGGAGAAATTCAGTGACTTCCGATACTCTGTTTTGGATGTTTACTGCGGCGATGTCTGGATTGGTTCCAGGTTTAAAGTAAACGTTGATAGTACCTGTGCCGGCATTGGTGGCAGATGAACTAATATAAGTCATCCCCTCTACTCCATTGATGGCTTCCTCTATCGGAAGCAGGACTGAGCCGGCAATCGTCTCTGCATTACCTCCAGGATATTTGACACTGACATTTACACTTGGAGGGGCTATTTCCGGAAACCGCTCGACTGGAAGGCTTTTTATACCCATTATCCCGGCCAACACCAAGAGTATGGAAATTACCATCGCCACTACGGGCTGATCTATAATTTTCTTAATCATTGTAGGAAGATTCTAATGCTGAGTTTCATTGATCAGTATTCGGAGAAAAAACTACTGAGGAATGCTGTTTCGGGTTATTGGGTTGACCTTCACGCCATTGGCCAGCTTGTCAAGTCCAGAGATGATGATTCTGTCGTTTGCCGCCAGAGAGTTGTTTTTTACGATATAATTGTTCCCTGATATCCCTTCGATTTCAATTTCTTTCCGCTCTGCGGTATCGTCTTCTTTCAGGACAAACACAAATTTCTTGTCCTGTATAGATACTGTAGCTCCTTGTGGTATCATTACCGCTTTCGCATATATCTGTTCCATCAGTATTTTTCCGGTGTTCCCCAGTCTCAGAAGGGTGTCAGGGTTTTTAAACTTCGCTCGAAGGGATATTGATCCTGTAGCCCTGTCGATTTGCCCAGAGGTGGCGTCCACAATGCCTGGATGATCATAGATAGAGCCATCGGCAAGAACCAGCTTTACGTTGGGGTTCATCTTCATCGATTGGTAAGTCGTGTCCTTTTTCATCCGCTGATAGAGAAGATAGTCAGATTCACTCATTGAAAAGTACACATACACGTCATTTACATTGGATAATACAGTCAAGGGTTCCGAATCTGTTTGCTTGACTACATTGCCTACAGACTTAGGAAATCTTCCGACAAATCCGCTTACAGGGGCTTTAATAGTCGTGAACTCTAACTTGATCTTCATGTTTGCTTCTGCGGCTCTTGCTTTCTCCAGAGATGCCTGAGCGACTTCATAATCTGCCTGGGCTGTTTTTTGCTGGACTTCAGAGATGACCGCATTCTCAATGAGGGGCTGAAGGCGATCAAGCTCCGTTTTAGCTTTTCGAAGTTTGGCCTCTTCCAGTTGTACATTTGCGCGGGCGTTTCTCAGATCCTCCAGATAGGGCTGCTGGTTGATGTCCATAAGAGGCTGGCCTTTTTTGACATACTGTCCTTCATCTACGTGGAACTTTTCCAGGATCCCATCCACTTGGGGTCGGATTTCCACATCTTCTGTTCCTTCGATAGAGCCGAGATACTGAAAAGGAACCGCAGCTATTTGCTCTTTTAAAGTAATGTATGGAAGCGTAAGACCTTCATCTTCGACCTCTTTTTCTTTACAGAAGCTCATGGAGACGGCTAGCAGTAGGATGGGAAGGAGTCTTAAGCTCTTGTTGCCCAAAGTTTTGTTTGGATGTAAGTTCATATAATCGGGTAGCATAAAATCAAATAAGTTAATCTTCGTTTGAACTCATGGGGAATAGAAATGTTTGAAACTATAAAACTAATCACGCATGCTTTGAATTTCTTTGTTTGTATAGCTTAGAACATACAAAGTGATTTTATCAAACACTTAACTAGCAGTTTATCATTTTCTCCTTACCTACCAATATACTGCTTGGCTAAGTGATTTCCGGCAAGTTTGGGTTTTTGAATTGGAATTTATCAGGTTAACCCCCTGCTTTCATTTACCTGTGGAAGAAAAGAAAGGGGGGCAATCTGGAATCCGGAGTCCCATTCTCCTAATATAGTGCCACCGCCGCGCTGGCTTTCTATAAGGATCTATTTTGTAGTGCTGTTTGTCTTTAAGGTAGGGATGTGCGGCTTTTTATTTATGTTTATTGGCAAAGTGTAGTAGTTGATTTACTAGGTTGCCAGCCGGGAGGAAAAAAAATGTGTTCAAGATGAAAAAGGGGCTTTATGTGCTGTGTTATTAGTTTAGGAAAAACCTTTTACGCCTTCTATGGAATCGATGAATACCTAAATGGAGCAGTTCGAACTTCTTTCAATGTCCTCTTTTTCTAAATTTTTGTTAACGCAGAAAGGGGGCTCAGAGGGTTTCCGGGCTCACATGGCAGTTGTGGGAAAATATTGGGGAAAAATGGTGATAAAATGGGCAGTTTAACGCGGTGAATAAGCCCGATGTGGGGAGCTCCTGCCTTAATCCCTGACACAGCCTGCTATTTTAGGGCAAGAATCCCCCAGAAGAATCATAAAGAGGGATGCTGAAAAAGTCAAAAAAACTCAACTCAGCCCTGTCACTTCTGGATGAGCAAATGTCTGTGATCGAATTTCAAGGTTTGACTAGCCAAAACCAGTTTGTGATTGATTTGCTCGAAAGAGCAACAATAGAAATTAATAAAGGGTGGCCATGAAATACCTGAATTTTATTTTTGTAAAAAGCGTTATGCCTACCTAACCTGTTAACCCGTCTTTCACTCCGCAGAATGAAACTTTACATTAAATACATGGTCAGTATGCGCTGCAAAATGATGGTTAAGGAAGAACTTCAAAACCTTGGGATCCACAAGATGGTGGTGGACTTGGGGATGGTGGAGGTTTTGGAAGAGTTGAGTGCAGAGCAGAGACAAAGGCTCAAAACCAATCTGGAGAAGTCAGGACTGGAGCTCTTGGATGATAAGAAAAGCATCATCATAGAGAAAATCAAAAACATCATCATAGAGATGATTCACTATGCTGAGGAACTCCCAAAAGTGAATTACTCCGAGTACATCAGTGAGCAGTTAGGTTACGATTATACTTATTTGGCAAACATTTTTTCTGAAGTAAAAGGGATTACTATCCAGCAATTTATTATTCTCCATAAGATAGAAAAGGTCAAGGAATTGCTGATCTATGATGAGCTCAATCTCACCGAGATTTCCTATAAATTACACTACAGCAGTGTAGCCCACTTGTCCAATCAGTTTAAAAAAATCACCGGACTGACTCCGACTTTTTACAAAAATCTGAAGAATAAAAGGAAGCAATGCCTGGAAAGCTTTTAAGGTAAGCTGAGAAGATTGTTTTTGAAGTCATCAGGTATAGTGGCAATGTGGGATATATGTAACGATCCTAGAGATATATGTAACACATAAACCGTGGTAATGTCCGAAATTTGGGTAAGAGTACAAATGAGAAGGTCTTATGGCCTCTTTCCTTGTTTTCCGTTTGTAGGATAAAAATAGGAAAGACAAATCAGGTGCGATAGTTCATCCAATACGCTAACGTGTAGAAGAGAAGCCAAAACCATCAGGAATAAGGGAAGGAGAGCTTGGATTAGTATTCAAACAAATTCTAATTTCAATTCAATGGATTATACTGATTTTGAACAAGCTACAAGCCACCATTTGGCAGACTCAATAATGTATGTCTCCGGATCGGTGTTGACCAAGCCGGTAATGAGGCAAAAAACGGGCACAGTCACTCTTTATTCTTTCGATGAAGGGCAGATACAGTGTACGATCTGCCAATCCTTTGAGCGTCTTATACAGATCATAGATGGAGAAGCGACAATTACCATCAAAGGCCTATATAATGTGATAAAAAGTGGCCAGATGATCATAATTCCGGCAAATGAGAAGCATTCCCTGAAAGCCAATACCCGGTTTAAAATGCTCTCAACGATAATAATGACCAGTGGGAAAAAGTGTGCCACTGACAAACAGGCCACAGGGCTAACTATGGAAGAAATAGAAGTTACCAAATTCTCGGCCGGGCAGACCGTCTATACCAAAGTCGCTCCAAAAGTCAAGATGCGAATTCGGAGGTATTATAAACAGATCTATTACTGCAAGTTTGGAGATAACCCAGAAAGGAAGGAATTGGCTCTCTTTGAACGGGAAATTCAATCATGAATAAATCTGACCGCCGGATTACAAATCAATTATAAACAAAAGAGCAGGAAATAAGCTGTAATATCAAATAACTGAAAATGAAAATTACAAGAAGTTGGAGAGAGCAGAAAATTATGCTGAAGAGTAGGTTTGCCATTCTGATAGACATGGATTTTGAATATGCTGAAGGCCAGCGGGAAAGTATGATGGGCAGGCTATCTGAGAAACTTAAAAAAAATCGAAAGGAGTTGGATCTGTTGTTTGCCGAACTTCAAACTTATTGACGTGGTATAAACCCAATTTAAAATCTGCCTCATTCACGGGATGCAGAAGTAGAAATGATTCAATAAGAATAGTAATGAAGAGTATAAGATTCGATAAAACCGGGAAAGCGGAATTTTCAAGTACCCTGCACAGCAGGGTCAATGAGTATTTCAAAAAGAGCCGGAAAACAAAATATGGAGATAGTAGAATGGTTTATAAAAGCATTTTCATGCTTTCAGTTTTCTTCATTCCACTGGTCATAATCTGTTCTGGTATAGTGTCCAGTACCCTGCTGTTGTTCGCCTTGTATATCCTCAGTGGATTGGGTATGGCAGGAGTAGGGATGGGGGTGATGCACGATGCCATCCATGGATCCTATTCCAAAAACCCTACAATCAATAAGTGTTTGGGTTATAGTATGAATCTGATTGGTGCCAATGCCAGTGTATGGAGAATACAGCATAATGTGCTTCACCATACCTATACCAATATTGATCATGGTGATGATGATATCAATGCCCCCTTCTTTCTGAGGTTTTCCCCAAATGCCAAGCACTACTGGATTCACAGGTTCCAACACTTTTATATATGGTTTTTTTATGGCCTCTCTACTATATCCTGGATCACCACCAAGGACTTTGTAAGGGCGGTGCGCTACAGGAAAATGGGGTTTTTCAAGAAAGAGGGGGAGTTCAAAAAAGAACTACTGAAAATCACAGGCTGGAAAGTACTGTATTATAGTTATGCGTTGGTTATTCCTTTGGTGATGGTTTCTCTTCCAGCTTGGATTATTGTTTTGGCATTTTTAAGCATGCACTTTGTCACGGGCATCTGTATCAGTCTCGTCTTCCAGACTGCCCATATTCTTTCCGACACTTCTTTTCCTACACCAGATGAAGAAGGAATGATCGAAAACGAATGGATAGCGCATCAACTGGCTACAACAAGTAATTATGCTCCTAAAAGCAGGGTGTTTTCCTGGCTTATTGGCGGGTTAAACTTCCAGGTGGAACATCATTTATTCCCAAATATCTGCCATGTCCACTATAGGAAAATAGCTATAATCGTCGCAGAGACAGCTCAGGAATTTAAGGTCCCTTACCTTGTGAATAGCACGTTCCTTTCAGCTCTTCAGGATCATGTAAAGATGCTTAGGCAGTTGGGCAGAGCATAGGTGAGCAAGAGAGTTTCCACTCTCCATCATGTTGAATTCTTCCTGCTTCACAGGGCTTATGACCCAGGGTGTTACGCATTGGATATCCGCAATAAAAGTATCTAACTTATTTTTTTAGATCACGCTGTTTCTCCTGTTTCTTTTTCGGATTCTATAGTGCATATTGTCGGCAAATTCCCACTATGAAGAAGATCGTCGTTAAACCCTCGGCACAGTTCAGGAAGAATACTACCTCCGCTGTTCTTTCAATTTTCCTGTTTATCCTGGTTTATTTTTTGATGGTGATAGCCGCATTTGGGGTTCTAGGATTATGTGTGCTAGGAGCGGTGGGATTGATCTCCTTCTATTTTAATTTTCCTTTATTGATGTTGTCAATTGGCATAGTCAGCTTGGGGGTTTTAATAGTGCTTTTCCTCTTTAAATTTTTGTTTAAAAGTTTCAAATCAGACCGCTCTCATCTAGTAGAGCTTGATCTGGATTCACAACCTAAACTTAAGACACTCCTAGAGGATATTGTAATGCAGGTGGGAACTCAATTTCCCAAGCGGGTTTATCTATCAAATGAGGTAAATGCTTCGGTGTTTTATGATTCAAATCTCCTCAGCATGATCTTTCCTACCCGGAAGAACCTCACTATAGGAATGGGCTTGGTGAATACCCTGAATCTCGAAGAATTCAAGGCGGTTTTGGCCCACGAATTCGGACACTTTTCCCAGCGTTCCATGAAAGTCGGGAGCTATGTGTATTATGTGAATGAAGTGATTTACAATCTTCTCTATGAGAACGATTCCTATCAGTCCCTTGCATCCAAATGGGCAGATATAAGCGGATACTTTTCCATTTTCGTGGGTATAGCTTTTAAGGTAGCCCAAGGTGCCCAATGGATCTTAAAAGGAATGTATTCAGTAGTCAATAAAAATTTCATGGCATTGTCCAGGGAAATGGAATTTCATGCCGATGAAATAGCAGCCAACTTCACCGGAGGAGAACCTTTGGCTGATTCATTTAATAAATTTGGCCTTGCCAGTTACGCACTCCAGGATGTTTTTAATTACTATGAAGGTGAACTTCAACATAATAGAATTCCCCGGAATATTTACAGTAATCACCGCTTCGTAATGGGTTTTTTGGCTTCTCAGAACAGGGAAGATTATGTAAATATCCACTCTGATCTGGTGGTGAAAGACCAGTGGGCCTCACACCCTTCTGATGAGGATAGAATACAACGCCTGCAATTGCTAGCAATCCCTACGAAAAACCAGGATTCTGCTGCAGCATCATCGTGCTTTACGGATATTGCTGATGTGGAAGCAATGTTAACCTCCAAACTGCTAAGCAACTGTACATTCACCGACGAAGTGGAAGCAATAGAGGATGATAAATTTGAAGAGGACTACCAGGGTACTTACTTTAAGTTTTGCTTCCCTAAAGCCTTTAACGGATATTACGATTATAGAAATCCATCCCCAATAGACAAAGAAGCTGCTATAGCCGAAAAGGAATTGGGTTCATTTGAAAAGCTGTTTAGTAGCGAAGTGGTTTCATGGGTAAGTCAACTAGTGACTTTGGAATCGGATCTTGCCACTGTTACTCATATAGCTGATGGTAGTTATGTGATCAAATCATTTGATTTTAGGGGGAAGCGTTATAAAAAAAGCGAGGCAAGATCTGTCATGAAATTGATCAAGGAAAAAATATCTTCTCTCAGTAGCCAATTGGCTATTCATGATCAAAAGATCTTTAGGTTTTTTGTACAGAGGGAAAGGGAGCTTCAAAAGCAACCATTGTTAGAGGGGTATTATGTCGGGTTGGTCAATCTGGATAAAGAGCAGTCAGAAAATCAGAAATTGATCAGCGAATTAAAAGCCAAACTTGAGTTTACGTCCTATAATACCCCTTTTGTGAAAATCCAATCTAATTTCAGGGAGATTAAAAAAGATGAGGTGAAACTTAAGGAAAAAATAAACAGCCTTTTGAAAGACAACAGATTTGAAAAGCTGTTGTCAGCTGAATTAGCCAGGATTTTTGAACAGTACATTTCCAAAGAATGGGAATATTTCGGGAACGAGGTCTATTTTCAGGATAACCTCAATCTCTTACTCAACTCCTTGGAGGGATTTTCAAACCTGCAGAGCATGATGGGGTTCACCATGAAGAAGGGAATGCTGGAATATCAGGAGTCTCTGCTTGACCAGCCGGAAATAGCTTCTGTCCCAATTTCCTCAGAAAACCCTGGTTTGGTCACCGCAGAAACCCCCAGAGCTATAGAAAAGGGAAATACCATAGGGTAGGGGCTAATATTAGAACATTGGGACCTGACAGGTATTGGGATATGATATCACCATAAGAATTGCTCAATAAACAAATGATGAAAATGAGCAAAAGGCAGAACCTCCTACACTGTGATAATTGTTAACTATGCGAGATAAAATAAATAATAATGAGACGCGGGAAACAAGCTGTGGGTGTAGGTAAATAAGCATCGCTGAATCAAAGGGCTGTAGTGATGCTTCAGCTCTTTGAATTTCATCTGCGATCGAAGAAACTATAATAAGCGTGCTTCAAATTAGCCACAAATTGCATTGAAGGTTGTAAATACTATGAATGATTCTGCTAAAAAAAAATTCTTGGTTTCCGGTGCTTCAGGTACAATAGGAAGGGAAGTGGTAAGAGAACTCCAAAAGAAAAACTATAAAGTCAGGGTATTGACAAGAGACGCTTCCAAATCAGAATTTCCAAAAGATGTAGAAGTAGTCACTGGTGATTTAACTGACACTGAAAGTCTGGAGAAGGTATTTGAAGGCGTGTATGCCACCCATCTCATATCTATAGGAGATGATAAATATACTCCCCTGTCTAACGGTAAGGCCATCGTTAGGATGTTACAAAAATCCGGTGTCAAACGGATAACTGTACTTTGGAACGGAGAAGGTAGTGAAAGTACTTTGGAAAAAGAAGTGAAGAACAGTGAACTACTTTGGACTATCGTACAGCCTCAGGAATATATGGCAAATGCATTGGGCTGGGTTGAATCCATTCGCAAAGCCAAAGAAGTTAAGGAGCCTTTTGGAGATAGACCCACTGCTGCTATTCATGAAAATGATGTTGGAAATGTGATCGCTACAATTTTAACGGACGCAGGACGAAGGCACCATAAAAAAACATACACGCTGACCGGTCCGAAAATACTTACTCCACGCAAACAAGTAGAGCAAATAGCCCATTCACTAGGGCAGGAAATAGTGTTTCAAGAACTTAATGAAGAACAGACCAGGAGCAGGTGGAGGGAATGGGGACTTTCTACAGAAACAATGGATTATCTATACAATTGGTATGGAAACACTCCCGCTCAAGGTTACACGGTGACCTCTGCAGTGGAAGATATTCTGGGAAAACCGGCACTTACATTCAAAAAATGGGTTTCTGACAATATTATTAAATTTAAAGGAGTATAAACTTATTTCAGGATCAGTAAAACATGAATCGCAGAGCGACAGCAAGCATTCTACTTCCGTCTCTGTACCTTCCAGCAGAAAGGCACAAAAATTACATCAGTAAATATTATTTTCACCGACAACCCGACATCGGGTATCCATCAGACTACATTCTATTCCAAAATCTTAATTCCCACTGCTTCTACACCTGGCAAACGATCTTGACGCATATACTGCAGCAGTGTGACGCTTTTTGTGTTTTGGGGGAATACAAATGGGAGCGTGTCGTAACGAGTGTATGAGTTCCCGAAACCCTTGCCCAGAGGTTCACCGGATTTCTGGTCAAACAGCTTTACGTTTACCAATTTATTGTCCAAGATCATCCCCGCCGAATCCTTGCTGATAATTCTCAGGTAGCAATTGGAAAAGGCATAATCTTCATTGAATTTCACCGCAATTAGATTGGGTGAATCAATCAGCTCTATCTCACCCAACTCGAACACTAGGCTGTCTGTAATGTCCCAGCTGTGGTTTGGCAAGCTATGAAAATCCTCGTATATCCGCCCCTCTGTGCAGGCTTGGAATACGAGGATAAGAAGTAAAAAAAAGCAGTACTTCACTTTATTCATTTCCTGGCTTATTTGGATTAGGCCCTTGGTTTTTTCTAGGAGGGAATCTCTTCTTTCCTTGCGGTTTTGAATTAGCCCCTCCTGCATTGGTACTCCCGGAATCGCTATCCTTGGCTTTAGGCTTTGGGGCATTTTGCCTTTTGGGCGATGCGTTTTGCGATTTAGGTTGCTGCTGAGGAGTAGAGGCAGCTTGCGTAGTACCTGCCTCAGGATTTCTAGGCTTTCTGTTTTTGTTATTTCTTCTTTTTTTCGGCCGATCCCCAGCCGGTTTTTGGCCTTGAGTATTGCTTTGAGGATGGGGGGCGCCGGGATTGGATTTTAATGCTGGTTTATTACCATCTTGTTGATCTCGGCTAGGCCCTCCTGTATTTCTGTTTTGCGGACGTGGTTTTTTCTTTCTTTTTTTGCTCGGACTGGCAAATTTCTTGTCTAAAAGCTCCAGTTCTCTCGTTGACTTAGCTGCTAGATCTTCTATCTCAGAGGCCTCGTTGTATTGAAGTGAAAAGACTTTTTTCCCTTTCTCATTGATTGCCTGGATTTCTGTTACCCTTTCGCAGGTGATGCTATGCCAGTCGTTGTCGTTATTATAACTGAACCACATTAGCTTTCGGAAAATATCAGTTTTCTGAAGTTTAGCCGGGCCGGATTCAGTTTGTAGTGGGCGGTCTATAGATGGAATGTCCTTGATCGCATCCATATAGGTATCCAATTCATAATTGAGGCAGCATTTCAGCCTGCCACACTGCCCACTTAGCTTGCCGGGGTTCAGGGAGAGATTCTGGTATCTGGCGGCAGAGGTGCTCACGTTTTTGAAGTCCACCAGCCAGGTAGAGCAGCAAAGTTCTCGTCCACAGACTCCAATACCACCAAGTCTTCCTGCTTCCTGTCGAAGGCTGATCTGCCGCATTTCCACACGGATTCTGAACTCACCCGCCAATACTTTGATCAATTCACGGAAATCGACCCGGTCATCTGCTGAGTAGTAGAAAGTGGCCTTGGAATTATCCGCCTGATATTCTACATCAGACATTTTCATTTTCAGCCCCAGCTCTTCCACAATCTGTCGGCATCGGTATAGCGTAGGAATTTCCCGGTTTTGGGCTTCTCCCCACTTTTCCATGTCTTTTTGATTGGCCACACGGTATATTCTCAGGATTTCATCGTCATTCCTGATTTTTCTTTTTTGCATTTGGAGCCTTACTAGCTCACCCTGCAGGGAAACATAGCCGATATGATGCCCACTCGGAACATCCACCACTACAGGGTCACCGGTATTCAGAGCCAAAAAATCTACATTTCGGTAATACTCCTTTCTCCCTCCTTTAAATTTTACCTCTACGATGTCAAAGTTGTCCACCTCGGGGATTCCCATATGAGATAGCCAATCAAAGACATTCATTTTATTACAATCGCTCGTACCGCAGGTGCCGTTACTTTGACATCCTCCGGTTCCTCCAGCGGAGGTTGAGCATGTGCTACATCCAGACATAATATATAGACAGGGCAGAGCCCCGATTAGTTTTGGGTTTAATTACATTAAGTTCAGGATATCCATCCCTATATCCTTTCGGTAGTAGGCCTGATCCCAGCTGATTCCTCTTACCGTAGTAAAGGCATTGCTCAGGGCTTCCTGTAAGGTCTTGCCTTTTCCTGTAACAGCAATTACCCGACCTCCTTGATTAGTCAAATCTCCATTGGGATTTCGGCCAGTTCCGGCATGGAAAATCTCTGCCCCTTCTACATTTTCCGGCAAGGAAATCACCTTTCCTTTGTCATAGGATCCAGGATATCCCCCGCTTACCATGACTACTGTGGTAGCATAATCAGCGGATATTTTTAGTTCATAGGAATCCAATGTACCTGTGCCTATCCCGTGAAGTAAAGCAAGAAAATCACTTTCGATTCTAGGAAGAACTGCCTCAGTCTCAGGATCACCCATTCGGACATTGTATTCGATTACTTTTGGCTCCCCGTCTTTATTCATAAGACCTATAAAGAGAAAACCTTTATAGGGGATGTTTTCTTTTGCAAGCCCTTCTACTGTAGGTTTCACTACTTTCTCTTCTACTTTGGCCATAAAAGCCTCATCTGCGAATATCACAGGGCTCACAGCGCCCATCCCTCCGGTATTGAGTCCCGTGTCTCCTTCTCCTATTCTTTTGTAATCTTTTGCCTCCGGCAGGATTTTATAACTTTTGCCATCAGTGGCTACAAAAACGGAAAGTTCTATTCCAGTAAGAAATTCCTCTATCACCACTTTGGATGACGCTTCACCGAATTTCTGGTCCAGCAGCATTTCTTTAATGGAGGTTTTGGCTTCCTCCAGGGTCAGACATATCAGTACACCTTTTCCTGCTGCAAGCCCATCTGCTTTCAATACAATTGGAAGACTTTGGGATTCCAGATATTGTAAGGCAGCATCAAGTTGCTCGGCAGTAAAGGTTTCGTAAGCTGCAGTAGGGATGTTGTTTCGCTGCATGAAGCGTTTGGAGAAATCTTTGCTGCCTTCCAGTGTGGCCCCAAGTTGAGAGGGGCCTACTACAGGAATAGCAGCAGTCTCCGGCTGGTTTTGGAGGTAATCCACAATGCCTTTCACCAAAGGTTCCTCTGGGCCTACGACGACCAGTCCTATGTTTTTGGAGGTGATAAAATCCCGGATTGCATCAAAGTCAGTGATGCTGATGGGGACATTTGTAGCTATGGTTTCGGTACCGGCGTTTCCCGGTGCTACATATAGTTGGGTACAATCGCCGCTCTGTACGATCTTCCAGGCGAAAGCATGTTCTCTGCCTCCGCTTCCTAATAAGAGTATGTTCATTGACTCAATTCAAGTTAATTGGCATGCTCAGAGATGAACTTGATACGATAGACCCGCAATTCATCTTCTGCGAAGTCCTCGTCTTCCAATTCTTCCATGGCTGCTTTGATCTGATCACTTGTGGCATTCATGAAGTAGTCGTGGAGCATGTCCTCCCGATCTTCGTCCATAATAGCCTCTATGTAGTAATCTATATTTAGTTTAGTTCCGCTATAAATGATCTGCTCTATTTCATGGAGCAGATCACTCATACTCATATTGAGGTTTTCTGCCACCTCATCCAAGCCTACCTTGCGGTCGATCTGCTGGATTATGGATATTTTTACTTTTGACCTGGTTCCGGATGATTTTACTACCACATCCGAAGCGGTCTCGATCTCATTCTCTTCCACGTAAGTTGCAATAAGCTTCAGGAATGAAGACCCGAATTTAGCGACTTTTCCCATACCTACGCCAATGATTTGCGCAAGCTCTTCCCGAGTGGTCGGATATACAGTGGCCATTTCTTCCAAGGATGGATCCTGAAAGATCACATAGGGAGGTAGCCCCTTGGTACGGGCTACTTTTTTTCGTTCAGCTTTAAGTAATTCAAACAGTTTTTCATCGTAAGAGATGCCTGTATTGACGACTATTTCTGACTGTCCGTTTTGCACTTCCGCTTCAAAGTCATGGTCATTATGAAGGTCAAGCGCATAAGGGGACTCCATGAAATCTTTGCCTTTAGGAGTCAATTTTAATACACCGTAATTTTCTATGTCCTTTTCAAGCATGTTCAGGATCATCACCTGACGTATGACACCCACCCATCTTTTTTCGGTAGTTTCACTGCCTTTTCCAAATACAGGGAGACTGTCATGGGAATAGCTCAAGACATAGTCGGTAGATTCACCGATAATCACTTTCACTAAATGTTCTAAGCGAAAACGCTCATTGGTTTGTTTTACCGCTTCCAATACAGTGCCTACCATATCCATCCCTTCGAAGGTTTCTCTACTCCGCTTACAATTGTCACAGAAGCCACAGTCCTCATCCATGGTTTCACCGAAGTAATTCAGGATGAATTTTCTTCTGCAAACGCCTGTCTCTGCATAGGCGGCCATTTCTTGTAAGAGGAGCTTGGCATTTTCCCGCTCTGTGACAGGTTTGTCCTTGTTGAACTTGTCGAGTTTTATGATGTCTTCGTATCGGTAGAACATCAGACAGTGTCCTTCCAGACCATCCCTGCCCGCACGTCCGGTTTCCTGATAGTAGCCTTCCAGGGATTTTGGCACGTCGTAATGGATTACGTAGCGTACATCGGGCTTGTCTATCCCCATACCAAATGCAATGGTAGCTACGATTACGTCAAGTTCCTCATTGAGAAAGTCATCCTGGGTTTTGATTCGCACCGAGGAGTCCAGTCCTGCATGATATGGAGCTGCATTGATTTGGTTTACTCTGAGCAGCTGGGCGATTTCCTCTACTTTCTTCCTGCTGAGGCAGTAGATGATTCCGGATTTTCCTTTGTGCCCCTTGATGAATTTAATCAGGTCTCGCTTGGAGTCATTCTTCACTTTTGGGCGTACTTCGTAGAACAGGTTAGTTCTGTTGAAGGAGGACTTGAATAAGTCGGCTTCCTCCATCTGAAGGTTGCGCTGGATATCCTGCTGTACCTTGGGTGTAGCTGTGGCTGTGAGGGCTATGATAGGTAAATTAGGGGCAATCTGGGCTATGATGGATTTGATCCTTCGGTATTCCGGTCTGAAGTCGTGTCCCCACTCAGAGATACAGTGAGCCTCATCTATGGCCACAAAACTGAGTGTGGCGGACTTTAGAAATTCTACATTCTCCTCCTTGGTCAACGATTCAGGAGCCACATAGAGTAACTTGGTTTTTTTAGCCATCACTTCGCTTTTCACCCGGGTTACTTCTGATTTATTCAGTGTGGAGTTTAGGAAGTGGGCATTGATACCCAAGGCCTGTAATTGATCCACCTGATTTTTCATCAATGCTATCAAAGGAGAGATCACAATAGCGGTTCCTTCCTTGATTACGGCCGGTAACTGATAGCACAGGGATTTTCCCGCACCAGTAGGCATGATGACAAAGGTATTGCGCTTATTGAGCAAATTATCTACTATCAATTCCTGATTTCCCCGGAATTGATTGAATCCAAAGATTTGTTTGAGATCTGCTTTTACTTTTTCTTCCACTTGTTAAGGGGCTAAAAGGGTAACTAAAGCCTGTAAACAGGAATGATTTATTACATTTATACCCGGGTTCAAAATTAGTTATAAACACAGGTAAAATTGAATTTAGCTAAAAATATTAGAAATACAGCCACAAGAGTCTTGCAAAACGAGGCTCAGGCAGTGTTAAATCTTGTAGATTTTTTGGATGGCGATTTTGAGGCCTGTGTGGAGCATGTTTTGGCATCCAAAGGGCGGGTGGTTGTCACCGGGGTTGGTAAGAGTGCAATTATCGCCCATAAGATCGTAGCCACCTTGAATTCCACAGGTACACCTGCGCTTTTTATGCATGCAGCTGATGCTATTCACGGTGATCTGGGGATGATACAGGAGGAGGATCTGGTGATTTGTATTTCCAAAAGCGGGAATACTCCGGAAATCAAAGTGCTTGTGCCTTTGCTTAAAAGGCTAGGTTCTAAGCTCGTTGCCTTGGTAAGCAACACCAAAAGTTTTCTTGCGGAGCATGCGGATTTTGTGCTGAATGCCACAATTGGAGAGGAAGCATGCCCAAATAATCTGGCACCGACCACCAGCACTACAGCACACTTGGCGCTTGGAGATGCTTTGGCGGTTTGCCTACTGGAAGCGAGAGGGTTTACTTCAGATGATTTTGCTAAGTATCACCCAGGAGGCTCGTTGGGCAAGCAGCTGTACTTGAGAGTAGGGGATGTACTGGGCGGAAGTGAAATTCCGGTTGTGACAGAAGATGCAGGGCTTGCGGAAGTGATCCTGGAAATTTCCGGGAAAAGACTTGGAGCCACGGCAGTGGTGGATGAGCAGGGGGATTTAAAAGGTATCATCACGGATGGTGATCTGCGGAGGATGCTTCAAAAGTCGCTGGATATTCAATCGCTCAAAGCCTCGGATATTATGACTGTGAATCCTAAGTCCATTTCAACACAAGAATATGCCATTCGTGCGTTAAATATGATGAAAAACCATAATATCACGCAACTTGTAGCTATGAATGGAGATAAAATCGCAGGTTTTGTCCATATTCATGAATTAATGAAAGAAGGAATTGTTTAAGTTTTAGCATGCGCAGTAAACCCTATATTTTAATTATGGCCGGGGGCATAGGATCCCGGTTTTGGCCTTATAGCCGTAGAAAGCGGCCAAAGCAGTTTTTGGATATTTTGGGCACAGGCCGTTCACTTTTGCAGATGACTTTTGACCGGTTTGCCGATATGGCCGATCTCGATCAGTTTGTAGTCATCACCTACAAAAAATATGTTGCACTGGTCAAGGAGCAGCTGCCGCAGCTGAAAGATCATCAGATTCTTATTGAGCCTATGCGAAAAAATACAGCCCCCTGCATAGCGTATGCTACTTACAAAATCCGTTCTGTTGACCCGGAGGCTACCATCATAGTGACTCCCGCGGATCACCTGATCCTTCAGGAAAAAAACTTCGCCAAAACCCTCAAAAAAGCTGTGGAAGCAGCAGCTCAGGGGAAATTGATCACATTAGGGATCAAGCCCAATCGCCCGGAAACTGGCTATGGTTATATACAATACATAGAAGAAGCAAAAACCCATGCTTTTCGAGTAAAAACCTTTATAGAAAAGCCTAATTCTAAACTTGCCAGAACATTTTTGGATAGCGGTGATTTTGTGTGGAATTCTGGCATGTTCGTCTGGAAGGCCCAAAGTCTTATCCATGCTTTTGAAAAATATATGCCGGATTTGGCTGAGGTTTTTGAAGAAGGAGCATCTATCTATGGGACTGACGGAGAAGAGGCCTTCATCTCCAGTGCCTATACCCAGGTGAAAAATATCTCTATAGATTATGGGATAATGGAAAAATCAAGTGAGGTATATGTGATCTTGGGGAATTTCGGTTGGTCTGATCTTGGCTCCTGGCACAGTCTCTACGATATGAGGGACAAAGATGAGGAAAACAATGTGGTGGAGGCGAATGCTATCTTGTATGACACCAAAAACAGTTTTATAAAAGTAGATGGAGAGAAACTGGTGGTGGTACAAGGCCTGGAAAACTATCTGGTCAATGAGACCGACAATGTGCTGCTGATCTGTAAACTGGATGCGGAGAAAAAATTCCGGGAGTTTGTCTCCAATGCAAAAAAGAAGGGAGAAGGATTCATCTAATCCATTCTCCCATGAAATGTTACGTGCCGTTTAGATGGAGCCTGACACTGATTTTACTTGACACTTTTTTCTCTTTCAAATGAAGAAGTTCAACCCCATTGGGGTTGAACTTCTTCATCAACTTTGATCCCCAGATTGCATCAGGGGCTATTAAATGTTTAACCACTTCGGGGTTTCCTTGATTCCTACCTACGATAGGCAAGCTTGACTCTTGGCTCTGAATTCTTGATTCTAAAATCTGGGCTCTTGGCTCTAAAGTCTTGACTCTTTAAGCCTCCTTACTTCCTTTGTCGGATAGCTTCATAGATAGCTACGCCTGCGGAGACCGAGACATTCAGACTTTCGATTCGCCCGGCCATAGGGATTTTGACTTTTTCGTCCACTATTCCCATGAGTTCTGTGGAAATCCCGTCTTCTTCGGATCCCATCACCATAGCCACGGGTACTGAGAAGTCCGTTTCATACATGGTTTTGTCTGTTTTTTCCGTGATGGCTACCAATACCAAACCTGATTTCTGAAGATCCCTACAGGTATAGAATAAGTTTCTTACACGCACCACAGGAAGAAAATTCAATGCTCCCACTGAGGTTTTGATAGCGTCAGAATTGATTTGGGCGCTTCCTTTTTCAGGGATCACGATGGCATCCACTCCCGCACATTCCGCCGTTCTGGCTATTGCGCCAAAGTTTCTTACATCGGTAATTCTGTCTAATATCAGAATCAAGGGTGCCTTACCTACATTGAAGCAGCTTTCGATCACATGATCCAAAGAAGCATACGCTATAGATGACATCTGTGCTACAACCCCCTGATGGTTTTTCCGGGTGATTCTGTTCAGTTTGGCATCCGGTACCCGTACTACAGGGATTTTTTCATCCTTGCACAGTTTGATCAATTCTTTGATCAGATCATTGTTGATCTCTTTTTGGACCAACACTTTGTCGATGTCTTTCCCAGCATGGATTGACTCCATGACTGCCCGTGTGCCAAAAATAAAATCTTTCTCGTGTTCGCCTTTTTCGATCAAAAAGCCATCTTTCCGCTTCTCCATAGGGATATGTTTTTGAACCAAACCGGCTGATAGGCTCGAGAGCGGTTCAATGTGTAATAGTGGGGACTAAGTATATTTTTTACCCGAGCAAAGGTAAAGCGAATTCTTGAACTCTCGTTAGTCCCTCCATAACTCCACACTTCCCTGTCCAAATAAAAGTTCACTTCCTGTGGTGGGCCCATCACGATGTAGACCATTCCCTTATCTGTTTTCCACCCTTCTTTGAAATCAGTGAACAGGATATTGGCAAATTCCACCTGTCTGAAATATTCTTTAATTAGTTCCTTGGCAGTATCGGCATTTCTTGTCATGCTGATCCAGTAGGTGTCCAATGCTTTCTTTTTGTCTTGGGCCGCCCTTAATTCCTCGTGTTCTTTTCGAGTAGAGATATAGGTGACCATGTCCACCATTTCTTCCCAGTCCTTTACTTTAGGAAAAGCCTCATGGGTAGTTTTCAGCACAAGTCCCGCAGCCGCAGCCGTGTCGCTTTGTATAAAATAGTACCCTAATTTATCGAAGCTTTTTGGTACATTTTCCAAAAAATCCCCTTCATCTATCACCTCCAATTCTCTGGGAACCGCTGCGGGTTTGGTCTCCATAGGAGGATAAGGGATTTCCAGACTGATAGGGTAGTAGAAGCTGTGGAGGGTAGGTTTTCCAGTTGACTTGAAAAGCAAGGATTCCCCGGTATTCAGGTAGTTTTGGTCAAAGGCCACATTGTTTGCGAAATATGTACCAAAATCAGGGATGTCATACACAAACTTGCTCTTAATATCCGTAGAAAAATAGTATTCATCTCCCTGCCGGGTGTCTAAAGCTGTAAATAATGCGACAGAGGTCTCTGTCTGGGCAGGTATTTCGACAGTTTTTTCGAATACCCAGTGACGGTCTGTGTCAAACTTCAGGTCAGTAGTGGTCAGGATATGCGTATTATCCGAAATGATCTCCTCATTATAGCTTCCCAAGATAGAATAGGTAAAACTAAAGTTGTTGAATGAAGGGTTTTCCTCGATTTTTTCCACCTGAAACTGAAGCTTGTAGCTGGTTGCCGATTCTTTGACAGGAATAATTTTAAGCGAAAGCCTTGAGTATCTGGAGTAGCGAAGAGTCTGGTTTAAGCTGCTTAAGGTTTTTTGGGCAAAGTTCGGTGTTGTCATGCCTAGAAATAGGATGAAAAAAATCAGGAGTCGGCTTGTTTTACAGTTCATTGGGAGTTGATCACGGGTTTGGGAAATTAACCTTACTTTTGCCAAAATAGTAAATTTTTATATGGCTACCTATACAACGGAAATCGCTTCTGACAAGTTGGTCAGTGACAACCCTATTCATCAACGCTTACTAAAAGCATACATTGCGGCCCAGCCTTGGGTTTCTGGCAAATTGCTCGAAATCGGCTGTGGGGAAGGCCGGGGAGTGGAGACACTTCTTCCTTATGCGGACAGCTATCTTGGTCTGGACAAAATCCAGGAAGTAATTGATGATCTGAAAATCAGATTCCCTAAAGTGGAGTTTCAACAGGCTGTAATACCTCCGTTCAAAGGCATTGCAGACAATTCTTTCGATACTGTGGTGAGTTTTCAGGTGATTGAGCATATTGCGGAAGACCGTCTTTTTTTGGAGGAAATTTATCGTGTGCTAAAGCCAGGTGGTAAGGCTGTGATATCTACGCCTAATATTAATCATACACTATCCAGGAATCCTTGGCATGAGCGGGAATATACCCCCCAGCAGTTAATTGACCTATGCTCGCCTATTTTTGATTCGGTGCAGGCAAATGGAATAGGGGGAAATGAGCGCGTCTGGGCTTATCACGAAGCAAACCGTAAATCTGTCCAGAAAATCATGCGTTATGATATTTTTGACCTGCAGCATAAGCTGCCAGCCTCATTTCTGCGGGTGCCTTATGAGATTCTAAACCGCATGAACCGTAATAAACTTCACAAGCAACAAGGAAAAAGCGTGGTGGATATCTCCCATGAAGATTACCTCTTGGTGGAGGATCCCGCTGTGGGGCTGGATTTATTCTATGTGTTGGGGAAAAAGTAAGATACTCGGGTATTTCACTCCATCACTCAAAAAACGCAGCTTTAACTCCTGAGATAATCATATTGGTGCCGATAATGGCGATGATCAGCCCCATGATCTTTCCGATCACGACGATTAGGTTTTTTCCCAGCCGCTTTACGATCTGATCTCCCAGCTCAAAGGCTATATGGGTCATGAGGCACAGCACTGCAAAAACTCCTATGACGATAAGGATGTTTATGTAATTGCCCTGGGAAGCAAAGTTCATCGCCGTGACGATGGTGCCAGGGCCTGCCAGGATAGGAATAGCCAATGGGGAAATCGCTATGTTCTCCTCTGTTTCAGGATCCTTGATATGCTTTACACTGGATTTTTTGGACTGCAACATCTCAAAGCCCACGAAGAAAATCAGTATGCCACCGGTGATTTTGAAAGCAGGAATGGTAATCCCAAAAATTTCAAAAATAAACTTTCCCAGTACTACAAAAACCACCACGATCACAAATGCAGTGAGTGTCGCGCGCTTACTGATGCTTCTCTTGGTCGCTTTGTCCAGATCATCCGTGAGTGAGGCGAAAATCGGAACGTTTGCGATAGGATTCATGATGGCAAACAATCCTGTGAAAACGGATAAGGTAAATGCTAGAATATTGTCCATGGGATTGGGCTGCGACTTATACCTGCGAAGATATCAAAATCTTAATCCTGAATGAAAGGAATGGAATCTGTAGCTGAATTCGGATAGTAAAACGATCTTGAGCAAGGGGACTAAGGCTAGCTCATTTACCTTTTCTTTCTGAAAATCCTTTTGAAAGGTTCGGTAGTCTGTCCCACAAAACCTTCAGGAAACCTCTCCTCATCAGGGAGCCCAACAAGTAGGTTTTCATCATCCGATGGCCAATAATGTGTCCGGAAAAGAAAATCCCACAGACTCAGCGAAATCCCGTAATTGAAACCATGAGGATGACTTTCTGGTAGTTCCCGTGCATGGTGCCATAGATGCATTTGTGGGCCATTGAAGATGTATCGGAAGGGGCCAAGGGGGATATTCAAATTGGCATGGCCTAGCTGGCCCACGATCAAGGTGAACATGTGTACGATGAAAAAGTCGGTGATCCCAAAACCTATCATCGCCAGAGGGATGTACTCGAGGGTTCGGTAGAGTATGTTTTCCATCCAGTGATAGCGGAGAAGGGCTGCGAACCCCATCTCCCGGGTGCTGTGATGTACTTTGTGGAATTCCCACATCCAGTCCACATGATGATACATGCGATGGATCGCCCACTGCATAAAGTCACGGAGGATAAATATGATCAGTAATTGCGCCCAGCCAGGTAGTTGATCGACTTTGATCGCAACTGTGTTGGTGATGCCGAATAAGCCAAGAAAGTCGTTGAATGCTTCCACTGCCACCATAGACAGGGCATTGTACGCGACGAGCGCAAAAAGGAAGTAGTTCCAAAAAAGGTAAAAGATATCCAGCCAAAAATGCTCCCGAAGTATAGGTTGGTTTTTTCTCCAAGGAAAAAGTATTTCCAAGCCATAGATGACTAAAGAAGCGCCTATAAGCCAGTAGAAGTAATTATGCCAGCTTGGATGCAGGATTTCGCCAATAAAGTAATTCCAATAGCCATAATAGCCATCCGAAATCGCTTTGATGTATTTTTCCATGGTACAAAGATGGGGAATTATGTCTTGTGAGGGAACATGACGTAAGAGAATAAGATGAGCTCTGCCAGTAGCCTGAAATCAGTGGGTTGGTTTCATTGACTTTGTGGTAGAACGGATGCATTAGAAAGCCAATGCTATTCTTATGCAGCGGATTAGGCTTATTTCTCCATTTGCTTTAGGCTAGATTCCTTTTTCAATACTTTCTTTTTCTTGATATGCAAGGCAATAAAACTTAAAGTGAACCCTATTATAGAAATAAGGATTAAATTCTGAATGTAAGGATACGTATATGCTATTGATCCGTTTTCGATAATCAAAATTCGGAATGCCGGTAAAAAATGTGTCAGCGGAATTACCTGGGCAATTATTTGTATCCATTCCGGCGTTTGACTAAGTGGCCAGGTGAAGCCTGAAAGCATAAAACTTGGTGTTGCTATTACCATTAATATTTCGGTTGCTTTTAGCTGATTTGGGATAATAATACTGACTAAAATCCCAATAAAACAAACAGCCAGTACGAAGAAACCCGCCACCAACGTCAGGGCTCCTAGATTTTCGTAAAAAGGAATATCAAACCACCACGTAAATACCCAGTACATCAACCATATAACAAAACTCATCAACAAATACGGGATTATTTTCACCATCATTAATGAAAATGTTGACTTGGTTTCACTGACGAGATTCTTAAACGTGTTGTTTTCAAATTCAGATGCAAACGATAAAGCCAAACCTAATAAAAGGACTTGCTGTAACACGGTGGCCAGTACTCCGGGCCATAGAAAATACATGTAATTGGTGCTTCGGTTATTTTTTTTGATAAAGGTGGTTTTGAACGGTTCGTACTGGCTCATTAATAAGTTTTCGGGTGTGCCTTGCTTTCTTAAGGTTTCCAGCTGCGTGCCTACCTTCATGGTTCCTAATACCAATTGTAATGCCCCGGAAGCATAATTGGCCGTTAAAATATTCGCAGTATTTACAATAGTGGTTACTTCGGGATACCGTTTGGTAAGCACATCTTTTTCAAAACCTTTGGGAAACATGACCACACACACAGCTTCTTTTTCGATCATCAGATTATTGATGTTGTGTGTATCAAACTGTAAGGAGGCGATGTCCAGAACCTCGTTGTCCTGCATCATCTCTATGGCTTTGGCACTCATGGTACTTCTGTCTTCATCCACCACAATAATCGGCAAATCAGTTACCTTACCCTTACTGTAAATGTATCCTATTAGAATTCCATAAAGTAAAGGGGCTCCAAAAAATAAAATCTTCAGGACATTATTGCTCCAGAACAATCGGAATTCTCTTTTAAGTAACTTCAAAAAAGATTTCATATCCTAATGTTTTAAAGTTACGGTTGATTTTGTCAGAATATCTTGTGCCTCACTGCTATCAGTAGGCCTTACAATTAATTCATACAAAGGTTCCTGCATGTTATAATCAGGATATGCCGTGGCAATATTCGCATAGGCACCTATTTGTTTGACGTTTTGTATTACGCCGGGAATATTCTTCTCTTTATAAGGAATTGCCACAGTTACTGCCTTACCTTTTTCGTACAATTTTAAATCGCTTTCCGGAATAGTAAACCGAAAATAAGTAGTTGCTTGCAGGGAGCCTTTAAACAAAGTGTATCCGGGTAAAGCCAGTTCCCCCAGTTTCAAGGTGATTGTTTCGATTTGCATGTCTTGGGGGGCGAGGATGAAGCGTTCTTTTTCAGCTATTTCCACTTCCCTTAAAGCTCCTAATGCCCGGTCTTGCTGTCCCATTGCCATCGTTTGCTGTTCTAAGCGCACACCGTTTTCCACGTCGGAAATTTCCGCTTCTACGGCTATTAATTGCGCTTGTGCGCCTTGATATTTAGCGAAAACCTCATCGTATTGCTGCTGGGGAATCAATGAATCTTTCACCATCACTTCTAAGCGTTGTAGTGATTTTCGGGCAAACTGGTACTGTTCATCCAGTGCCGTTTTTTTGGCGTTTAATTGTTTTAATTGGTTGGCGGTAGCCCCTTGCACACTCATGCCATATTGTGCCTCAGCCGATTTTACCGCACCTTGTGCCTGCGCTTTTTTAGCTTCCACTTCAGGAATATCTAAAATAGCCAGGGTGTCGCCTTTTGTCACAAAATCGCCTTCATGCACCAAAAGCTGATCAATTCTTCCGGCTATTTTCCCTACGACGGCAATTTCATCACGCTCCGTTTTACCCTGAATTACCTGGCTGATTTCTGATTTGTCCTTGCAGGACACCAAACCTATCGTGATACCTAATAAACAGATTATCTTTTTCATGTGATTATATTTTCTTTTCAGGCTCGATTTTATATTATTTAGCGTATTGTGATAAACGACATTAAACTTCCTGCCGATTCATATGTTTCTATAGCCGCCTGACGTTGTTTAATGATGGTTTCTATTTTATTTAAAGACTCCTTGTATATATCGTTCTCGGCAGTTAATCGCTCTGTGATACTAATTAAGCCTGATTTGTATTGCTTTTCTGCCATTACGTTATTGTTTTGCGCAATTACCTCGCGCTGCCTCGCAATGCTTATCTGCTGTAACATGTTTTTGTATTCAATTTTATTTTTTCTTAGTTGAAGCTCTAACTTTTCCTTTGCATCACTCAACTTATTGTCTATTTGTAAGGCGTTTAATTCTGCTTCTTCGACTTTGTGTTTGCGTTCAAATCCACTGAATAGTTCCCACTTTAGTGCTACACCAACCATCCATGTCGGGTTAAACGTTAATTCGTTTATCTTCAAATGAACTGCTTGATCGATGGCTTGCAAAGGGATTTCGGTTTCGGCGTTGAACAAAGAAGTGTAACTATATCCTCCAAATGCTCCTAAAGCCGGAAGATAGCTGCCCTTTTCTTTTTTAATGACGTATGTTGATGCTTTATAAAATGATTCCAGTGCCTTTATTTCATTTTTGTTTTCTGAGGATAAATCTTCTAAAATAACAATAGGTTCTACCAAGTGGGGCATTTGTAAGATGGTTTCTATATCTATGCCGGTTGCCTGATTGATTTTTAAAGCCAGCAGTTCCTGCTTATGATGCACGTCGGATTTCTTGGATTCTAATTCTAAACTTGCCAGTTTTATCTTATCGCGATCATAAGGTATAGCCAAGCCTGAGGAAATAGCTTTTTCTACACGATCTGATTCCTTTTTCAACCGTTTTTCACTGTCTGTAATCAATTGTTCGGCGATTTTCAACATCTGAAGCTGATCAAAACTCAACACCATATCCTTTATAACCGCATCATTATGTAGAGCCATCATATAATCGGTCCCTTCGTTTTTGTAAGCAAGTGCTTTAGCACCATTATGAATCTGTCTGCCGCCAAACAGTACGGCTTTAGCCATGACACCACCGTAAAATGCCTGCCCTTTTGTAGAGAAGTTTGATGTGCCATCAAACAGGGGTAACCCTGTAATCGGTAGTGTGAAAGTTGGCATATCCAGCGTGCCTCCGGTATTCAGATAACCATACAGTGAGGTAGCTTCTATCTTTGGGATGTATTTGCTTAAAACACTTTTTCGTTCTAATTCTAACTTTTGTTTTTCAATATCCTGATTGACCAGGGTAATATCTTTTATTAATGCGGCATCCAGTGCCTTCTTTACATCTGGTGTTAATTGTATCTGTCCAAAAGCCGAACCATAAGCGAAAATGATAATCACAAAGTATATTTTTTTCATTTTCCAATTGTTTTATATCGTTGAAAATTAATTGAAATAATTGTATTTACTTGGAAGTTGTTCCTGATCCAACCCTTCAGTTAGCTGGCTATTTTTTTAAAGTTAATGACTTTATTTATACTTTATCTTGTTTTATACGTTCTTTTATATATATTTAGTCAGTTCATGTGTTGGTTAATGATGTGTTTTTGTGTTTGTACTTAGTGAAAAAATCAGTAAGAAAACGCTTTTGAAAATGGGCTTCTAGTAATATGGTTTTGGTTGCCTCATTTCTGTTCATTTGGTTTCTCAGGGGTAGGATTTCGGAAGAGTATAACTCCGAAAGCTATACCGAATGCTGTGTAAATGGCTCCTGTTACCCACATGGCAACTGGGAGTTCGGGTTGGGAATAGAGACCTTTTAGTAAAGCAAGACCAGCGATAAGGAAATGGCTAAGATTTGCGATACAGACTGGTCTATTGTAAATACCGCCAATCGGTCTGCCTTTGCTCATCCAGTTGAGCATACCAAACCCAAAATATAATGCCCCCAAAATTTGTAGCAGAATTAGGCTAATGCGATTAGGATCCAGATTGAAATAGTTCAAAATCACGTCCGGAGCAAATGTGAGTACAATTCCGGCTAAGTACATGAATATTGCACTTAGGGACATTAATATCTTGGTATTCATAAGAAGATCCTACTGGTGAATTACCTCTGAATATAAAAAAAGATTTGGACAGACAACTAAGGTTTTTTTGAGTTAATTTGGAAAACAGCGGGTTGGTGAATATGATGTTTCGGACAGTTTTATACACTTCATCCATAGGGTCTGTATTGCATTTTCTATGCTCTTTTCATTAATTTCCTTTTTCATTCCAGAATTGCCATGACCCTAGAATACTATCGTGAATATTGCCTGGCCATGCCGGGTGTAACCGAAGATACCCCATTTGGAGAAGATACCTTAGTTTTTCGCGTGGGGGGAAAGATTTTTTCCCTCACTTCTATTGAGATGTTTCAGTCGGTTAATCTAAAATGTGACCCTGAACGGGCAGTGGAGTTACGTGAGGACTATTCTGGGATAGTTCCAGGTTTTCATATGAACAAAAAACATTGGAACACAGTCAGCACAGGAGGAAGTGTCCCGGATCGCTTGATTCTGGAATTGGCAGATCATTCTTACGCGCTTATCTTTGGCAGCTTGTCCAAAAAACTACAAGCTGAAATCTGCCCATGAGTTATTTTTCTGTTTCCGGAGTCACCAAATCTTACGAATCCCAAGTTGCACTTCATCCATTTTCACTTGAGTTGACTAAAGGCGATTTCCTAGCTATAGTGGGTGAAAGCGGATCGGGTAAGAGTACTTTACTCAGAATCATGGCCGGTTTGGAGGTTCAGGACTCCGGAGAAGTGATATTGGAAGGAAAACCCATATTGAATCCGAAGCAAAAAATTGTTTCGGGCTATGATGAGATCAAGCTGATCCATCAGAATTTCCATCTGTATCCCAATTCCACCGTGGAGGAAAATATTTCCAGACAATTGCTCCATTATGAAAAAGTATATGCTAAAAGCAGGGTAGAGGAGCTTTTGAGATTGTTGGGGCTGGGCGATTTCCGGGATCGGCTTCCGCACCAACTTTCCGGAGGACAAAAGCAAAAAGTCGCCATAGGTAAAGCAATGGCTGTGGAACCTGACGTGTTATTACTGGATGAACCTTTTTCATCGCTGGACACGATTCAGACACATCATCTAATCTGGGAATTGAAAGAGTCGTTTAAGGAAATGGGTACAACGGTGGTGTTTGTCACCCATGATCTGGACGATGCGCTGCGGCTCACAGATAATCTGATTATTCTTCAAAAAGGAAAAACAGTACAAAAAGGCTCGTCCAGACTGCTGTGTGAAAAACCCAACACCAAGTATGTTGCCAGGCTTTTCAGCCCTATAAACCGCCTTCCCGAATCAAAGAACACCTACTTACGCCCAGCTGATGTAAGGCTGCGGACAAAGGGAGGCCTGCTTGCCCATGTGACTGATTCCCGTTTTTTGGTCCACTTCAATTCACTTCAGATTCAACTTAAGGATAGTGGCATAACCTGGGAAGTGGATGATCCAATGAGGCGGTTTGCGGTGGGAGACCGGGTGTATGTAAGTTGGGAGGAACAGAATTTGATCCGTTTCTGATCCACTGATAGTTTTGCTCATGCCCCAAAAAAGGAACATACCACTGACCATACTCTACGAAATCAAGCTGGCTATCAACCAGGCGGTGCTATGGCTGTGGATCAAGTTGGGTTTGGTAAAGTCGCTTTTGATCGTTCCATTTGAAGGTTTTGGGAATGAAAAGGAGATTCTGCTGGTGGGTAGAGTGATCCGTGACAACAGGATAGGGGAATCCACTCCTGAAGACAGTGTCTGGCGGAATATCGGGCGGATGCGCAGGAGATTTATGAGTGTGGTGATCCCCGGGGTGAGGGTAATGGCACGGTTTCAGGGAGAGGAATATGTGGTGGAAACTGATGAGGAAGGGTATTTTGAATTTAAAATCCATCCAACAGAGGTGGTTATGGCTAAGGAACGATGGCAGCAGGTAAAGTTGATACTGTTAGATCAGGTGATAAGGAACCAAGGAGAAGTAATAGCTGTCGGGGATGTGTTTTTGCCGGTGGGAAACATAGATTATGGGATCATTTCCGATATAGATGATACCATCATTCCTACTGGTGCGATGCGCTTGGTTGAAATGCTGAAAACCACCTTTGCCAAAAACGCATATACCCGGGTTCCTTTTCCCGGAGTAGCGGCTTTTTACAAAGCTTTGCAAAAGGGGACCGATAGCATAGAAAGCAACCCTTTTTTTTACGTGTCCAGCAGTCCATGGAATATCTATGATTTTCTTCACGAGTTGCTTAGAATCCATCATATCCCCAAGGGGCCATTGATGCTGCGTGATATAGGTCTGTCACGTACGGAATTGATTTCCGGCAGCCATTCTGAGCACAAGCTAAAACAAGTACGCCAGATCCTGTCAGTTTATTCCGGGCTTCAGTTTATCCTGATCGGAGATAGCGGTCAGGAAGATCCTGAGATTTATCTTCAGGTAGTTAAGGAGTATCCGGGGAGAATATTGATGATTTTTATACGTGATGTGCATGCGTCGAGACATGCTTATGCAGAGGGAATAAGTGAAGAATTGAAGGGGCTTGGAGTAGAAATGTTGCTTGTGAAGGATACCTTGGAAGCCTCCCGTTATGCACTTGGTAAAGGATGGATCGTAGAGGAAGATATGGGAGAAATAGCCGGGGAAAAAGTCAAAGATGAAGCAGGTAATGAGGGGGATTTGTTCAAATTGAATAGCTAGGCATGTCTAACCGTTGCTGTTGCTTAAAGTCTTAAACCCGAAATATGCATTAGCAATTCTATTACAGCCATTAATTACTTCAAAATCAGCCATTACATTGCTGTTTTCAACTTCACCATAGCGGTGCTATGCCTCAGTTTCCAAACAGACTGATTTTCTTGTAATTAATGCCTTCATAACAAAACCTAATGCATAATCCGGGTTAAACAGTTCCCGCAGACCTGACTGCCGTTAGGCAGGTTAACACAGAAAAAGACGCGGATATCCGCAGATTCCATGTCCAAATAAAGGGGCTTTTCCATTCATCTCCGTTTATCGAAGTCTTAATTCATAAATGTTTTTTATAATAAAAGAGGTAAGAAGCCTAGTTTCTTACCTCTAAAATAAATTATTTTCAGGTGTTTTTACTCCTCGTGTTGTGTGCCATGCTCACCATGGACGTGACCATGTGCCAGTTCCTCCTCAGTTGCCTCACGTACTTCTAATACAGTTCCGTCAAAATGTAAGTCAAATCCCACCAATGGATGGTTGAAATCCA
>CBFGUY010000015.1:0-43430 GCA_965651895.1 uncultured Algoriphagus sp. | reverse complement strand
CTTTTTTTAATGATTGATCATTTCGAATCGAAACTTAAGATTTGGTTGCCGACCGCATAAAATCGGAATGATGTTGTAATGTCATCTCGACTAGATGGAGAGATCTAAAGTGATGCTACAATATTCACCTTCTGGTTATTTGAGAGAGCGTTACTTCCGGGCTTGATACCTCATTACTCCGATTGAGCGCCCTGTCCTGAATAGATACATCTATTCTTATGGTATCATTCCTGAAAATGGCCTCCCAACCAGTAGACTGCATAGCGTATCTTATGTTTCCTTCCACTGCCTGGCCTACATCCGAAGTCAGCATTCGGGGAAAACGACCATTAAATGTGGTATAGAAAGGAGGATCCTCCCACCTGTATTCGGTGAATTGTCCATTTCTCTTGATAAAGAACTTCACGAATATATTGTATTGGTTGGGGTTAGGAATGGCCCAAATGGTGTCATTCACACGATTTGTCCCTATCAAAGGATTTATATGCCAATCAATTGGGTTGTAAGATGGTGCTTCCGCAGGTCTATTGGCATAGGTGATGAGATTACCGTTGGCGTCACGCTGGTAGTCCACTTCATGAAAAGGGGGATTATTATCTGTACCGGACAAACCTAAGTCTCCTTCAGCATCTTGGAAATCAACACCGATAATCAGGGAATCTGAACCTGTGGTAGGGGCATATTCGATGGATTCGAAGGTGATTTTAGGTACGGAGGGGTAATTGTCCGGAGGATTGATACAGGCAGCAGCGAGGGCCAGCAAAAAGAATATTCCAAAATAGCTTTTTAAACGCATAGGGTGAAGGTAAATTTACCACCAATATTATACCAAATCTTTGGTTGCTTGATGCAAAATATAAAACGATGCAGGATTTTAAAAGTTTTTCAGTTAGGTTAAGAAATTTGAAACCGGAAGAATTCGAACCTCTTGCACTGGAACTTTTTCAATTTCAATCCCAAGCCAATCCAATTTACAGAAAATATCTTCAGGTTAGGTCAATAGATACTCAAGCTGTAAAATCTTTGGATCAGATTCCTTTTTTGCCGATCCGATTCTTCAAAGACCACGAAGTCATTTCAGGAAAGGAAGCTGATTTTCCCGGGTACTTTTCGAGCAGCGGTACTACAGGTACGATTACAAGCCGGCATTATTTCTGGTCAGAGGAATGGTATCTTGAGCACGCATTGCGTCTTTTTGAAGAAGAATATGGGGCTATAAAGGACTTTCATGTACTGGCACTTTTGCCTGCTTATCTTGAAAGAAAAGGAAGTAGCCTGGTAAGCATGGCTAATCATTTCATAAAGGAAAGTGAGTCCGTGCATTCTGGGTTTTACCTGTACAATCAGGACGAGTTGCTTGAAAAGATGGAGTTTCTTTCAGGGGATAAACGCAAAATTCTTTTGTTGGGAGTTACGTTTGCTTTGCTGGATTTGGCAGAATCAGGTAAAAAATTTTCGCCTCCTTCCAATCTATTGGTGATGGAAACCGGAGGGATGAAGGGGAGGAGGAAGGAAATGATCAGAGAGGAAGTACACGAGGTACTGAAGCCCTTTTTTGGTGTAAGTACCATCCATTCCGAATATGGCATGACAGAGCTCATGTCTCAGGCATATTCCAAAGGTGAAGGGAAATATATATTACCTGATGCCATGCGTGTTATACTCAGAGATGTGAATGATCCGCTTGCTGTCTCCAGCCGGTCACAAGGGGGGATCAATGTGATTGATCTGGCAAATTTCCATTCCTGTGCTTTTATAGAAACCCAAGATCTGGGACGGTTTGATGAATCAGGAAGGTTGGAGGTATTGGGAAGGTTCGACAACAGTGAGATCCGAGGCTGTAACCTCTTGGTTCAATAATTGCTATCTAATTATTAATTGAACATATTTGAAGGGAATAAATCAAAACATATGAAAAAATTAGCCACAGCAGCATTATTGATCGGGATTTTAGCATTGGGAGCCTGTGCTTCCAGTAAGCCTTGCCCCGCATACGCCAAGGCTCCTTCTTCTCAGGACGCCAACAGCTAAAAAAATACGCTGACTTAATAGTCAGCGTATTTTTTTATATCCTCTAGACTGATTTCAGGTTCTCCCAGAATCACCAGTCTTTCCACTACATTTCTGAGTTCTCGTATATTTCCTGTCCACGGATACTCCTGTAATTTTGCCAAGGCAGTCTTACTTATGGTTTTTTTAGCGCCACCATTTTCCTGAGCTATATCATCCAGAAACTTATTGACCAAGAGCGGTATGTCGTCCTTACGGTCTTTCAGAGCCGGCACTTGGATCAGTATTACACTCAGTCGGTGATATAAATCCTCCCTGAATCTATTCTCCTCAATTTCTTTCTTCAGATCCTTATTGGTAGCGGCCAACACCCGTACATCTACTTTGATGTCTTTATCAGACCCTACTCGATTGATCAGGTTTTCCTGAAGTGCCCGTAGTACTTTTGATTGGGCAGAAAGAGACATATCTCCGATTTCATCCAGAAACAAGGTGCCTCCCTGTGCCTGTTCAAATTTCCCCTGCCGCTGTTTATGGGCTGATGTGAAAGCACCTTTTTCATGTCCAAAAAGCTCACTTTCTATTAATTCCGAAGGAATGGCGGCGCAGTTGACCGCCACAAAAGGCTGAGAAGATCTATTGCTTTTGGCATGTACCCAATGGGCTACCAGTTCTTTTCCTGTGCCGTTAGGCCCGGTGATTAATACCCGTGCGTCAGTAGGGGCAACTTTCTCTATGGTATCTTTTACCTGGTGGATCGCAGCAGATTCTCCTACCATATCCAGTTTTTTAGAAAGTTTCTTTTTTAGCACTTTAGTCTCAGTGACGAGTTCCTTTTTCTCTAAGGCATTGCGTACTGTCAGCAACAGACGGTTAAGGTCTGGCGGCTTGGGGATAAAGTCGAATGCACCCTTTTTGGTAGCTTCCACCGCAGTTTCTATGCTCCCATGGGCAGAGATCATGATAAATTGGGGGGATTTTTCCAGCGCTTTAGCTTTTTCCAGAACTTCTATGCCATCCATTTTGGGCATTTTGACATCACAGAGTACCAGGTCGTAATCCTCTTCCTGTAACTTTGCCAGGCCTTCCTCACCGTCTTGAGCTTCAGTAACACTGTATTTCTCGTACTCTAGAATTTCGCGTAATGTGGCGCGGATGACTTTCTCGTCATCAATGATCAGTATTTTTGACATAGTTCTAATATAAAATAAAAAAGTGCAAGTCTATAAGCCGGGTTCTGTTTCCGCTTCTTTTTTCAGAATTGGTTTCTTGTCATTTATCTAGCCCCGACTTCACAATCGGGATCCATCGATCTACCCATTCCGCATAAAAGCGAGCAACTTTTCCCGGAACTGAATCCGGCGCGGAACCTATTTGATCTTTCAACCCATAAGGTTTGCCTTGCTCCCGATGTCACCAACGGGACGGTGGGCTCTTACCCCACCATTTCACCCTTACCCTTCGACCTGATCGGGGCAAGCCCCGAAGCCGAATGGCGGTATATTTTCTGTGGCACTGGCTGTGGACTGACCGTCACCAGTCAGCCCCCTTCCCGTTAGGAAGTATGGCGCTCTTTGTTGCCCGGACTTTCCTCTCTCCCGATAGCTATCAGGACAGCGACAAGACGACTTGCACGATGCAAAGTACGGTAAAATCCGGCGATCGGTTTTGATAAATATCCTTAAAGCTAAGGAAGCCTGATGGGTGTTTCTGTAAGTGGTTCTTTTTCTGTGTCTTTTGGCTTATCTTTTTCCAATGAATTCTAAGAACAACAAGAAATTTAAAAGGCTCATGCGATTTATCAATTGGTATCCTCCGTTTCTGTTTTCAGGAATACGGGTGATTGATTATGCTGATGATTTTTCCCGCTTTCGTACCCGTCTCAAACTGACATGGTATAATCGGAATTTGATAGGGACTGCTTTTGGAGGATCTCTATATTCCATGTGCGATCCGTTTTTCATGTTTATTATTCTTATACAGCTGGGAGAAGAGTATATAGTCTGGGATAAGCATGCGAATATAGAATTTGTAAAATCGGGTAAAGGAACCGTTTACGCTGAATTTCAACTTTCATCCGAAGAAATTGCTGAAATCAAAACTGCTGTCGATAGAGATGGGAAGGGAGTCTTTGACTTTATCTGCGAGGTGCGGGACGGGGATGCGAATACTGTAGCCAAAGTGCGGAAAGGGGTGTATGTGCGAAGAAAAGACTTTGTGAAGCTCAATGCCTAGCTTTTGATTGCTTAACTTTGCCGTCTAACAAAGAAGACCATGATAATAGTAGGGGATACTGTGCTTTCGGACGATATTAAAGAGAATTTTTTCGTCTGTGACTTAGAGGCTTGCAAGGGAGCTTGCTGTGTGGAAGGAGACGCAGGTGCGCCGCTGGAAGATGAGGAGACTAAGATCATCGAGGATATTTACCCGATTGTAAAAGATTACATCACAGAAGAAGGCCGGCAAGCTATAGCCAAGCAGGGAACGTGGGTGATAGATAAGGATGGTGACAAAGGCACACCTACCATAGGAGATAACAGGGAGTGCGCGTATGCGCTGTATGACGATAGAGGTATATTGAAATGTGGAATAGAGCAAGCCTATCTAGACGGGAAAATTTCATGGAAAAAGCCTATCAGCTGCCATATGTATCCAATCCGGGTCACTAAATATGATCAGTTTGATGCACTTAATTATGACCGTTGGCATATATGTGATCCTGCCTGCCAACTTGGCTCCAGTCTGAAAGTCCCCATCTACAAATTCCTCAAGGATGCTTTGATTAGGAAGTATGGTGAGGCTTGGTACGCAGAACTGGTACATGAGATTGAGGGCTGATAATTCGGGATATTTTTTAAGTGCCATTGATAATGGATTATCAACCTTTGATCAAAGGGATCATATTTTTTTAAGCCCCAAGCATTTATTTCAAAAGATTATCAATTTTAGAGGAATCAGGTTTAAGGTAGTCCCATAATCTATTTTCCTTGATGGATGGTATTTGGGTGGAATTAGTTGGTACGGAGTTGGTTGTAATCATACAATATATCCTCCAAAAAACGTTGATTTAAGATTATTGCCTCTAACCTATTTTATGGGGATATGAATTCAGTTCACAACTTCTGTTTAAGCAAGAGTTGCGGTAAGTAATTACATAAATATCTGATATACAGTAAATATTGCTGGGGTTGATATTAGGAATGCAATCATTATTATCTACAAATCCAGATAGGAAATGAAGAGAAGAGACGTTTTATCCACTATTGGGGCACTATCTGTTGGGCTTACTACCAGCGCACTTGCAAAGGGAGAGGTGCTACAAGCTCCCTATAAAACAGCGGATAGAAAACTCGAAACAGAGATCCTGATAATCGGTGGAGGTACAGCTGGTTCTATTGCGGCCATTCAGGCAGGCAGGACAGGGCATGAGGTGATTTTGGTGGAGTGCCAAAGTCAATTGGGCGGCACAGTTACCACTGCCGGTGTGGCTTACCCGGGTTTGTTTTTCGCCTGGGGCAAGCAGGTAATAAGCGGGGTAGGTTGGGAGTTGATTCAAAGCACAGTGGAGTTAAATGGAGATTCCATGCCGAACTTCTCTATACCTCATGGTAGAGAGCATTGGAAGCACCAAATCAGGATAAATCCTGCTTTGTATGCATTACTTTTGGAGGAAAAATGCCTGGAAGCGGGGGTGAATCTGCGGTATTACGAGACTCCAACTTCTATGGAATTCAGGGATAATCACTGGTATGTAGAGACAATGGGAAAGGGGATGCGAACCCAGATTAAGTGCAAGCAGGTCATAGACGCATCCGGGAATGCACTAGCTGCTTCTATAGCAGGATTTGATTTGTTTAAAGAAAAAGTGACACAACCCGGTACGCTTATGTTTACCTTGGGTGGATACAAGTTTGAAGACCTGGATTTGGAAAGGCTTAAGGTCTCCTATGAAATGGCGATTGACAGAGGGGAATTGATCCGGGGGGATTTTCGTGGGAATATAATTGCGCTACTTAAGGAAAAAGGGGACAATGTGCAGCATATACTTGGAGCTGATTCCACTACTTCAGAAACTCATACTTTGGCAAATATCAAGGGAAGGGAATCCCTGCTGAAGCATTTAAGGTTTTTGAAAAAGCAACCTGGACTGGGCAACATAAGGATCGAAGAAATGCGCACCGAAACAGGTATTCGCGAAACTTATAGAATAGATGGCTTATATAGAATAAGTTATGAAGATTATATTACTGGGAAGACTTATCCTGATGCGATAGCATATTCTTATTATCCGGTAGATTTACATACCCATGAAGGAGTTGTACCTGAGCAACTGGAGGAAGGCATAGTGCCAACGATCCCGTTGAGGGCAATGATCCCGAAAAGAAGCAGGAATTTTATGATTGCCGGCAGAAGTATCTGCAGTGACCGGCTAGCTAATTCTGGCCTTAGGGTTCAGGCTTCTTGTATGGCGATGGGTCAGGCCGCAGGAGCTGCTGCAGCCCTCGCGATCGAGAGGGGTGTTACTCCTGCAGATTTGAATATGAATGAGTTGAAAAGGCTTATTGAAGCACACGGAGGTATTGTTCCCCCCTCAGTTAAAAGTTCCAAAGGCTAAAAAACACCAAAATGATTAAGCTGTTTTTATTCGCTTCGTTATTCTTATTCCTTTCTGGAGGGGTTGGGGATTACATTTTGTATGGAGTAAAGAATAGCTGGAATATAAAATATCAGAATGAATTGACCTTGGATTTTCCTGTGGCAAAAATCAACAACAAGGTGATCTATGACGAGGTGGAAAAACGGAACGTAACCTTGTACCAATACATTTCGAAAGATGGTTTTCCGGTGTACTATTCTAGAAATGTAGATACTGGAGTCTGCTATGACGACCAGTGCAAGACACTGAATATTACACTTTATTGGAATCCTACGGGTAGATACCTTGGGTTTGAGTTACCCGAAAATGAGTTTCTGAGCAAAGATGACCATGTGCCCTTTACTGAGGAAGAATATATCAGGCTGAACAGTTTGCTTTCTGATCCTGACCTTCCCCTTGGGGAATTTACTTACAACCAGATCGCCGCAAAAAATAAAGCTGCGCTGTACAAGGTGGATGGAGTAAGTGGAGCTACGGCTAAAGATGTGTTGGAATACGTAATACAAGGATCGGCTTATACCACCTACACTATTTATAAATTGGTCTATGGTAGTAGTCAGGCGGAAGTGGAAGCTTGGACAGATCAAGCCATGGACGATGAGTATGTGGAAGATATACTCACAAAGGCACCTTACCATGATAAGGTTTGGGCGATAGAAAGGGTACATGGGCGTCTTTCAGAACTCCCAAAAACCAAGGATATTTTAATGGATTTGATGGGGACTGAGGATTTCGGGATCGTGGCACGCTGTCTCAATAGCTTAGTGTCAAAAGATTTGCTTGATGCGGAATTACAGGAACAGTTAATAGACAACTTTCAGACTTTTGATTTTGGGATGAAGAGTAAAACACTGGTCTTGCTCAAAGATGCTGACTACCTTTTACCTGAAGTGGTGGAAAAGTTAAACAAAAACCTAGCTGAATATGAAGTTCCAATCATCGCCGGTATTTTGGATATTTATAAAGCCAAAGGAATAAATGACCGGAAAACCATTGCCTCCGTACAGCAAATTGCCTCATCTGAGAATAAATATTTGGCAAAAAAGGCCGAGGAATACATGAACAAGACCGGTCAACAAACAAAGGAATGACCTGCGTATTCTATTCCTGTACAAGTATATAGATCCTACCATCAAAGCCGCAGATGTATAATTCCTGATTTTGATCTGTCCCAAATGAAGAGATTGGAAAATCAGTATCAATCAATTCCGTGTTGATAGGGGAATCCTGCTGAATAGCCTCTAAGCTCCAGATTCTGCCTGAAACATAATCCGCATAGATATACTTGCCTACTAAATCTGGAATGGCTGAACCGCGGTACACAAAACCTCCGGTGACGGAAATATCCCCACGCGAACGGTCATATTCCCAAATAGGCATTTCCAATCCTTCCGTAGTACAATCAGACGAATTGTAACAGTGGAAGCCCTCCATGCTATTCCATCCGTAATTGCCTCCTTTTTTGATGATATCGATCTCCTCGTATTTATTCTGTCCCACATCGCCTGTCCATAGGTCGCCATTTGACGAATCAAAGCTAAATCTCCAAGGATTGCGTAAACCATAGGCGTAAATTTCCTCACGGTACCCCTCTGAATTATTGGCAAATGGATTGTCCTCAGGAATAGAATAATTGACGGTGCCATTTTGTTTATTGACATCTATTCGCAGGATACTGCCTAACAATGTTTTTCTGTTTTGGCCATTTCCCTGAGGATCACCGCCACTTCCGCCATCACCCACTGCTATATAAAGATATCCATCAGGACCAAATGAGATTTGACCGCCGTTATGGTTGGAATAAGGCTGGTCAAACTCCAGAAGTACCAGCTCACTGGAAGCATCTGCCTGCTCAGGGTTAGTGGAAGTAACGCTAAACCGTGAGATTACAGTTCTGTCCGGATTGGAAGCTGTATAGTTGACGTAGAAATACCCATTGCTTTCATATTCAGGATGGAAAGCGAGTCCCAATAGTCCTTCCTCATTTCCAGAATCATCTACTTTACTTTCGAGATTTAGAAATTCAGTCTTTTCCTTCACTTCTTCATCATTTTGAAACACGGTAATTACCCCTCGCTGCTCCACTACGAAGAGACGGGCAGAATTGTCACCTGCATGTTGGAAATCCACCGGTCGGGTGAAAGATAATTCGGGAAATGCTTCTTTTACTATAATGTTGCCAGTTGGAGCAGGAATATCAGCTTGATTGTTCTGGGAGCAAGCTAAGTGACTCCCCAAGATTATTAATAATAGGGTGTTGTAATAGGTTTTCATAATGCAGTAGGGTTAGTGGTTGCTGGTAACTAGGTTTTATTAAAGTACTCGATATTTGGGCAAACAGCTAGAATCATTCATTGCCTATAATCCTTACGGAATAGAAAGGGCTGGGTATGGATTATTGGGTTCTTTCTGGATGATTCCAGAAATGAGAACCCATTTTTCTTAATCAAAGGTTAAATCCCACTAAGTAGGGCTTGCTTGAAAATTCCGATTTTGAGATTTTCTGATGAATGGACAAGGACCTATTGTCATTAATAAGTCTGTACTTGCTGAAAAACAGTTCGCATGAAAAATGGGCTAATCATTCAAATTGATAGCTTTTGATCTATTACTGGCGTTTTTCAGTATACCCTAAGTAAATCACTAGGTGCAATCAAACAAACTTATCCAAAAAATTTACTTTGGTTGTTTATGGATTTTAAAGCTTTTAATAACTTAACTATATCCGCACGTGTAATTTTATAGGGTTTTGCCTATTTTTTCAATAAATTGAGTTTCAATTACAACCCTAATAATCGTAGACAATGAGTAAAGAATCATCTAGAAGGACTTTTCTTAAAAAGACGGCAGTTGCCGGTTCGGCAGCCATGGTTTTGCCAACGTTCATACCAGCTTCCGCATTTGGTGCCAATGACCGGATCAATGCAGCGGTATTGGGCATCAACGGTAGAGGCAAAAACCATATTCAGAGCTTTATGGCTCAAAAAGATGTACAGGTAACTACACTCTGTGATCCTGACATGGTGCTGTTAAGGGAAGGTCAGAAGGCATTTAAAGACAAGTACAGCAAAGACGTAGCCTTGGAGCAAGATCTCCGCAAGGTGATGGATGACAAGGATATAGACGTAATAAGTCTCGCTACTCCGAACCACTGGCATGCGCTGGCCACTATTTGGGCATGTCAGGCGGGCAAGGATGTCTATGTGGAGAAGCCCGGGTCGCACAATTTGTCTGAGGGGCGTAAGATGATCCAGGCGGCTGAAAAGTATGACAGGATCGTTCAGCACGGTGTTCAGCTACGTAGCTCCCCTGCAGTACAAGAGGCTATAGAATTAATGCGAGATGGGTATATAGGAAGAGTGTATATGGCCCGCGGGTTGGTTTTTAGAATGCGTGGAGATATAGGTATTAAGGGTGTTTCCCCTGAGCCGGAGGGATTGGATTATGATCTTTGGACCGGGCCTGCTCCCAAAGTGCCATTTACCCGTGATCTTGTGCATTACAACTGGCACTGGCACTGGGACTATGGCAACGGTGACGTAGGTAATCAAGGGATTCACGAAACAGACCTTTGTATGTGGGGGCTCGATGTAGGATTCCCGACCAAAATTACTTCCATGGGAGGTAAATACCTATGGAATGACAGCAAGCAAGTGCCAGAGGTATTGACATCCATCTATAACTATCCGGAGGAGAACAAGATTATCCAGTTTGAAGTACGTCCATGGTACACGAATGCTGAGGATGGAGCAACAGTGGGAAATATCTTCTATGGTGATAAGGGCTATCTGGTGGTAGATGGATATGATAAGTACAAGACCTTCCTGGGCAATGATCGTACTCCGGGCAAATCGGGAGATGATGGGGGAGAAGCCGCTTCAGGTATGGACAGAGGAGCCGGAGGAACCGACGGACATTTTGCCAATTTCATTGAGGCAGTCCGAAAGCATGATAAAACCTTGCTGAATGGCCCGGTGGAAACGGCACATCTTTCTTCAGGTTTGGCACATTTAGGGAATATCGCTTACAGGCTGGGACGTGTACTGGATTTTGATCCAAAGTCCGAAAAATTTGTCAATGACCCGGAAGCAGATGCCATGCTGACCCGGGAATATAGACCTGGTTTCGAGATGCCTGATTTGGGATAATACATGGTATAACCCATGTAAAAGCCTGTCGGAAATGATTTCTGACAGGCTTTTTTTTGATGGTTTCAAGTCAAAAGGCCTCTTTTATTACGCTTTGCTGGCCAAGAAGCTTTGGTTTTAGACATGAATCCCTGATCATTAGTTTGGTTTGTAATGATTTGATCTCCATATCGATATCCGGGTTGTTGATTTTATTGAGCAAGTATATTGCTCCAATCGCTCCCATTTCAAATGGCTGTTGGTTCACGGTGCTCAAGGGAGGATGTATAAAGGAAGAAATAGGCTCATCCGCATAGCCGATCACTGATAATTTTTCTGGGATTTGGATATTAAGTTCGCTCGCTACCTTGTATATCTCAAAAGCCAGGTAATCACTGTAGGCAAATGCCCCATCCACCCGGAAATTTGTCAGACAAAACCTTATTTTTTCCACAAGATCCTTGTTGCCGCTTTCCAGAACCAGTTCCTCTTTCAATTCGATCTTATGCTTTCGAAGTGCCTCTTTATAGCCCATGAAGCGGTTGAAAGTAGTAGATAGGTTTTCAGGACCTTTGAGGTGAAGAATATTCTTACAGCCACTTTGGCACAGGTGATCCACCGCAGAAAAAGCACCGTTGAAATCGTCTGAGACTACATATGGGGTATCTAGTTCCTCTGTATATCTATCCACCAAAACCAGTGGAGTCCCGCTGTCCATAACCTCCTGCAGATGTTCAAACTTGTCGTTCATTTTGGAGATGGTCGCAAGTATTCCATCTACCCGGGCATCTAAAAGTGTTTGGGTGGACTTGATTTCCTGCGTTTGCTTTTCATTGGAAGTGCAGATCAGCAACTGGTATCCTGCCTGTGAAGTGACACTTTCTATTCCCGCAAGCAAGCAGCTGTAAAAATGATGGGTGAATTCCGGAATGATCAAACCTATGGTGTGAGTACGGTTATCCAAGAGACTTTTTGCAATAGGGTTGGGTCTGTATCCCAGTTTTTTGGCCAGGGAAATAATCTCAAGCCGTTTTTTTTCACTGACCTTGCCTCCTCCGTTTAGTGCACGCGACACGGTAGAGGGTGTCACATGGAGAGCATTGGCAATATCAGTGATGCTGGTTCTTTTCTTTTTCATTTTAGGCGGCTTGTCAGGACTAATTTAGTATAAATGCATGAAAGCCTGTGGATTTTTAGAGCTGAGATTGAATTGATAGGTCAAACGTTTGACCAATATACTTTTACCCAGATTTATGATATTGGTTGATTGTTTTGGATAAGTGGGGTTTTGCCGCACAAAATCCCGAAACAACAATTGCTTGAAGTAAAATCAAATATGGAACTAGGACAAACCGGCATACATACGCCTTCTATGATTATAGGCACAAGTAGTCTGGGAAATCTCTACGAAGCTACTCCTTATGGTCAAAAGCTGGAATTGGTGATGGTAGCACTGGAATGCTTCCCCAATGGAGTGGTTTACGATTCTGCCGGGAAATATGGTGCAGGTTTAGCTTTGGAGGCACTGGGGCAGGCACTGTACGATTTACAGGTGCCAAAGGACAGCGTGCTGATCAGCAATAAACTGGGATGGAAACGTGCGTCTTTGAAAGGGACAGAACCTACTTTTGAAAGGGATATCTGGAAAGAACTCTGCTATGATGCTGTTCAGGATATCAGTTATCAGGGTATTCTGAATTGCTTTGAGGAGGGGAATGAATTGCTGAAAGGTTTTGAAACCCAGTTGGTATCCATCCATGATCCCGATGAGTTCCTTGGTCAAGCGACTTCTCCAAAAGATTATGAGAAGAGATTTGCGGATATTCTGGAGGGTTATGCGGCATTGGACGAACTGAAGCAAGCCGGTAAAGTAAAAGCGATCGGAGTGGGATCCAAAAACTGGAAAGTTATCCAGGAAATCTATCAACATCATCCGCTGGACTGGGTAATGATAGCCAACAGCATGACGATCTACGATCATCCAGAAGAGCTGTTTCTATTTATGCAACAATTGGAAAAAGAGGGGGTGGGAATAGTGAATTCGGCGGTTTTTCACTCGGGATTCTTGGTAGGTGGAGAATGTTTCGACTACCAAAAGATGAGGAAAACCGATGCGGATTATCAGAAAAGGCATCAATGGAGATCCCGGTTCTTTGCGATTTGCGAAGCGCATACAGTCGATCCGGCTCATGCCTGTATCCAATTTGCGCTGCAGCTACCGGGAGTCAGTTCTTTGGCACTCAACTCTACCTCAACCCAAAGAATCCAAGCTAACGCCGGGTTTTGCGAAACCTCTATTCGGGATTCATTTTGGGATGCCTGTAAGGAGCAAGGCTTGATCGCAGGGTATTTATCAGAATTTAAATTGAATAAAACAGAATGAAGATTATAAGCTGCACCTCTCCGGGGAAATTTGACTATTTGGAAGGGGAAAAGCCTCAGCTTTCCGAGGGACGGGCTATTGTCAAAATCAAAAGAATAGGGATCTGTGGTACTGATCTACATGCTTTTGAAGGAACCCAACCCTTTTTCTCCTACCCAAGAATCTTGGGGCACGAGTTGGCCGGGGAAGTGATGGAAATCGAAGAAAATGAAGAAATATTCAAGGGTGACATGGTGAGCGTGATACCTTATTTCAGCTGTGGAATCTGTGTGGCCTGTAGAAATGGCAAGCCTAATTGTTGTCAGAAAATCAGTGTATTCGGAGTGCATGAAGACGGAGGTATGCAGGAATTTGTCTCCTTGCCGGTTTCTTCTTTGGTGAAAAAAGAAGGACTGGGCTTGGATCAACTTGCATTGGCCGAGCCATTTGCTATCGGAGCCCATGGAGTCCGCAGGGCAGGAGTGGAATCGGGGCAGTTTGTGCTGGTGATCGGTGCGGGGCCCATAGGTCTGGGGGTGATGGAGTTTGCCCGGATCGCAGGAGCGAGGGTGATCGCGATGGATATCAATGAAAGCAGATTGGGTTTTTGCCGTGAGGTATGGCAAATACCACATGTGGTGAAGGCAGGAAAAACAGCCCATGAGGCTATTGAAAAGATTACCAACGGGGATTTTTGCGATGCTGTGATTGATGCCACCGGTAGCTTGACTGCGATCAACCAGGGGTTTCAATACATTGCTCATGGTGGCTCTTACGTGCTGGTGGGCTTGCAGAAAGGCGAGATAGCTTTTTCGCATCCGGAATTTCACAAGCGGGAGGCCACTTTGATGAGCAGTCGAAACGCAACAAGGAGGGACTTTGATCAGGTTTTGGATGCTATGGCCTCCGGGCAATTATCAGTGGAAAAATACATCACTCATAAAGTGAAATTTGATCAGGTGAAGGATGATTTCCAGTCCTGGCTAGATCCAGAAACCGGAGTGATCAAAGCTTTGGTGGAAGTGTAGGGAAGACGGAAGACCGGAGACGGAAGACAGGAGCAGCCTAAATGTCCTGATGTCTATCGGGATTAATCAAAGCCTGTATTGCTTTTGTCTCTTTACTGATGGAAAAGAGGATATATATAAACTGAATTAGAAAAAATAACATACCCAAAATGCTTACTTGTCACTACTATTTAAAAAGCTTGTTTGTTGTGCTTTTTCTTGCTTTTTCCTTACAGGTCAAAGCTCAAGAAAGCTCGCCCTTGACACTTTGGTACAAGCAACCTGCTGCCAATGTGTGGACGGATGCGCTGCCTATAGGTAATGGTAAACTGGGAGCCATGATCTATGGGAATGTGGAAAATGAGCTGATCCAGCTCAATGAGCATACCGTTTGGTCGGGAGGCCCAAACAGAAATGATAACCCGGATGCTTTGGCCGCTTTGCCGGAGATCCGCCGCTTGATTTTCGAAGGAAAGCAAAAAGAGGCTGAGGAGTTGGCCGCTAAAACCATCCAGAGTAAGAAATCTCATGGACAAAAGTTTCAGCCTGTGGGCGATTTGAATATTGCTTTTGAAGGACATGATGATTTCTCTGATTATCGCAGGAAACTGGATATTGAGCGGGCAATTTCCAAAGTAAGCTATACCGTAGATGGAGTGACTTATACCCGCAAAGCCATCGCATCCTTTGCAGATAATGTGATTGCTGTTCATTTGACCGCCAGTAAACCCGGTATGGTCTCTTTCACGGCGTCCATGTCCACTCCACAGCCAAACGCCACCCTTGGAGTTAATCCGGAAAATGAACTGGCTATCTCTGGAACCACCACAGACCATGAAGGAGTAAAAGGGCAGGTGAAATTCAAAAGTCTTACTAAAATCAAAAATCAGGGAGGAAGTATTTCTGCGGTGGACAATTCGATTATTATCAAGGATGCTGACGAAGCCACCGTTTATATTTCCATTGCGAGTAATTTCAATAACTACCTAGATCTTTCTGGCGATGAAAATGCCAGAGCAGCTGCATTTATGGCAGAAGCTGCTACCAAATCTTTTGAAGATCTGCTAAAGACAAACCTGATAGAATATCAAAAGTACTTCAATCGGGTGAGCCTGGACTTGGGTGAGACAGACGCTTCCAAACTACCGACAGATGAGCGATTAAAAAGCTTCAGGACAGGAAATGATCCTCAGTTGGTCACGCTTTACTATCAGTATGGAAGATATTTATTGATTTCTTCCTCCCAGCCTGGCGGACAGCCTGCTAATCTTCAGGGCATATGGAACAAGGAAATGTCTCCGCCATGGGACAGTAAATACACCATCAACATCAATGCACAGATGAACTACTGGCCTGCAGAGAAAACCAATCTGGCGGAGCTTCATGAGCCTTTCCTCAAAATGGTTTCTGAAATGGCAGAGGCTGGAGAAGAAACAGCACGAGTGATGTATGGAGCCAGAGGCTGGATGGCTCATCATAACACCGATATATGGAGAATCACAGGGCCGGTAGATGCCATTTTCTGGGGAATCTGGAGCGGGGGTGGAGCCTGGACCAGCCAGCACCTTTGGGATCATTTCCAATACAGCGGTGATATGGAATACCTCAAGTCTATCTATCCAATTCTAAAAGGAGCCGCAATGTTCTATGTGGATTTTCTGGTGGAGCATCCGGATAAAAACTGGTTGGTAGTCAACCCGGGGACTTCACCTGAAAATGCCCCTGCGGCACACGAAGGGTCTTCTTTGGATGCCGGGACCACCATGGACAATCAACTGGTTTTTGACGCCTTTAGTGCGGTTATCCAGGCTTCGGAGATGCTTGATAAGGATCAAGCCTTCGCTGATTCCCTAAGAATCCTACGTGATCAATTGCCTCCAATGCACATCGGGAAGCATGGACAACTTCAGGAATGGCTGGATGATATAGACGATCCCAATGATCATCACCGCCATATTTCACATTTGTATGGGCTTTTCCCTTCCAATCAGATTTCACCACTGCGTACTCCAGAATTATATTCTGCTTCAAAAAATACCTTGATTCAGCGTGGAGATGTATCCACAGGCTGGAGCATGGGTTGGAAAGTCAACTGGTGGGCAAGAATGCTGGATGGTGACCATGCCTATAAGCTTATCCAAAATCAGCTTTCCCCAGTGGGCACCAACCAAGGAGGTGGAGGTTCCTATAACAACCTTTTTGACGCACATCCGCCTTTCCAGATTGACGGAAACTTCGGCTGTACTTCTGGGATCACCGAGATGCTGGTTCAGAGTGCCAATGGAGAGATTCATCTATTACCAGCTTTACCAGACGTTTGGCAGCATGGAAGCATTGCTGGAATCCGTGCAAAAGGAGGTTTTGAAGTAGTGGAACTGAAGTGGAAAGACGGGAAGGTCGAAAAGGTGGTGATAAAATCGACTATAGGCGGCAACCTAAGGGTAAGAGTACCTAATTCTTTGGAATTGCAAAACGGGAAGAAGCTAGTACATGCAACGGGTGGAAATCCAAATCCTTTCTACCAAGTGCCAATTACCGCCGACCCAATTGTGTCGATAGAAGCAGAGATTATACCTGTGGATCTAAGTGATATGGAGCTTTATGATGTACAGACAGCCCAAGGAGAGTTGATTACTCTGGTGGCAAGCAAATGAGTTTGGCTTTGTGTCGGTGTCTATAGGAAACATAGACTGGAAATGTAGAATGAGTAAGCAGAAACACATTTATAACTGATCTCGAATGGAATTCAAGGAAGGTTTTAATCTATCAAGGCTAAGTTTGCGGCGGTTTTTTGGATTGGTGGCTTTGGGATTGTCCTTGGTTTTGACGGTGAATCTTTCTGCCCAGACCAATCCTGTGAATAAAGTTCTAATCGTGGATGGATTCAGTAATCATGATTGGAAGCAAACTACTGAAGTTGTCAAATGGATTTTGGAAGGAAGCGGGAAGTTTAAAGTTGATGTGAGTACGGTGCCAGCTGACAGTATTCAGAGACAGGAATGGAATCCGGATTTTGAATCTTATGCGGTAGTCATCCAAAACACAAATAATATCCATGATTTGAAATTAAGCTGGCCTGAACCTGCGCAGAAGGGTTTGGAAGACTACGTGAGGAATGGTGGAGGTTTGTATATCCTTCATTCTGCCAACAATGCCTTTCCAAACTGGAAGGAATACGATAAGATGATAGGTTTGGGTTGGCGCTCAGCGGATGCAGGAATAGCTCTCGAAGTGAATGAGCAGAAACAACTGGTCAAGCATCTAAGAGGCGAGGGAAAAGGAACAAGTCATGGTGATCGGTTTGACGCGCTCATCCAGATACTGAATCCTCATCCCATTAATGAGGGGTATCCATCATCCTGGAAAACGGTGAATACGGAAGTTTACAGTTACCCCCGGGGCACCGCTGAGAATCTGACTGTTCTGTCCTATGCTTATGACAGCACAGACACCAAAAAAATGTGGCCTGTGGAGTGGGTGGTAAAGTATGGGGAAGGGAATGTGTATAATTCCAGTATGGGACATCTTTGGAGAGGGGAGACCTACCCACCTGCCTATAGATGTGCCGGGTTTCAGACTACTGTGATCCGGGCAACAGAATGGTTGGCTACCGGAAACGTGACCTTTCCGGTGCCGGATGACTTTCCTACAAGTGAAAATTATAGTCTGCGTCCTACCGAATTGTTAGGCATAACTGAAAATGAATAGACACTCTTTAAAATACCCTAGCATGATAAATCCTATACCTATAAAAAGATCCAAACTTTGGATAAAAAGCACTATCAAGATGCTTACAGTGAGTTTTTTAGTTTGTTTCTCCGCTTCAGGGAGCTTTGCCCAAGATCCTAATTTTTACATTTTTCTCAGTTTCGGCCAGTCAAACATGGAAGGGCATTCAAAGTTTGAGCCTCAGGATTCCATCCCAAATGATAGGTTTCAAGTGCTTCAGGCGGTGGATTGTCCGGATCTAAACAGGGAAATGGGGAATTGGTATCCAGCTGTACCACCGCTCAGTCGCTGCAATACCGGCCTTACTCCCGGGGATTACTTTGGGAAGACTTTGGCAGCTAGTCTACCGGACAGCATCAAAATCGGAATAATCAATGTGTCTGTGGGCGGTTGTAAAATCGAGCTTTTCGAAAAGGACGGTTATGAATCGTACGTGGAAACTGCCCCGGGATGGATGAAAGGAATGATCGCCCAATATGACGGAAATCCTTACGGAAGATTGCTTGAGCTGGCAAAGATTGCCCAAAAAGACGGGGTGATCAAAGGAATATTGCTGCATCAGGGAGAGTCCAACACTGGTGATGAAACTTGGCCTGGAAAAGTGGAAGGAGTGTATGATAACCTGTTAAGTGACCTTGGGTTGGCACCGGATTCTGTTCCGCTTTTGGCCGGTGAACTGGTGAGTGCGGAGCAGGGAGGTAAGTGCGCCAGCATGAACCCGATCATTGCAACCCTTCCCGACGTGATTCCGAATTCCTATGTGATCTCTTCAGCAGATTGTGAGGCAATTGCTGACGGACTTCATTTCTCAGCGGCCGGTTATCGCCTACTCGGATCCCGCTATGGTGAGCAAATGGCCCAGCTGCTGATGAAAGAGTAAATACCGGGCTTCTAGCCCTTAAGATTTAAACCAAAAAATAGCCTATAAACCTATGAACCGCTCAAAAAACCTATTACTCCTATTGTTTTTATTTGTGGGGCAACTCCATGCCCAGCAGATGGAAAAAGAAGCCCCGCAGGGCTTTGACCAAGCCAGAGATGGGATTTCCCATGGGAAAATCGAAACCATCACCTATCTCTCAAATACCGTCGGAAATGACCGGAAAGCCTTGGTTTATACTCCGCCGGGTTTTTCTAACCAAGAAAAATATCCAGTGCTTTACCTACTTCACGGCATAGGTGGGGATGAAAAGGAATGGCTGAACGGCGGCCATCCGGAGGTAATTCTCGATAATCTCTATGCTGATGGAAAACTAGAGCCTATGATCGTAGTCATGCCAAATGGCAGGGCGATGAAGGACGATAGCGCAGGAGGAAATATCATGGAGCCTGAGAAAGTACAGGCCTTTGCGACCTTTGAGCAGGATTTGCTCAATGACCTTATTCCTTTTGTTGAAAAAGAGTATCCTGTTCTTACTGATAGAGAAAACCGTGCAATTGCGGGCCTTTCCATGGGAGGAGGTCAATCTTTGAATTTTGGTTTGGGCAACTTGGATAAGTTTGCCTGGGTGGGAGGGTTTTCCTCCGCGCCAAATACCAAGGAACCGCAGGCTTTGTTGCCAAATCCTGAGAAGGCAAAGGGTCAGCTGAAACTACTTTGGATTTCCTGTGGGGATGCGGATGGATTGCTCAGATTCTCTGCCCGTACCCATGAGTATCTAGTAGAAAATGATGTGCCACATGTCTATTACCTAGAGACTGGAGGGCATGATTTCAAGGTGTGGAAAAATGGACTTTACATGTTTTCCCAACTGCTTTTCAAATCTGTGGACCAATCCAAGTTTGACCAATATAGTCCCCTGGATATTACAGCTGCTAAATAAAGTAACTCTTTCAGTACAGATTAAAGAAGGATTAACGATGTGAGAGATTGATATATTTCTACATCCGCTTTTCTACCAGTAAGGAGATACTAAATGTGCTGAAAATTAGATTGAATGCGGCTTCGGCCATCGGTCTTCCAGCCAATTCATCAAAGAAAATATGTCTACTGGAAAGATTGCGAGAATCATATAAATAATCAACAAACCCCAAAATACCATGAACCTATTGAAAACCTCAATTCTGGCTTCTTGCCTATTAATCGCTTCCTCCGCCATAGCGCAGGATGGCACTATCTATCCATTGGAAACTCCAGCTGAACCAAATGCTATTTTGCTGGGTACAGGCGGGGTGGAAAACCAACCTGCTACCGAAACTTGGTTTAAGCAATGGGGAGATCCCATGGCACGAAATATTACCACCGCTACACTTACTCCATTTTTACCTGAACCTGGAAAAGCAACGGGTGCAGCTGTTATAGTTGCTCCAGGTGGAGGATACAGGTGGTTGTCGCTTGACAATGAAGGTTGGGAAGTTGCACAGGCGCTTGCCGATCAGGGGATAGCGGCTTTTGTGCTCAAATACCGTCTGCGACCCACTCCTGAATCTCTGGATGATTTCAAGGAGACAATGAACCAAACCTTTGCGGCTGCCACTCCATCTGCAGATTCCCAAGGTACGCCACGACCAGCTCCAGCTGCTTTTTCACTTTCAGATCAGCTGGAAGATGCTGAGGCTGCTTATGCCATGATCTTGGATAGGGCAGAGGAGTGGGGAGTGGACACTAAGCGTCTTGGGATGATAGGTTTTTCTGCCGGGGCAGGATTGACTATGCATAGCACGCTCAATTCCAAGACAATGAAGTTGGCCTTTATCGGCCCGATCTATGGTGGCATGGGACCGGTGGAAGTTCCGAAGGACGCTCCTCCCATGTTCAATGTAATCGCAACGGATGATTTTCTTTTCAGAGGGCAGTTTGGCGTGGTCGATTCCTGGTATAAAGCCGGCATTCCTGTCGAGTTCCATCTTTATCAGAATGGAGGGCATGGATTCGGTCTGGGCAACCCTAACCGTACGAGTAACCGCTGGTTTGACGCATTTATGTATTGGCTGGAAGTCAATGATTTCCTTGAAAAGTGATCTTGGAAGATAACCGAACACCTAAAAGCAAGAAAACATGGATTGGACTTTTGAACATATAATTTCATCGGAGAATGAACTTCGGGAGATTTTGGGATATCCCAGCGAAATAGTGACAAGGAAAACCATCGACCATATTGATGACCACTGTAGAAGTTTTATAGAGAAATCACCATTTATCACCATTGCCACCTCTGACCTGGGCGGGAATTTTGATGTTTCGCCAAAAGGTGATCCTCCCGGTTTCGTGAAAATCCTGGACGATAAAATGCTGGCTATCCCGGATAGACCTGGAAACCGAAAAGCGGATACCTTGAGAAATATCATCCAAAATCCGCATCTGGGATTGGTTTTTTTAATTCCCGGGGTAAAGGAAACCTTGAGAGTGAATGGTGAGGCGAGAATTGTAACCGACCAAAAAGTCCTGGAGCTACTTTCCTGTGAGGGGAAAGCGCCTGCTCTAGCCATTATTGTCAGCGTGAAGGAGGCTTTCATGCACTGTGCAAAGTGCATAATCAGATCTAGGTTATGGGCAGAACAGGACATTGCCGGACAAACCGACATTCCATCCTTGGCCAAGGTGCTGGTGGATCATGGAAAGCTGGATATCTCTTATGAGGAATTGGATGATAGCATCAAGCGTGATGAGAAAACCAATCTGTATTAAGACAATCGGTTTTGCCATCCTTTTCCACTTCCAATAGATTTCCGGGAAGCTGCTGTATCATGTTGGAACCAACATGTTGGTCCTCAAAATAACTGAGTTTATCTGTTGTTTTTGCGGAGGAACATTATTCTGTAAAATCAATAAAAACCTATTGTTTATGGGGGTTTTGCCTATTCCTAGAAGATTTTTTGAGGTGTAGGAAAAAATAATTTAAAATTTTGAGGTTGTTTGACCTCAAAAAGTACTCTATATATATGAAGAGTGGAGATTACTTCCTGTTCAAAATGAAAGAAACCCATAATAAACCTATTGAAACCACTGAAGAACCAGCTATGCTGTATATGCAGCATAGTCAGGTGATGATCGTGTACACCGAAAAATCGGACCGTGAAGTCTGGAACTCTTTTAAGAGTGGAGATGAAGCTGCTTTTAACTATATCTATCGCAAGCATGTCGCAGATCTTTATAATTATGGAATGCAGATCTGTAGGCAGGAAGAGTTGATCCGGGATTGTCTTCAGAAAATGTTTGTGGATTTACGTAAAAACCAAGCCAAACTTGGAGAGGTACAGCGCATTAAGGGCTATTTGTTTACAGTATTCCACCGGGAGCTGTTCAAATTCCTCAAAAAAGAGAAGAAGTATAAATCAGCTATGATATCCATAGAATCCGAGGAAGAGATGTTTTTTATCGAAACCTCCCATGAGACGAAGTTGATAGATGAGGAATTTGCTCTCGAACAGAAAGTGGAAATTTCCAAAGCACTAAACCAACTCTCACCGAGACAGCGGCAAGCTGTTGTCATGCTCTATCAGGAAGAACTCTCCTATAAAGAGATCGCTGATATTATGAATTTCAACGAAGTAAAAACAGCAAGAACCCTGGTCTATCGCGCCATGGAGAAGCTGAAAGAAATATTTGAAGTTAAGAAAGCCTAACCGGCACGCTTCCTCCCACTACCATGGATGAAAAAATTAAATACATAGATTTTGAGATCGAGGATTTTTTGAATGACGAATTTTTTATTCAATGGGTCAAAAATCCTGGAGAAGAAACAAACCATTTTTGGCTCAAATGGATAGAAAACCATCCAGCCAGAAGACCTGTGTTGCAGAAAGCCCGTGAAATCATTGCCATGGTCGATTATAAAGAAAGGTTTGTACTCTCTGACCAGGCCTACATGGATCTGTACGAGGATATTGTAGAAAAAAGCCACCAGATCAGAGCTGATGGCAAAAAATTTCTGTGGAGTGGATGGCACAAAACAGCTGCTATCTTATTTCTGGTTTTTTCTACAATATACGGGATTGATTTTTTGAATAAAGGCAAATCGGAAGAACAAGAAGTACAGCAGGTCATTCCTTGGATTACAGTGGATAATCCTGCAGGTCAAAAGTATCGCTTTAAACTTCCAGACGGGACATTGGTACACCTGAATGCAGCAAGTAAAATCGAGTACCCCCAGGTGTTTGATTCCTCTCAGAGAACAGTACGAATGATAGGTGAAGCCTATTTTGATGTGACCAAAGATTCCCGCCGTCCTTTTGTCGTAGAAATCGACAACAGTCAAGTGAAGGTGTTAGGCACTTCCTTCAATCTTAAAAACGGTGATGATTTTGAACTTGCACTGGTAGAAGGGAAAGTGGAAGTGGCAGATTCTATCGGAGGAGTTATTACCCTGTTGCCTAATGAAATGCTTGTTAAGCGAAAGAATGGGGAAGTGTCCAAAACGGGATTTGATCCTCTTGAAATTTTAGGTTGGAAAGACCAACACCTCATTTTTAAAGACAACACCTATCCGGAGGTCATAGAGAAACTAGAAACTTGGTTCGGAGTCACTATCCACAGCACACTCAAAGTGGAAAAGGGATGGTCCTACTCCGGACGGTATCATAATAAGTCCTTAGACCATGTGCTGGAAGGCATCAGTATTTCTTCTGACTTCAAATATTCTATAGATAATAAATCAGTAACAATTTCAAACCCATAACCTACTCATCATGGAACACATTTATCCCAACACCAGCTGAAAGAAAAATAGGCAGAATTGCGAATGCTCTTCTGCCTATAGCCTTTGCCTCAATCGTCAAATTAATCAAAGGCTAAATTTCAAGTAATACACACTTAAAATCTTAAACAAAAGTATGGAAAAATCAATACTTAGGAAAATCATTATGCTTTCCAAATATTTTGTGTGTGCGTTCCTCTTTCAGCTGTTTTTTACAGCAGTACTGATGGCAAATACTGGCAATGCCCAATTGAAGGGGCTGGCAGATATTAAAGTCACCGTAAATTTCAAGGAAAGCACACTAAATAAAGTCATCGCTGAGCTGGAATCCCAAAGTGGATTTCAATTCACCTACAACAAGGCCTTGGTAGCCGTAGATGAACTCAGGATAAACATGTCAACGAGAAATACCCCGCTATCGGAAGTATTACTCGAGATTTCCAGCCAGACCAATCTTAAGTTTGTACAACTGGATGACAATATCCATATCACAAAAGGGCCTAAGAAGTCTCGCCCAAAAGCGGCGGATCCCATTGCTGTGGTGGAGGTAAGAGGGCAGGTGCTGGATCCTACTGGACTTGCACTACCTGGGGTTACAGTTCGGATCAAGAATACTACTAGAGGTACCACCACCAACTTAGACGGGGAATTTACACTTCAAGTCAATGAAGGAGAGACCTTGGTTTTTAGTTTCATAGGCTTTGTGGAAAAAGAAGTCGTAGTCCAGAATCAGGCAGTGATCAACATTATACTGGAGGAAGATCTCCAAAGTCTCGATGAGGTGATCGTAGTCGGGTATGCTGAGCAAAAGAAGGAAACCATTGTAGGGGCAGTAGCGCAAACCAGTGGGGAAGTTCTCAAACGTACTGGTGGGGTTTCGAATGTAGGAGCCGCGCTCACAGGTAATCTTCCGGGGGTAATCACAACTGCAAGTACAGGTGTACCGGGCGGAGAAAATCCTCAGATCGTGATCCGGGGCCAAAACAGCTGGAATGGAAATTCCCCATTAATCCTGGTGGATGGAGTGGAGCGTCCGGAATTTTTCAACACCATGGATATCGCTTCTGTGGAGAGTATTTCTGTGTTGAAAGATGCCTCGGCTACTGCGGTATTTGGATCCCGGGGGGCTAATGGAGTAATCATCGTCACTACCAAAAGAGGCCGGGAAGGAAAAGCCCAGATCACCGCCAACGTAAGCTCCACCATGAAGTTGGTATCCAAGCTACCGGGTAAGTTTGATGCGTATGATGCTATCGGAATCCGTAACCGGGCAATAGAAAATGAACTTTCGGCAAATCCTGACGGATGGGCGGATTACATCCCTTACGAGACACGGAACAAGTATAGATTTCCCTCAAGTCTTGAAGAGTCTGAGCGATACCCAAATATTGATTGGCAGGAAACACTCTTCAAAGATTACGCAATGGCGTACAATGCCAATGTAGGAATCAGAGGCGGGACTAAGTTTACCCAATATTTTGCCAGTATTGATTTTCAGAATGAGGGAGATCTTTTTAGAAGTTTTGATAACAACCGGGGATATGAGCCGGGGTACAATTACAACCGTCTGAACTTCCGGAGTAACCTGGATTTTCAGCTGACTTCCAGCACACAGCTTCAGGTGAATCTGGGCGGATCCTATGGTACTAGAAAAACCCCCTGGGGCGGGGGCAATTCCAGTAGCTTCTGGAGCGCAGCCTATGCAAATCCACCAGATGCGTTTATGCCTGTCTATTCAGATGGAGCCTGGGGTGTATATGCGCCGGATGATGTGGCGGCCGAGAATTCTGTAAGGATACTTGCTGTCAGTGGGATTCAATATATCACAAAAACACAGCTTTCCACAAATTTTGTCCTTAACCAAGATCTGGGAATGATCCTCAAGGGGCTGAACTTCCGGGGAACTTTGGCTGTAGATAATTCTTTCACTGAATCGAATAGAGGTGTAAATGATCTTTACAATACGCCATTTCAGAAGTGGATTGATCCAGTGACAGGTGCTCATCTATATGATGATATAGTGGATGCGAACAGCCGGTTTGACTTTAGGGAAGCTGTGACTTGGGGGATTGAAAATGGTGAAGTGGCCACCTGGTGGCCGGATGCTCCTCAGCGAAGACTTTACTACCAGTTTCAGCTGAACTACGCCGGAAGCATAGCTGAACGCCACAATTATTCCCTGATGGGATTGATGAGCCGCCAGCAGGATGCCACAGGTAATATGATCCCGTCGTATCGCGAAGATTGGGTTTTCCGGGCCAATTATGACTATAAGAACAAATATCTTCTGGATTACAGCGGCGCTTACAATGGATCTGAGAAGTTTGCCCCAGAGTATAGGTTTGCCTTCTTTTCATCTGGGGGTATCGGATGGGTACTGTCGGAAGAAGGGTTTATGAAGTCTCTTTCATTTTTGGATTTCCTTAAAGTCAGAGCGAGCTATGGAGAGGTAGGAGATGACAATATAGGCGGCAGGTTTTTATTCATGGATCAGTGGGTATATGGAAATAGCTCTCAGCTCGGGATCATAGGAGTTGACGGGGAATACAGTCCTTATACCTGGTATAGACAGTCATCGGTAGGAAACCCGGAGGTACATTGGGAGACGGTATATAAGACTAATATCGGAGTGGAATTCGATATGTTCAATGGTCTTATAAACGGTAATTTCGAGTATTTCAAGGATGATAGAAAGGATATTTTGATGTCTGATGACCGCTCTATTCCCAGTTACTACGGCACCTCTGCCCCGGCGGCAAATCTAGGACGTGTTGTCACCAAGGGATTTGAGTTTACCCTAGGTGCAAGCCATACCTTCGGGAATCAAGTCCGTGTATGGGGTGACTTTTCTATGACTCATGCGGAGAATGTGGTGATTGAGAGAGATGATCCAGAGCTGCAGGTTGATTATCAGAAAGCTAAGGATTATCAGCTCGGTCAGTACCGTACCCATATCAGCAATGGCTATTATAGCTCATGGGATGAGGTGTACGGCAGTACACCGCACAATGCAAACGATCAGTTTAAACTACCGGGGGGGATGCAAATCCTTGATTTCAACGGCGATGGGGTGATTGACTCCTTTGATGCTGCTCCATTTGGCTTTTCAGGAGTACCGGAGAATACCTACAGTACCAATATTGGGGTAGAATGGAAAGGGCTGAGTGTCTATGTTCAATTCTATGGTGTAAACAATGTCACCAGAGACGTGCCACTAGGAAGTTTGAACAACCGTCTCAACAGAGTATATGAAGAAGGCAGCTATTGGTCTGATGACAATATGGATCCGGATGCACCTATGCCTAGATGGGGCGCGCTGCTTCAGGGGTACAGCAACGGGCAGCGTTATCTGTATGACGGGTCTTATCTCCGTCTCAAAAATGCTGAAATCGCCTATCTGTTCAATGGAGATTGGGTGAGAAGAATAGGCGTAGAGACCTTAAGGGTCTATTTAAACGGCAACAACTTGCTTCTATGGACGGATATGCCGGATGACAGGGAGTCCAATTTCTCCTCAGCAGGCTTTGCCGGTGCTTATCCTACGGTAAGAAGGATCAATCTTGGCCTAAATGTTTCATTCTAACCTAGCATTCCACATGAACAATTCTATAAAAAATATATTCAAGTGCGGATTTCTGACAGTACTTATCCTGTCTGCCACTTCCTGTGAGGATTACCTGGAAAGATCTCCGGATTCAATCATTTCGGAAGAAACCGCCTTTCAAAATTTCACTAATTTCCAGGGATTCACCGAAGAGCTCTACCATTGTATTCCAAATTTCACATTGGCCTATTGGGTCAGTGCCTGGAATTTTGGGGAAGACGAGATAGAATCCACAGCCGGGACTTTTACCGTGTCTTACAATTTTGACCGCGGTAATTTCTGGGCCTGGCAAGAAGAGCAAGGTGGCGGTGTTGGTTGGTTTGACAAAGGAAATGCTTCCACTACTGATGGTCATCATAGGAAGGCGCTTTGGCCATTGGCGTGGATGGGGATCCGTAAGGCAAATTTAGGTCTGGAAAACCTATATCGCCTTACGGACGCCACCGATGAGGAAAGAAAATTCATCGAAGGACAACTTTTGTTTTTCAGAGGATGGTTTCATTTTCAGCTGATCCAGTATTTCGGAGGTATGCCTTACATAGACACGGTTCTTCCCAGTGATGAAAAGCTAAGACTGCCCAGACTTACTTACAAAGAGTCTGCCGATAGGATCACAGCGGATCTTCGGAGGGCAGCGGATCTATTGCCCTTAAACTGGGATGATACTACTGTAGGAAAGAATACCATCGGTAAAAACACGATGCGGATCAATAAGGCTATGGCCTTGGGATACCTTGGGAAGAATCTGCTGTGGGCCGCAAGCCCGCTGATGAACTATACAACTACGGGTAATAAAAGTTATGATGCCACCTATGCGAAAAATGCGGCGGATGTCTTTGGGGAATTACTCCAATTGGTAGAAACAGGGCAAACAATTTATTCCCTGATGCCATTTGCACAGAAATCCAATCTCTTCTACACCACTGGTCAAAACTGGGCTATGCCGGGAGGGACTGAGGCGATGTTCAGAGCTCCTACTACTGGGGCTAATGGAAGTAACTTTCAGATATCCAAGCAGTTTATGCCTTTGCTGATCAGTCAGGGAGATGCGACCATGTTCATGCCTACGGCAAATTATGTGCATGACAACTATGGTATGGCCAATGGCTTGCCGCTCCCTGATGATATTACAAAAGCTGACCCGGAATCTGGGTATGACCCTAATTATCCATGGAAGGGCAGGGATCCAAGGTTCTACAGTGATATTACCTATGATGGGGTAAAAGTAATCCAAGGAGCTATTCCTGATGCCAGTGAAGAGCAGAATAGGTACGCAAATTTGTTCACCAACGGGAGCTATAGAAATCTGAGCAATGGAAGCCGCACGGGATATATGAGCAGAAAGTTTGTGCCATTGAGAGCCAATAAGTACGATAATGCTTATGACTGGGGCGCATCTCTTCACATCAATGTGCCTTATATGAGACTTGCGGATATTTACCTGATGTATGCAGAGTCAGTGCTGATGGGGTATAATTCCCCGAGCACCCCGAGTGCTACCTTTAGTAGAACAGCAATCGAGGCGGTCAATGTAATCAGAGACCGCGCAGGGATGGCCAATGTGCATTCCAAGTTTACAGGATCTGTGGAGGATTTTCTACCTGAATTAAGACGGGAGCGGGCTGTGGAACTTGCCTTCGAGAGGCATCGCTTCACTGACCTGCGAAGATGGATGTTGCTGATAGAAGCACCATACACTATCAAGACATCGGTGGAATTGGATCGGGTAGGGGATTTCAATGTGGATGATCCTACTGAAAACCGTGTGGCTAACATCAGAGAGGTAGTCATTCTAGAGCGGCCATTTTCCGAAAGGCATTACTGGTTGCCGCTAAAAGTATCTGATGTGTCTTTGTACCCTGAAATGACTCAGAATCCAGGCTGGTAAAGCATGCGATTACTTTTTATCATCTAAATGAATAATCATAATGAAATATATTAGACTAGTGATGGTATGCTGTGTCGCGGCGATGGTGTTTCCGTTTGAGCTGATGGCACAGAGTACCTTAAAAATAAACCTTAACCCGGTGGTGAAGTCCAATGTCGGTAAGACGATACAAGGAGCTGTCATCACAAGCGAAGAGGATGATTACTCTGCTGTTTCTGACAGTTTGGGAGTAGTGAAACTGTTCGTTACCGCAAATACATATTTATCCGTAGGAGCCCCAGGATATGAAACAAGACTTTTCAGAGCTACACCTGATCTGGAGGAGATCACCCTTTTCGGCGATTTGGAAGGGGATGATGTGAAGGTTGCTTTTCAGACTAGGGATAAGAGGGATTTGATGGGCGGTGTCTCGTATGTGAATATGCCTGAAGTACTTCAGGACAACTACATCACTTACCCTCTTGACCAGATGGAAGCTTATGTAGGCGGGCTCAGTGGTAACCTCTGGGGAAATAGTAGCACCTTGGTCTTAGTAGATGGTGTTCCCCGGGATATTGACAGTGTACACCCTACTGAAATAGCCCAGATGACTTTCCTGAAAGGAGTCAGTGCCGTGGCACTATACGGAAGCCGGGCAGCAAAGGGAGTGATCATGATCACCACAAAAAGAGGAGTGGCCAACACCCAGAACATCACGTTACGGACGAATGCAGGAGTAAATACGCCCAAAGCCTATCCGGAATACCTAGGCTCTGGAGAATATATGTCACTTTATAATGAAGCGAGAGCCAATGACGGACTGTCTCCACTTTATTCTGAAAATGAGATCTACAATTACTCCTCAGGAGACAACATTTATAGGTATCCAAATGTTGATTATTATTCTCCGGAATATCTGCAGGAGGCCTATTCCAGATATGACGGTAACCTTGAAATCTCAGGAGGAAATGAGACAGCCAGGTACTATACCAATGTAGGTTTCATGACAGAAGGCACAGTTCTCGATTTTGGCCAAGCTGCCGAAAACAAGAACGAGCGCTTCAATGTACGTGGAAACATTGATCTGAACCTTAATGACTTCATTTCTGCCAAAGTGGATGCGTCGGCTATTTTCTATAATAGCAAAGGAGTCAATTCCATTTACAGTATTGGGGATGATAATATTGACTACTGGCAAGGCTCTACTATTTTGAGGCCTAACAGATTCGCACCGCTTATTCCTATTGATTATGTCGAGCAGGGAGACGATTCTTCATGGGATCTAATAGAGACTAGTGATCACTTGATTGATGGTAAATATCTCCTGGGTGGTACCCAGTTAGACCAAAAGAATCCTTTTGCGGATATCTACGCTGGAGGTTCAAACACATTCACTAGCCGACAGTTTCAGTTCAACGCAGGAGTGGATGCAGACCTTAGAAATGTATTGGAAGGTTTATCCTTCAGCTCTCTTTTTGGTCTCAACTACAATACCTCTTATAACCTGTCATTTGAGAATGAGTATGCGGTGTATGAGCCTTCTTGGACTAATTACAACGGGATTGATCAGATTGAAAGACTGACAAAATACGGTCAGGATGCGAGTTCCAGAACCCAGAACACCAATAACAACTGGTTCCGTCAGACAGTATCATTCTCCGCCCAACTGAATTACAAAAGAACTTTCCAGGAGAAGCATAACGTCAGTGCCATGTTGTTGGCAAATGGCTTCCAGATTTCGGAATCAGCGATCTATCATAGAGTAAGCAATGCCAATCTAGGGTTGTATTTAGCCTATAATTTCAAACAGAAATATTATGCAGAGTTCAGCAGTGCTTTGGTGCATTCTGCCAAATTGTCTAAGGGAAACCGCAAAGCGATTTCTCCAACCATGTCTTTGGGCTGGAGATTGAGTGGTGAGGAATTTTTGTCATCCTCATCAGTGGTGGATGATCTGAGAATCTCTATTTCTGGCGGTATTCTCAACACCGATTTGGATATAGAGGATTTTTACCTGTACGAACCTATTTATACCGACGGGGGGTCTTGGTACGAATGGAAAGATGGGTTGAATAACACCGGTACTGATGTGCGGCGAGGGGAAAATATGAATCTGGCTTTCCCTAAAAGGGAAGAAATCAGTTTGGAGTTGGAGGCCTCATTGTTCAATAAATTGGTATATCTGAATGGTTCGGTATTTACCAGTAGGATGACGGGTCTGTTCGTCCAGAACAATATTTTGTACCCTAGTTACTTCGTCACTGGCTGGCCGATCTCATCTTGGATACCTTATGTGAATTATAATAACGATACACGAAATGGGGTGGATTTTCAGCTCAACTTGAATAAGAAAGTGGGCGAGGTGGATTGGACAGTGGGCGTTTCAGGATTGTATTACAATACGAAAGCTTCAAAGCGAGCTGAAAACTTCGAGGACAGTTACCAAAACAGACAAGGGATGCCTCTTGATGCGATCTGGGGACTCGAAAGTATAGGCTTCTTCAGTGGGATGGACGATATAGAGAATTCTCCCACACAGGCATTTGGTGAGGTGAAGCCGGGTGATATCAAGTACAAAGACCAGAATGGTGATGGGATTATCAACGCCCAAGATGAGGTTTACTTGGGCAGGGGAGGATGGTTCGGAGCACCCTTGACTATGGGATTCCATGTTTCGGCCAAGGTGAAAAACTTCACGATTTTCGCTTTGGGAACCATGAGAAGTGGAGCCTATGCCATGAAAAACAACAATTATTTCTGGGTAAATGCTGACGATAAATACTCGGCGGTAGTAAGAGATAGATGGACAGAGGAAACCCAGGATACGGCGACGTTCCCGAGGTTGACTACCCTCAATGGAGCCAATAATTTCAGGAACTCCGATTTCTGGCTTTATAGCACCAACCGCTTTGATCTGGCCAAAATACAGGTATCGTACTCATTTCCTAAGAGAATCCTGGGCAGTGGATTTATCAAGGAATTGGGAACCTATGTCAGTGGATCTAATCTCTTGACAGTAAGTCCAAACAGGGATATCCTGGAAATGAATATAGGTTTTGCACCGCAGACGAGGTTCTACAATTTCGGTATCCGTGCAATGTTTTAAACAAGACCCAAAAAACTTAAAATTATGAATACTAAAATATTATTTTTCTTTGGCGTCGTCCTCATGCTCTCCGGCTGTCAGGATCTAATAGAACCCGCCATAGAAAACATACAGGGAAGAGATGATATGCTGGACAGACCTCGGCTGGCCCAAGGGATCCTGATCAATGCCTACTTACGGATCCCTACCAATGGATGGTCCTTTAGCGAAATGGCCACTGATGACGCTGTCAGCAACAATCCTACCAACGGTTTTCTAAACATGGCCACAGGTCAATGGGCATCTAACAATAACCCCATGGCACAATGGACAGGGGCGCAATCGGCCATCCAATACCTAAATGTGATGCTGGAAGATGTGGATAGTGTGGATTTTGCCGCTGATCCGATTGTAAACCAGATGTTCGTGGACAGGCTGAAGGGTGAGTCCTATGGGCTGCGCGCTTTATTTATGTATTACCTGCTTCAAGCTCACGGCGGATTGGCCGATGGGCAATTGCTCGGGGTTCCGATTTTGACAGAATCCCAAAATGTAGAGTCACAATTTAACCTGCCCAGAAATACCTTTGAAGAGTGTATAACGCAGTTATATGCGGATGCAGATCGTGCATTGGATTTACTTCCACTGGATCTGGGCAATATTACTGATCCTTCTCTCATTCCAAATAAATATCAAAATGCCGGAACTGGTCAATACAACCGGGTATTTGGAGATGATGCCATACAATTAGTATCAGGCAGAATCGTCCGTGCAGTCATGGCTCAGGCAGCATTGCTCGCGGCCAGTCCGGCATTTAATCCCAGCGGGGATGTACAGAAGTGGCAGACTGCCGCAGACCATGCCGCTTACATACTGAATACCATAGGCGGTGTGAGTGGTTTGGCGCCTAATGGTGTGACCTGGTTTACCAATACTTCTGAATTGAATTCGCTGGGTGGGGGTGTAAATCCTGCTGAGATTCTGTGGAGGACATCTATAGGACAAAGCAATAATCTGGAAAGAGATAATTATCCTCCTACACTATTCGGTAATGGGCTGATCAATCCTACCCAGAATTTTGTTGATGCTTTTCCTATGTTGAATGGATATCCTGTGGACTTGCAAGAAAGTGGCTACAATCCACAAGATCCTTATGCAGGACGTGATCCACGGCTTCGACACTTTGTGGTAGTAAATGGAAGTACTGCCGGCCCCAATAACAGTGTGATCACTACTGCCATAGACGGCGGAAATAATGATGCGCTGAATAAAGTGGAAACTTCCACAAGAACAGGCTATTACCTGCGCAAGCTTCTTCGCCAAGACGTGAATCTCAATCCCAATTCTACCAATGAGCAGGTTCATGTGAAGCCAAGAATCAGATATACTGAGATTTTTCTGATCTATGCAGAAGCTGCCAACGAAGCTTATGGGCCTTCCGGGACAGGCACTGCGGGATATTCGGCTTATGATGTGATCAAGGCCATTCGCCAGCGTGCCGGGATAGGGTTGGAAAATGGTGACCCGTATCTGGAGTCTATACGGAATGATCAAGCTGCCATGCGTGAACTCATCCGCAATGAACGGAGATTGGAATTGAGCTTTGAAGGGTTCAGATTCTGGGACTTGAGGAGATGGAATGCGGATCTTAGAGAGACAGCCAAAGGAATCACCATACGGAATGAAGATCATGATGTGATGAATGTAGAGAATAGGGTGTACAATGATCACATGATATATGGACCTATTCCATATAGTGAAACATTGAAGTTTTCTGAACTCAAGCAAAATAACGGATGGTGATCCTAAAGAAATTAAATATGCAGGTCACCTTCAATGAACCTAATCACTCGTAACTATGAAATACATTCCTTATAAAATATTGGCACTTTGCCTGCTTCTTTCTTCCTGTAAAAATGAAGATTGGGATTTCCCGAATTTTGATTATCAGACAGTCTATTTTGCATACCAGTATCCGGTAAGAACATTGACTTTGGGCGATGATATCTTTGGGACAGCCTTGGACAACGAATGGAAATTTAAAATTGTCGCCACTACGGGAGGGGTATATTCCTCACCTCAGGATGTCCATCTGGATTTTACCGTGGACGAGAGCCTTGTTGAAGGGCTGATGTTTGATACAGATGGCAGCGTGGTGGAGACTCTTCCTTCAGAATATTATCAGTTGGCTGCCGAAAGCATTGTAATCCCCAAAGGAGAAGTGACTGGCGGAGTGGAGATCCAGCTGAACAGTGGGTTTTTCAATGATCCCAAATCAATCAAAAACACCTATGTGCTGCCTCTTAGAATCACGCAGATCAACAATGCAGATTCTATTCTTTCCGGTGTGCCCCAAGCAGACAATCCGAACAGAAATAATCCTAACAACTGGGCAGTACAGCCTAAGGATTTCGTGTTGTATGCTTTGAAATATGTGAACCCTTGGCATGGAAACTATCTGCGAAGGGGGCAGGATGTGATCAAGAGTCCCGGAGGCTCTTTGGACGAAACGGTAGTCCGTCACGCCGACTTCGTAGTAAATGATGAGATCAATTCGCTTCATACCATATCCATGAGCGAGGTGGAATTCCCCCTTGCATTTCCTGGAGAAGACGGGGAGAATATCCCTGCGGATCTGCTTTTGACCTTCGATGAAGCCGGAAACTGTACCGTCTCCGCTTTGAGAAACGGTTATACCGCAAGCGGGACAGGAAAGTTTATCTCCAAAGGAGAAAAGAACAGCTGGGGAAACCAGGACAGAGATGTGCTATACCTGGAGTACCAGATCAACCTACCTGAGATGCAAGTGGAAACCAAGGATACCTTGGTGGTTCGGGACAGGGGAGTTGGTTTCGAGACCTTCACTCCTTTATTGATGAACAACTAACCTAAACGCAGTAAAATCATGAAACAATTGTATGTCAAGTATTTTAGCGTTTTAGCTATTTCAGCAGGACTTGGTTCGTGCGTGGAGCATATAGAAACAGATAATTATCAGGTGGAGAAGCCGGCAAGCATAGCTGCCCAAGAGGAATTGAATGCTTATGGAGTACTGCGCACTTATGTGGACTCTGTTGCTTACCCCAATTTCAAGTTGGGGGGTGCGGTGGAAATGTCCCAATACTCAAGCAGGGGAGTGATGTACCGGCTTATCAACAGCAACTTCGATGAGATCACCGCCGGCTATGGCATGAAGCATGGCGCAATAGTCCAAGCCAATGGAAATATGGATTTTTCAGGCCTGAATGCCACTATCGAAGCGGCCAAGGCTGCCGGGACAAGTATATTTGGACATACCCTAGTCTGGCATGCCAACCAAAACGCAACCTATCTAAACAGTCTTTTAGAACCTTTGATCGTGGTCTCACCTCCTTTCAAAAATGATCTGGACTTGTCAGCACCTATGAACGGGGAATGGGAAGGTTGGGAGACTACCGGAGATGTGGAAATTGGACTGGGAAAAGGAATGGGAGAGGGTACTGATGCCTTTGTACTTACTTCAGGTTCCGGTTCTTCCCCTGAAAGTGTGCAATTGATTACTCCTGATATTCCAGTGATTCAAGGGAAGGTCTATGAAGTGATCGCTTATGTCAAATCCGATGTGCCGGGACTGGGAGGAATCTCGTTTGAAGGCTTGCAAGACAATAATCCGAAGATTGACTGGATGGGTACAGGAGTAGATAGCACAGCCTTCGAGACCAGTATTTCCTGGCAGGAGATCAGATTTAAGGTCAAGGATTTTGAAGGGGATTCATTCAAAATGAAGTTCAACTTTGGTTATACGCCTTCTGCTTCTTATTCCATTGATATCAATAATCTATATGTGTATGATACAACAGGAGATCCAGTGATCAGCAATTTAATCGCAGATGGGGATTTTGAAAACGGAACTGGCTGGGGAGGCTGGGGCAATGATTCCAGCAGAGGTATCACAGAGGATGGGATGGGTTTTGGCGGTAGCGGCAAAGCCTTCTACGTCACAAATCCTTCTGTCACCGGAGGTTTCTGGGAAGTGCAGACAGCTTATGATCTGGCCGAACCTCTAACCAATGGCCAGGAATATAAATTATCATTCTGGATAAAAGGTGATGCGGAAGGCATTATCAGACCTGAGCTTCAGAGCCCGGATTATTCTTCCAATGGCTTTGGGCAGGTGGGTGTGACTAAGGAGTGGAAGCAGGTGCAATTGAGTACCATCGCAACTGCAGGTGACCGCCAGCGTTTTGTTATTTCTTACGGGGAATTTGCCGGCACAGTCTATCTGGACAACGTAGTCCTGAGCAGTGCAGAGGCCACCGGTGGTTCCACTACTTTGGTACCGAAAACTGAGGAGGAGAAGTTTTCCATTGTTTCAGGGGAATTTGAGCGTTGGATGCAGGGAATGCTGACAGCCTCTAAGGACTATGTGAAAGCATGGGACGTAGTGAATGAGCCTATGGATGATGCTAATCCTTCTGAACTCAAATCCGGCATAGGCATGTCCGATATCCCTGATGACCTATTCTTCTGGCAAGACTACCTAGGTAAAGATTATGCCGTCAAGGCATTTGAACTGGCTGAGCAATACGGAAATCCTGATGATCTTCTTTTTGTGAACGATTATAATCTTGAGTATAGTCTGGAAAAATGCCAGGGGCTGATCGATTATGTCAAGTACATTGAAAGCAAAGGTGTAGAAGTAGATGGGATTGGCACTCAAATGCATATCAGCATAGATTCGGACAAGGAGAAGATTGTCTCTATGTTCGAAATGTTGGCCAAGACCGGCAAACTGATCAAGGTATCTGAGCTGGACGTGCGGGTGAATTCGACCAACCCTTCCTCAGAAATACTTCAGTTGCAACGGGAAATGTACAAGTTTGTCGCTGAGATGTATGCGGAACATATTCCCGCAGCACAGCGCTATGGAATCACTATTTGGGGAGTTACCGATAGTTCGGATAATGCCAACTGGCTTCCGGGCGAAAAGCAGGGGCTTTGGGATATCAACCTGAACAGAAAGCCTGCTTATGCCGGATTTGCAGAAGGGCTTGAGGGGATGTAACCTGGTTTAAAACCGGCCTATGCACTGCATCTGTGCATAGGCCTTTTCTATGAAAATGGTAAAGGATTTTGTATGTGTTTTTTTTGTTATAGTATTTAATATCAGTAGATTAGGTGGAGGGAGGCCTGCTTACCGAACTGGCAGGCATGTCGAAAACTAGACACACTGGAATGATTATAATATAAGCGAGATTCCACCTGCCTGCCGGGCCTTTAAAAGTCAAATTATAAACACATGAAACACAATCTGGATGACTTGATTAAACTGGATGACCTATTAAAAAAGGGCATTATTACCGAAGATGAATTTAACCGCGAAAAGGATAGGATTTTGGGAGGAAGTCCGACGAGGATACCTGGGGATTTATTTGGCCTGAACGAAAATACCTATTGCTTTCTTCTTCATATATCTGTGTTCTTGGGCTTTGTTCATATTTTATTGGCTCTCGTGGCACCGGTAGTTCTATGGACTTTGAATAGACAAACGAGCCAACTTGTTGACGAGCACGGAAAGAATGTGGTTAATTGGGTATTGAGTTTTTTTATATATATGACTATATGCTTTATTGTCATTTTCCCTATTACTGGAATGTCCCATTTACCAATCAACATTTCACATAATTTCAATCTGCTTACTTCACTTTACTCAGGATTGTTCCCAATCACTATTTTGCTATTGATAGGCATTCTGTTTGTTCTTATCGGAGCACTTAAAGCCAGCAATGGGCAGATCTGGAAGTATCCATTGGCTATTCCTTTTTTTAAACGTTGATATGGCTCATAGAAAAACAGCTATGTAAAATATAATGCATTCAATCAAACCTAAAACCTATATAACCATGAAACAGTTTTCATTTATTTTAATTTTCATTTGGATTTTCAGCAGTTCAATATGTTATTCCCAGACGGAAAACTCCCAAATAAAGGAGGATTTCAAGCCCTCATCCAAGAACCAACCTGGCAAGGAATATCCACAGGTAAATTCCCAGGGATATGCCCGGTTCAGCGTAGAGGCTCCGGATGCCCAAAGTGTCAATGTAAGTTTGGGACTTGGGGGTAGAGGAGGGACTGACCTCACCAAGAATGCTGAGGGAGTCTGGACAGGAACTACTGCAGGCCCCATGGACGAAGGGTTTCACTACTATCATCTGACCATAGACGGGGGTGTGTTCAATGATCCCGGAGCAAAGAATTATTATGGTTCTACCCGTTGGGAAAGTGGGATAGAAATCCCTGCACATGACCAGGACTTTTATGCGCTTAAGAATGTGCCTCATGGCCATGTCCAGCAAGTTCTATTCCCATCACCGAGTACCAACACCTCCAGAAGGGCTTTTGTCTATACGCCTCCGGGGTATAGTACAGAATCGTCCAAGCGTTATCCAGTATTGTATCTACAGCATGGATGGGGTGAAGATGAGACAGCCTGGAGCAATCAAGGGCATGCAAATCTTATCATGGATAACCTGATTGCTGAAGGCAAAATCGAGCCTTTTCTTATCGTGATGACCTATGGGATGACGAATGAAGTGAAGTTTGGGGGACTAAGGGACTTCAAAATCGAGCCTTTTCAGACTGTATTGATAGATGAATTGATTCCTTATGTGGACGCCAACTTTAGGACAATTGCTGATCAGGATCACCGGGCTATGGCAGGACTATCTATGGGCGGTATGGAAACGCATACGATTACGCTTAACAAACCTGAAGTTTTTTCACGTTATGCGTTGCTTAGTGGAGGCATCTATACTCCTGAGGAGTTAAAGGACGCTAAGCCAGATTTGATCTTTATCAGTGCCGGAAGCAAGGAAAATCCTGACCGGGTGAGAAGTGCAGTTGATGCCTTAAAAGAAGCTGGTTTCAATGCCGTTTCTTATGTATCTGAAGGTACAGCCCATGAATTCCAAACCTGGAGACGGAGCTTATATGAGCTGGCTCCAATATTGTTTTCAAAGTGAAAGTGATCGATTGAAATGGGGTAAATCAGTCCGGTGTAATAAATAATTTCACAGGAGAATCTGGGAGCTGCCCCACTCATGAAGAATTCACTTCAACTGACCCAAACCTATAAATAATCTTAACCATGATATTGAAAAGCTCATTTACCTTTGTGTTACTTACCCTACTGTTTTCGGCCAATACTCCGAAAAATGAGGGGTTGAAAGATATATTCTCCGACAGCTACCACATCGGGGTGGCACTTAACTCAAGACAAGTGAACAGTTCTGATGAGAAAGTCAATGCAATCATTCAGGAGAATTTCAATAGTCTAAGCCCTGAAAATGGGCTAAAATGGCAATTGATGCATCCAGAACTTGACCGGTACAACTTTGAATTTGGCGATGAGTATGTGGCGCTGGGTGAAAAAATCGGAGCATTCACAATCGGACATTGCTTAGTCTGGCATCAGCAGGTTCCACGTTGGGTGTTTGTGGATGAGAACCAGCAACAGCTTTCTAAGGAAGCTTTGATCACCAGGATGGAGGAGCACATAGAGACGGTAGCGGGGAGATACAAGGGTAAAATCCATGGTTGGGATGTAGTCAATGAGGCGTTTAATGAAGACGGGTCTTATCGGGAGTCCGATTGGTATAAAATTGCAGGAAAGGATTTTATGAAAGCCGCCTTCCGCAAGGCTCATGCGGTGGATCCGGAGGCAGAATTATACTACAATGACTACAATGTATGGAGAGCATCTAAGCGTAAAGGGATTCTCGACTTTGCCAAAGAAATGGTGGCGGAAGGAATCAAAGTGGACGCGATAGGGATGCAGGGACATTATCAACTAGACTCTCCAACTCTGGAGGAAATCGAGCAGGGAATCATCGACATCCATGAGGCTGGATTCAAGGTGATGGTCACTGAGCTGGATGTTGATGTTCTTCCAAGACCGAATAGGGCCGAAGGTGCGGATCTGAATATGAATTTTGCCAATTCGGATGAGTACAACCCTTACAAGGACGGAATCACTCCTGAAGCCGAGGCCAGATTGGCCCAGCGCTATGCCGATATCTTTGAGATCTATGAAAGGCATAAAGATAAAATCACCAGAGTTACTTTTTGGGGATTAGGAGATAGAAACAGTTGGTTAAACAATTTTCCGGTTCGTGGCAGGACAAATTATCCTTTGCTATTCGACAGAAACCTAGACCCGAAAACTGATGTAATCGAGAAAATAGCCAGTGTGGTTAAATAATATAACCAACTTGAATGTTGCACAGACAGTCTTTTTGATAGTCTGAGAGAACAGGATAGCATTGCCCATGAGAGGCCTGATGTTTTTGCTGCGGAGCCAAAGTAACTGTTTTGCACAAAAAATTGGGCCTCTTATTTTTAGAAAGGCCACTGTTGGGTTGGGATTAATTCATATAGCCCCTGCCTGCCTACCGGTTTGGCAGTTCTACGGCATTATTACCAAACCTATTACACCCCTAGAGTCTGGCTGCTCAGCCGGGACAAAGCATAGGCTTATATTCCGGAAATTCAATTAGTGAGTCCCATAGTGATGATACATAATCTAGCTAGAGGTTTCAACCTCTGGAATTTTCAATTGCAATATGATTTGACAAGTCCCATAGGGACGGATGATATCTATTCAACACCATACATGATTTTCAATGCAGGAAATAGCTGGATTGAAATCAATTCAAATCGGCAACAGTTTTTTAAAAAAAAAAGGTGGCAGAACCCTCTGCCACCTTTTTTAGAGTTAAAACCCGATTTTTTTTTACCAAAAATGTCCTTTAAGAAGAACAATGGTGCTGCGTGTACTCTAGTCCAGAAATCTAGGGAATATCCCAAAACACCCTGGAAAGTAAATTGTCTCCACCCATAGCTTCGGATGCCGCAGTGTAATTTTCTGTATTGGTAGAACCTTCATAGTCAGGATAGGACAATCGTCTTGCAAACCCACCCTGAAGATTATTGTTGGAGAGATTTGGGCTTAGTTCTGGAAATCCGCTTCTTCTAAAGTTTGCGAAAGCTTCCGTGCCATTCCTGATGTTTGCTATCCAATACTGGGTATTGATAAGTTTCAGGGCGTCTGTAGAATTATATGCGACTCCATCTTGGGCCAAGTATGTTTCGATTTCCGAATCAGTGATCGGGTTAGTTTGAGGATAAAGCTCATATACCTTCAAATCAGCTTTTACACCATTCTCATAATAGGTCTGGGCGTTTCCAGTTATCCATCCTTTAAATGCGGCTTCGGCTAATAGAAAGGATGTCTGCGCATAGGTAACCCAAAAGTCTGGAGCCGCTGGTGACACTACTGAATAAATATTCAGCTGGGAATAGTCAAGTCCACCGCCCCGGGCTCCCCGGTACGGGCCATTTGGATCCGCCAGCTCGGTACTGATCACTCCCACGGGAACACCATATTGGTTGGCTAGTTCAGTATCTGGATCAAGATCATTTGCCACAGCCGCAGGATCCTCATAAATGGCCAGTATATATTGACCTCTGGGATCATTTGTTGACTTGAGTTGGTTCACAAATGGCTCAGCCGCATAATTGAAGTAGGAGAAATTCCTCAAGTTGCTGTTTTCAGCTTGGGTATATAGGGTTCCATCGTATTTCACATAGGCATTGTCAGCGTTGGAAGTCATCACACCAGCATTAAATGCTTGGGTAACTATGGCTTGAGCTTTGGATTCATCTATTTTCGAGTAGCGCATTCCTAGCCTTAGAAGCAGCGAATTGCCAAGTTTCTTCCATTGCTCTACCTGCGCTGAGGCATTGCCTGATGGACTTTCACTGTTGCTGCCAAAAAATAAATCTTCTGCCACATAGTCCGCAGACGGATTCAGCGCAGACACGGCTTCAGTCAATTCCTTTCGCAGATCTTCGTATATAACCGCATCGTCATCATAAACGGGAAAGAATATCCCTTCAGTAACCGCCTTGCCAGCATCGAAATAGGGCACGTCTCCATAGGCATCAACCAAGCCCATGAATACCTGGGCTTTCCATATCCTCAGCATATTGTACAGATTACTTCGCTCAGTATCCTCACCTAATAAACTCATGGCCTGCATCATGTTCTTAATGGGGCCGGGGTAGGATTGATCCCATTTGGGATTACTTACTCCGTCTATATCTTCATTGAAATTAAATCCCAGTGTAGCACCTTGGTTGTATGGATTTACAAATTGCTGGACTATGGTATGTTCAGCTGTCCAATTCCCCAAATGGGTTCTCTGGGCTCCGGCAAATAACAGAGCTGGGTCAATTTCTGTCACGGCATAAGGATTTGTATTGATTTCTATAAAATCCTTGTCGCAGCTCCCCAAAAGGAGTAGGGTGGTCAGTAATAGAATATATTGCTTGAATGATTTCATGGCTTTAGAATTTAACATTTAAGCTGACGTTAAAATTTCGGGTAGTAGGCAGGGAAGAGTTTTCGTAACCTGCCCTAAAATCCCCTGAGGATTGTACCGCTTCAGGATCCAAACCAGGCAGGTCTTTATAAAGAATTGCGAGATTTCGGGCTGCTGCTGATATGGAGAGGCCTTTCACAAATTTCATAAATGACAAGCTGCTTATGGCTTCGGTTAGGTTGTAGGAAATGGATACATTTCTCAGCTTTACAAAATCCGATTTGAAAACAAATGGATCACCGATTTGTAGGTTTCTATAGTCAGCATAAAAGCCTTGTAAATTGGTCACGACCGTAGTGTTTGGCTCCCCGTTGTCATATACACCAGGAAATATCAGTCCATCTTCCCCCTCTCGTCTCCCTTGAAGGGAAAGTATGGAGTGCCCTTGTCTCAGCATATTCAGATGGGTGGAGGACATTACCATTCCACCAAACTTGTAATCTATATGTACACCAACACTCAATTTCTTGTAGGTAAATGTGTTTGTCCAGCCTCCTGTATGCTTAGGGATAGAGCTCCCGATCGGTAGAAATCCATTGGTGTCTTCTCCTCCCGGAGTAGTGGAATTAGTGGCTCTTAGCCGACCTTGATCAGTCACCAGTATGTCACCATTCTCATTTCTCAGGTAGGTTCGGGTGTAAAGCTGGTTCATAGGTAACCCCTCGGTGTAGCGTAGCTGGCCTAGAAACTCATTCCCCGTGTCGTTGAAAGAAACCACCAACATGGTTCCGCTTTCATTTCCCACATCCAATACCTTAGTGGTAAGGTAGGCACTGTTCCAGCTACTCGTCCAACGAAAATTGGCTGTTTCGATTGGGGCATATTCAATGAGGAATTCCAGTCCACTGTTTTTCAATGACGCAGTGTTTTGTTTGGAATCTGTATATCCGGAAGTATTGGAAAGTTTTACATCTAGAATCTGATC
>CBFGUY010000014.1:0-44368 GCA_965651895.1 uncultured Algoriphagus sp. | reverse complement strand
GACACTCACTTGGGCTGAGGGAGATCGAAGGTTACTCGATAGTTCGATACCTCCCGAAATCGCTACACTCATCGGGACTGTCGCTTCGGGGTCGAATGGAATCGTGAGATATTCTTTTAACCATGGGTTGCACCCATGGTTATTGAGAAGCTTGATTCTTTCAGGATCATTCGTTTTTGTCATGATTTTTAAAACTGACCACGAAGTGGTCGAACCTTTCAATAACCGCGGGTGAAACCCGTGGATAAGTGGCATTCCGGTGATAATTACCAACCCTGAAAGGGTTGAACTATTAGTGGGATTTCAAACTACAAAGATGTAGGAGCAGACTCATTCCTCCGAGGTGAACAGGTTTACTTCGGAACCTAACTGGCTTCCTTCTGAAGTGAAAAGGTTGGGTTCTGAAGAGAGGTAACTGGGTAGGGAAGGTAAATGTGGATCTTTGCCGCCGTGGTCTGTTTCCTCACAGACCACTTAGAAGGAGTGAATTATAAATTCTAGAGAATATTAAAGCGTAGATACAAACTACGCCTAGCTCAACGCTTAGTGAGGGAGCATATTTTAAATTCTACTTACGCCTGAACAACCTTTGGAAATCATCATTTTTATAAAATTCAATTAAATCCTTACTTAGTAAATCATATATGACAATATTCTTTAGGTCATCAAAAACTACATCTTCATTTATGCCCGTGAATTTTATGATCATTTTTTTAATTGAGTTAATTGGCTTGATCAATCCATACTTAACGGCAAATTCATCATGAATACACTGATGAACATCGGATTCAGATAAAATATTTTCTGAGTGATTAAATTTATATTTGTAATTAAAATTATGGGGAGTGTTTAAATAATCGGTTAATTTTCTCTGAAATTTTGTCGTTAGGACCAACTTTGTCCAAGCAGCAATCTTTGATTTACTTTTAATTTTAATTAGGATAACAACAAGAAAAATAAGAAGTATTAGAACAATTAATCCGTTAACCGTATTACTAGAAAAAAAGGTGACGTATTTAGTGAAAATATTTGCTGTGTCCTCAATTTTCAAAAGTACGTTGTATGTCGCCAGAATTGATAATGAAAGCCCCAAATGAAATAAGTCTTTTTTCTTAGGCTTGAATCTATCTATTAAGTCAGCTATTGTTTTCTCCTTATTTAAGGAAGCATCTTTTTTCTTACTTTCTTTGGTCGTTTCTATTTCTCTTTCCAGATTTTCTTTCTCCGCTCTTAGAAGCTGAAGGCCGTTTTGTAAGTCTTCATTCTCATCCTTTAGGGTTATCAATTCTAAGGTTAAGGTTGACGCATCAACTGGAGCCAAGGGTAGTGAATTTTCAGCGTTTAATTTTATTTGGGACTTTATGAAATCATAATACGCACCGTATTTTGTGAAATTTTCATTGAATTCTTGGCTTGATTCAGGATCAGTAGTTTTATCTGGATGCCATCTTTTTCTTTTTTTGTCAAGGATATTTAATAGAGAATAATCGTCAATATAGTCTCTGATATCAAGCTCTTTCAGTATTTGTTCTTTTGTCATATTAATGTAGCTGTTAACAACTAAAAATTTTAAGAATCAGTTTGCTGAACTAAAAACCTCATCGATTATATAAAAATCTCCTCAAAATACCCCCTCTTTCCTTTTCCTCCAAAATTTAGTTTCAGCAAGGGCAAATATTGTTAGAATATTCCGGTCTGTGGAGACACAGACCGGGGCTGATATCAACTCTCCAGATGCTCCTTAAAAAACCCAACCGTCCTTTCCCAGGATAAAGCAGCTGCCGCTTCATCGTATCTTGGGGTGGTATTGTTATGAAAACCGTGATTTACATCCAGATACATAAATGCTTGGTATTCCACTCCGTTTTCCTGCAGCACTTCTTCATAAGCTGGCCAGCCGGCATTTACCCGCTCATCTAAACTTGCGAAATGCAGCATCAGAGGGGCTTTGATCTGGACAGCTTCTTCCGCTGAAGGCTGACCTCCATAGTAAGGCACTGCCGCGCCAAGATCTGGAATCCGCACTGCCATCATATTGGCTATCCATCCGCCAAAGCAGAAGCCCACCACACCCACTTCTCCCGTGCAGTTGGGGTGGTTTTTCAGGTATTCATAAGCGGCGATAAAATCCTCCAGCATTTCATTTCGGTCTCTTTTGCTTTGCATTGCACGCCCTTCGTCGTCATTTCCTGGATATCCGCCCAGTGGGGTAAGTGCATCGGGCGCCAAAGAGATAAATCCATCTACCGCAGTTCTTCTTCCTACATCCTCGATGTATGGGTTAAGCCCTCTGTTTTCATGGACAACTACTACGCCGGGGACTTTCCCGGTAGTTCCTTGGGGGATGGAGAGCAGACCTTTGATTGTGCCACCGCCTTTCGGTGAGTCATAGGTGATGAAGTCCGAAGTTAAGCGTGGATCATCGGATTTGATTGTGCGGGTATCTTCATAGTTAGGCATCATCGCACTCATGAGTGCTGCGACCGTCACGCCTCCTACGGCATAGGCAGAGAGTTTCTCGATAAAATTCCGACGATCCAGTTTATTGTGTGCATACGCATCGTATAGATCAAATACCTCCTGATTGATGTCCTCTCTTTTTAATTCCTTCATGGTTATGGTTTTATAGGGTTTGCTGTAATTTACTGATTTGCATGAAGTAATTGAATTCGCTCGTGTAATTCTTTATATGCTAGACGTTAGACATAAGAATCTAGAGCAGAGAACCAAGAAGCTAGAACCGACAGCTGACAACTGACATCCGAGATGCCAGATATAAAACGCTCCCCCCACTTTCGAACCTTCCCACCTCCCACTTCCAACTTCCTTTTATTCTTCCGAACTTGCACCCGCAAATCATTCCTCTTACATCTTGGCTTCGAAAGTTCTATTTATCACCCCGCCTTTTACCCAACTGAATACACCTTATCCTGCGACAGCTTATCTGAAGGGGTACCTCAATCAAATCGGTGTGGCCTCCAATCAGGCGGATCTTGGGATTGAGGTGATTTTGCAGCTTTTTTCCAAGACTGGATTGAAGAAAATCTTTGATGAGATCACTGCAAATCAGTCAGAATTGTCTGATAATGCTGCCCGTATAGTGCGTCTGAAGGCCAATTATCTGCAGACCATAGACCCTGTTATTGCTTTTTTGCAGGATAAAAATCCCACGCTAGCCTATAGAATTGCCGAAGGAGATTACTTGCCTGAGGCAAGCCGTTTCGAGCAGCTGGATGATTTGGAGTGGGCTTTTGGGACGCTTGGGATTCGTGATAAGGCTAGGTATTTCGCCACGCTTTACCTAGAAGATATTGGGGATTTGATTACCGAGCAGATTGATCCGCACTTTGGTTTTAGCAGATATGCGGAGCGGTTGGGGATGTCGGCCAACTCCTTTGATGAGATGCATGAAGCATTGCATCAGGAGTCGGGACTGATTGATGAGGTGCTTTGCGAATTGCTTGAGCAAAAAATCCGGCAATATCAACCGACCTCAGTTGCTTTTTCAGTGCCTTTTCCCGGCAATCTATATGGAGCTTTCAAATGTGGTCAATACCTCAAAGAGCACCATCCTGAACTCGTTCTCTGGATGGGGGGTGGCTACCCAAACACCGAATTGCGCTCGCTGAAAGAACCTAGGGTTTTTGACTACATAGATTTTATTGTACTGGATGATGGAGAAGCACCGATTCGGTTGTTACTGGATCATCTGGATGGTAAGCTACCGGTGACTGAGCTGAAAAGGACTTTTGCACGAATTGATGGGGAAGTGATCTATTTCAATGGAAATCCGACAAAGGATGTTCCCCAGCGTGAAGTCGGGACTCCGGATTACAGCGATTTGCTGATTCGGGATTACCTCTCTGTCATAGAAGTAGCCAATCCCATGCACAGGCTTTGGTCGGATGGTCGCTGGAATAAGATGACGCTGGCGCATGGCTGCTATTGGGGGAAGTGTACTTTCTGCGATGTTTCTCTGGATTATATAGGGAGGTACGAGCCGATTACTGCTTCGATTTTATGTGATCGCATAGAGGCGATTATCGCTCAAACCGGGCAAAATGGCTTCCACTTTGTCGATGAAGCGGCTCCTCCAGCTTTGATGAGGGATTTGGCCATAGAGATCTTACGCAGGCAGCTTTCTGTGACTTGGTGGACCAATATAAGATTTGAAAGCAGCTTTACCGCTGACCTTTGTCGCTTGTTGAGAGCATCGGGCTGTATCGCTGTTTCCGGTGGTTTGGAAGTAGCCTCTGACCGTTTGTTGGCATTGATCAAAAAAGGAGTGACCGTTTCCCAGGTGGCTCAGGTGACCAGTCACTTTACCCAGTCAGGCATTATGGTTCATGCATATCTGATGTATGGTTTTCCTACGCAAACCGCCCAAGAGACGATTGATTCCCTAGAGATGGTGAGACAGTTAATTCAGGCGGGAGTGATCCAGTCAGGTTTCTGGCATAGATTTGCCATGACAGCACACAGTCCGGTAGGATTAGATCCTAAAGCTTTCGGAGCTATAAATCTGATGCCTGTAGCTGGGTCTTTTGCCAACAATGATCTTCCTCACGATGATCCTACTGGAGCAGATCACGAGCTTTTTGGAGAGGGCTTACGCAAATCACTTTTCAACTATATGCATGGTGTATGCTTCGATGTGCCGCTGCAGGAATGGTTTGATACGAAAGTGCCGAAGACTACAGTTCCTAGGAATTTCATTGCTAATGAAATCAAAAATGAACCTGCTCCCGGGTATAAAGACAGGAACAGGATTTTATGGATTGGAGCGCAGCCGGAATTGCAGGTTTTTGAAGAAGATGAGCTTTCAGAGTTGATTTTTTCCGGTAAAAAGGAAGATTTTGCAATGGAGCTTCCGCTTGATTTGGGGCAGTGGGTATATGAAATGCTACTGACTGTGGGATATGGACAAAAACTCAATACGCTGAAACCTATCCGGGAAAGTTATGAATCGGCTATTGGGGATTTTGAAGAGTTGCTGGAATCTGAAGTATGGGAAATCCTGAGAGAGCATGGATTGCTGGTGTTTTAAAAGCTGGAAGAGGGGAGACGGGAGACAGAAGTGGGCTCAATTCTAATGTTTGTCAAATCTTAGGTTACTTTTTTCTGATAGTCGAGTTTTTCCCACAGATCACTGCAGAAAAATTCGCTGCCTTGCTGGTAGGCAGGTTATCGCTGATCCTTTATTTATAAGATTATGATGCTTCTTTTATCTCCATTTGTGATCATAGGATTCGGAAAACACTAGCGTCAAGGCCACTTCGGTCACCCCTCCCTGTCGGCAGGAAGGCGTCTTCGGTCTTCCGTCCAGTAAAGCAAAGAGAATAGTGTTACTGGCATCATTGCGGATAATCACATTTCTTTTAATGCATTTCCAGATAATCTTCTAAACAACATCAGGCCAACAGTAACGTTTTCCCAAGTTGGGAAATGCCTCTTGTCTCAATTCGGGATTTTCTTACTCAAAGGTTGTCTTGAAAAAGCCAATAATCTTCCTGAAAGCTTGATTTTTTGGGTTTAGCAATGTGTTTGTAGATGGAAAACTGCTATGGCACAACTTGTGACTTGAAGCCATAGCAATCAGTTAAGAACTTAAATTTCCGCAACATGAACAACCTGTTCAAAGGGCTAATCGCAGGCTATGGGGCCTACAAACTTGGTGGAGGATGTCTTGGTACTATCCTGGTCTTTGTGATAATTTTCATGCTTTTGGGACAGTGTAGCTAGTCTGTACTGGTTATCTCTCTAGCTTACTTTGCCCATCTGAGGGTCTGAAATGCTGTCTTTCCCGGTTTCTAATCTTCCGGCATAGGTGATTTTTAGATCCGTGTTTTCCTGGGTAGATAGGTGGACTTCATACCATCCGTGGGAACTTTGGGTGTCGATTTTCAGGGTTTTTTCTGATCTTGGAGATAGGCTTAGTTCCTCTAGGATTTTCTGGTATATTTCATCCCTTGCAAACAGCGTGAGGCGTGAGGAGGAGTTGTTTTTGATTTTAAACTCCAAAGTACCTGTGACTTTTTTGTTTTTTATAACTGGCTTAGCGCTTACCTCAAGCGCAGTACCAGAATTATTGTTCTTAAATTCTCTGTAGAAACCATTTGGCCCATAAACCCGAAGATGGAGAATGCCATTTTCGAATTCTTCAATAGGCCATTCATAGGAAATAGTGTCTCCGGATTTCACCGCAAAAGCCCAGGTTTTTACAGGTTCGAAAGCTTTTGATTTTGAGTTAAGGTAGTTTCCAGGAGCATATACATTAAAAGCAGACCCTAGGGCATCTTTGCCGAAAATCTTCTGTGAGGCTGTGAAGGTAATGATGAATTTCTTTCCATCAGGACTTAGTTTCCCGTCAGCATGCAAGTCATACTTCAATCCATTAGAAGGCTTGGTTCCAGGTTCTTGCTTGGGAAAGATTGAAGAGGTATGTGGGTTTTTTGCTTCTGTTTCAGATAGTTTTACAAAGTTGGTCGGTACCTTTTTATACTTTGCATTATAGATCTGTTTTACAAATTCTTCCTGATTAATAGGTTCTGCATGTTGGATCTTCTCACCATTATAAGGTCTAAAAGCTGAGGTAAGATCACCACTTACAGTTCTTCTCCATGAGCTGATATTCGTTTCTTCAATGGATTTTCCCGTTTTTTTAGAAAGGAACTTTTCCAAAAACTGAATGGTGGAAGTGATGTCGAAGACTTCAGAATTTACCCATCCTCCACGTGACCATGGTGAAGCAATTATTAGTGGAACCCGGTAACCTAGGCCTACGGGGCTTGTTCTTGCTTCATCGGGTTTGAAACCTGCATTTAACTCTTCCTCCTCAGTGACGAATTCTCCTGCACTGGATAGCCCTTCGGATATTTTACCGTTTGGTTCCTTAGGATTTGGTGGTACGAAAGGGGGGACATGATCGAAATAGCCGTCATTTTCATCATAATTGATGATAAAGATTGTCTTTTTCCATACTTCAGGATCTTCTGTCAGAATATTCATCACTTCCGAGACATACCAGGCACCATACCATGGAGCACTTGGGTGATCAGAGAACTTCTGGGGAGCTACCAGCCAGGTGACAGTTGGTAATGTGCCATTCTTTGCATCCTTGCGGAATTGGTGAAGTATATCTCCTTTGGGAATCAAGGTCTCTCTAAGCTCCCCATTTTCCTGATAACTGAGCTTTTCTGTCTTATGATAATCCGGGTCGCCAGTATTCGTTTGGAAAGCTTTTTTATGTAATTTCTTGGAGTAGTCAGAGAGCTTTTCAAATTCGGCTGCATTCCATTTTTTCAGGTAAACTTCCAGATATGCCAAGCTGTCTTCCTTTTCCTTCAGTTCTTTTTGTAGGTCTTCAAGATTGGTAGGATTGCTGGCAATAGTCACTTTTAATGCAGCGATTTCGGAAGGGAGCTCTTTTTCTCTTTTCTGAAGAAAAAGGTAATGCTCAGGGTGAAAACGCACGCCGAACTGTGAAAACCACTCCAGATTGTTGTCTGTGAAGTTTGCCAAAAGCGATTCGGCTTCCCCTTCCAATTCTGTGGTAATACTGATTTCATTCTGATAGACTTTCCAGGAAATGTCATTTTTCTCCAATAGTTCAGGGAAAGTCCTCCAATTTCCTTCCTTGGTATAAGTCAGTTCCCCATTTCGGACTTTGGCTTTTTCTCCGTCTGCTCCATGGGTTTTACCTGTCCAGAAGTAGTTTCTGTTAGTAGTAGTACCGGTGAGTGCTGCGCAAAAATGCTGGTCACATATAGTAAACGCATCTGCCAAGGCGTAGTAGAACGGTAGGTCCTCGCGGCTGTAAAAACCCATTGTCAACGGAATGTCTTTATAGCCCTTTCCGGGTCTTTTCGACTCAATCCAGTTGTTGTACTTGCCATCATTCCGGGCATCCACTTGATTTTCCCAAGAATGTGGGATGTCTCTCATCCAGGTAGCGTTGGTGTCCTTGATATCTAATCGAAAAGGGGTGAAGCGGTTTCCATCCTTGTCCGGCTGCAGCCAGACGGGGTTTTGATCAGGAAGAGATATGACTCTGGGATCATTGAAGCCCCGGACTCCTTTCATGGTGCCAAAACAATGGTCGAAGGATCTGTTTTCCTGCATCAGCAAGACCACGTGCTCCGCATCATAAAAGGTTGTTCCCGGAGTAGCGGGAATGGCCATGGCACGTTGGATCGCAGCTGGCATAGCACTCCAGATACTTGCTCCGCCAGTGACCAAGGCTGCTTTCTTTAAAAATTCTCTTCTTGAATCGTTCATATTCCCTGTAATTTCGGGGTAAGTATAGCGACTTTTCTTGTTTGAAGTGAGTTTTTGGGGATTTCCTTTTTGTTATGGTTTTATAGACTGGAATTTTAAAATGAAGTATGGAATGCCTAAGTTTTTCTGGTATAAAGAATTGCAGAAAACAATAAGAGATGGCCGTGAAGCCATCTCTTTGGTGGTGAATGGTGTAAGTTGTATCAGTAATTAATAGCCAGGATTCTGCATGGCTGATTTTTCGTCAGAATCCAGCGGTGTTCCGTCTTTTTGCAAAGCGTCTAGATAACCCTGGGGCACAGGTCTCAATTCATGGAACTCACGTAAGTTTGGTGCGGCATCTGCATTGAATTGGGCACCTCTTTGCACGAGGGTTTTTGTTCTGGACAGATCCACCCAACGGTGAAATTCCCCCAGTAGCTCTCTGGATTTTTCATTAAGGATAAAGTGTATAAACATCTCACTTTTACCGGATACTCCTGCTGGATAGATTTCTTTCTGGGATTCAGCAGTTCCGGGGGTGAAAGCATCCTCGGTTGCCGTCATTTCTCCCACTGTACTACCCGTTTCATCAAAGCTGTTTCCTGTAGAAAGATAATATACTCGCCCTCTATCCTCACCTTCTTTATAGGCAGCTCTTTCACGTAGTGCATTGACATACGTAAGTGCTTTCCCATAATCTCCCTTTCTTCCGTATGCTTCTGCGGCAATGAGATAGGTTTCTCCCAGACGGGCTATTATGCCATCTCTTGTTCCTTTGGCATCATTAAAGTTGGTGCGGAATGGATCCGAATATTTTAGCAAAGATGGGTAAGTGCTTATATCATAATCAGTGGATGCTGAACCGTCAACCCCGACAGAATATCTCGCAATTATCAATGGAGCAAAACCGTCTTTGTATTCAGGAGTGAACCGCATGTCTCCTTTTTTATTTATCACCATAATTGCTGCGGTATCTCCAGGATGGAATTTGAGTTCGCCGACTAGGTCAGGGCTTGGAGCATTTGACTCTGTCCAAGTAGGAACAGAATTGGAGTTTGAAGCCACATATCCTCCCTGAAAACTCTTGAACAATCTGGAATCATTATCCATGTCAAAATTGTCCAACGCAAAATCAGTAGGCAATAAACGCTGAAATTCCCGTCCATTCTGAAGATCACGGGTCATGCCCGGGAAAAATCTGTACACAGAAAGGAAGTACATGTGTGTCTGATTGCCATATCGTCCAAGAAGTGCCTGCGTGTCGTCAAACTGTGAGGCTAAAATTATCTCAGACAGCATCTCATTTGGCCCGTTGGGAGCGGTGTAATGGAAGAGGTCTTCAAAGCTCGGTGCCAAAGTTTTTCCTGAATTTAGGATCACTTCGTCTGCATAATAGGCAGCACTGTCCAGATCTGTGGTGACTGCGATGTCCTCATTGCGTTCACTAGCCCTGAATAGGTATGCTTTAGCTAAGAAATGCTGTGCAGCAGCTTTGGTTAGTCTTCCAGGCTGGGAGGCTGTAGCAGGAAGTAATGCTGCGGCAGCTCTCAAGTCCGACATCACTACTTTCATTACCTCACTTTTCGGATCTCTCGGGAAATCTGATTCGTCAGATTCAGTAGGAGTAAGTTTTAGCGGTACATCACCAAATTGCTCTACCAGTTTCAGATAGCTGAATCCCCGAAAGAAGTGAACTTCACCAAGCCGGGTGTCGCGGAGCTGCACAGTAGTAGGATCATTCCCAAATACTACAGGGATGTTTCGGATACCTGTATTAGTCAGGTTTATTTGCGAGTACATATTGTCCCAAAGAGGCGATAGATTTCTGGTTTCTGTAGGAGCCAATAGTCCTGTGTAGGTGTTCCACATAACTTGATCCGTGCCTCCGCCATTTGTAAATTCATCAGTTCCATAATTTGTGAGCGTATATGCCCATTCGTAGTTATGGAAGAAACGTAGACCTTCGTACGCTCCATTGACTAATTCCTCTATACCTGCAGCAGTTTCGTATCTCTCCTGGGTTAAAACGGCCACCATTTCTTCTTCCAGAAAATCCTGGCAAGAAAACATGATGCTACCCAATAGTGCTATTTTTATAAATGACTTTTTCATGTTTAGTTACGTTTTTAAAATGATACATTCAGACCTAACACGAAACTTCTGGTTGTAATCGAAGATGCGCTTGGATTTGCCCCTCCGATTTGGAAGCTACTGTCCGGATCCAAAAAGTCAGTTTTGGAATAGAAATAAGGATTCAGTACCTGAGTGTAAACCCTGAAATTGCTCATGTTGAGTCTGTTCAGGACTTTGTCTCCAAAATTGTAAGATAATGAGATGTATCTGATTTTTATAAATGAACCATCCTGATAGTTCATGGTAGAATAGTGGATCGGCTGCCCGCCATTATTGTAATCGGCTCTCGGATAGGTAGTGCTTGGATTTGTCGGAGTCCAATAGTCCACTTTTCTGGAAGCATATTGACCGGAAAGTTCTACAGCTCCGCCCTGCACCATATATCCCCATCTGGCATAAATGAATGCGGATAGCTCAAAATTGTGAAACCTGAAAGTGTTGACGAGACCACTGGTCCATTTGGGATTGCTGGTTCCCAATATTACCCGATCACTGTTTGCGTCAATTTTCATATCTCCGTTCACATCTTCCACACGGATGTCTCCCGCCTTATAGCTAGCCCCGTTTTCATTATACTGAGCCATGAGATCTGCGTCAGACTCTTGCCAGATTCCTACCTTCCTGAAATCATAGTAAACTGAAATTGGCTGGCCGATGAACCAGCGGTTGTTGATGTCATCTATAGGGCCATTAGCCAAGTTCACGATCTCATTTTTGTTGGTAGAGAAATTTAAGGTGGTTGACCATTGAAAGTTGGCTTTTTGAATATTGACAGAGTTTACACTAAGTTCAAAACCTCTGTTGCGAGTTTCTCCCGCATTCACAGTTATAGAACTGTATCCTGTTACGGAATTCGGTGTTTTATTTAGTAATAGATCGTAAGTCGAAGCATCATAATATTCCAAAGAACCGCTTATTCTGTCATTAAGGATTCCAAAGTCCAATCCAATGTTTAATGTGCTGGTTTTTTCCCATCCCAAATTTTTGTTTGGGAGTGCTCCCTGTGAAGAGCCTTTCGGATTACTGGTAACGTACCCTATAGCTGGTTCAGCCCCAAATTGATAAGGGAGCTGCACCAATCCTCCGGCAGTACTGTAAGGTGATACAGACTGGTTACCCACTGTTCCATATCCTATACGGAGTTTTAGCTGGTTTAGCCAGCTTTGGGCTTGTAGAAAACCTTCTTCTTCAAGTTTCCATCCTGCGGAAAAAGATGGGAAAAAGTCCCATTTGTTTCCGCTGCTCAACACTGAGGCACCATCCGCCCGGCCAGTCATAGTGAGCAGATATTTGTTTTTGAAGGAATAATTGAGTCTGGCCATATAGGAAAGCAAGCTTCTTTTGGAAAACCCTGATCCCCATCCATCGAGCGCTCCTCTGTTCGTAGATCCCAGATTGTACCAAAGCTGGCTATCATACGGCAAATCCGAAGCTGTCATATCTGAACTTTCAGATCTCTGCATAGAAGAACTTTGGAGAAAAGTAAGGCCGAATTGGTGGTCTGTGCCTACATTAAAATCATAGAATAGTAGATTTTCCCAAGTCCAAGCAAGGTTCTGACTCTGGCCTAACCGAGCATAGTTCGTAGAAGAGCTAGATCCACCTCCGCGCAAACTGGATTCAGCTGCCTGAAATTGTCCAGAACGGTAGTTTCTGATGTCCGGGCCAAAAATAGTCCTGAATCTAAGGCCTTTTGCTAATCTTGCTTCTGCAAATAAACTTCCGAAAGCCCTTAGCGTGGTGCGCTCATTGATTACGTAATCAGCGTCCCGGATAGGGTTGATTATATTTGGGTTTCCTCCCGGATTGAAAATGTAATTTCCCGCCTCGTCGTATGGCACGGCAAAAGGCAGCTGACCCAGAGAGGCTTCATACAATGTTCTTGATCCCCTCGACCCACCAGCCGAGTAGCCATAGTTTTGTACCGAATACGACACATTCAGGCTTCCGCCAAGCGTTAGCCAGTCCACTGCCTGGATTTCCACATTTGCTAGGGCATTGTATCTTTTATAGTCCTGATCATCGGTGACCCCTAGCTGATCTAGCATGCCCCCTGAAAGAAATGCCTTCACTTTTTCGTTGCCCATGGTTGCGCTGAGGGAATAGTTTTGGGTGACACCTGTTCGTTGCACATAGTCCGTCCAGGGGGTGGTCTGGATATTCTCAGGATTATAAACAGGTACCTCAGATACTCCCCACATCGCCTGTTCTTCAGCTGTGGTAGGTCTCATATTGGCGACTAGATTTTCTTTATCTGCCCAAGAGTAACCTGCTGCGATCGTCTCCCAAGCATTTTGATCTGTCCCGAAATACCTAAAATCATCCCCTGGGTTTGGGTATGGCGTAGAATATTGATTGGAACCTGAAATGGCTCTGGCGGCATCTCTTCTGTAGGCTGCAAATTCTGAAGCATTGAAGTATGCTGCAATATTGTCCAGTTGATCAAAATTGACCGAAGCATCAAAGTTGAGCTGGGTTCTGCCATTTTTACCTTTTCTGGTAGAAATCAACACCACGCCATTAGCTCCTCTGGATCCATAGATAGCTGTGGCTGAAGCATCCTTCAGTACTTCCATGGATTCGATGTCATTTGGATTGATGGACTCTATGCCTCCAGAAATCAGCGGGACTCCATCTACGACGAATAACGGGCTATTTCCGCCCGCAATAGTACGGACACCACGGATCCTGATAGGGCCTACCTCACCAGGTCTTGCGTTGGTAGAGATGTCCACTCCGGCTGCGCGTCCTTGCAGTGCCTGCATGGGGTTTTGAAGTGGGGTGGCTTTGATCTGATCTGCGCTTATAGAGGATATGGCACCAGTCACATCACTTTTTTCTTGTGTCCCATAGCCGATTACCATGACCTCATCAAGATTTTGAAGATCCTCGTGCAGGGTTACATTGATAATTGACTGGCTTCCCACCGTGATCTCCTGCGTCACAAATCCAATGGTGGAAAAGACTAGCACTACATTTCTGTCGGTTACTGATATGGAATATTTACCTTCCAAATCCGTCACTACTCCTGTTGTAGTTCCTTTAATGACCACATTCACCCCTGGAAGGGGAAGATTGTCGCCCCCCGAGGTCACAGTTCCTGATACGTTCACAGCCTGTGGGATCCGAAAATCCGGAGAGTAATCATGCTTTTTATCGGTATTTTTCTCTACTCTGGAGATATTTGCCAAAGAGGGAGCCGTGGAAATTGTGCCGCAAAACAATAACATCAAGAGAATTCGATGAAGTTGCCTGTGCATGTTCAGTAAATTTTTAAAATTCATAAAACATCGGTTAAAGGGGTTTAAAATATTGTTTAATTCATTGTTAAAAAGAACTGTAGGAGTACCATGGAATTGAGAGATTCTCCAAACCTTCATCCTAATTTACTTTGGTACTTTTTTGATGGAATCCTGTAGTATCCCCTTCCAAATCAATTTTCTAAATACCCGTAAATGAATCAGCAAACGATTGCATGTTTATATCTTTAAAAAAATTGTAAAAGGGTTAGTTGAAAAGGTAGAAAATATTGTTATGAAGATTTGTATTGCTGTATTTTCGGCTAAATACTATAACTTAATTTTCAATACTTGGTCATAATCAGGTGAATAGTTTTTGTTTCTCTTTAGCTACCAAATATTGACTAAACATTATTTTTTATTTATTATAAAATTTCTTTCTTGTATAAGAATGTAATCGATTGCACATTAAATACCTTTTGCCATGTTAAATGTTTCTTCGTTTTTACGGATTGATCCTGAATCCAGGGTTCCAAAATACCAACAGATCGTCAAGTCAATTTTGGATGATTTGACACATGGGAAGCTGAAGATCGGAGATAGAGTGCCTTCAATTAATGAGGTAAGTGAGGAATATTACCTTTCCAGACATACAGTCGAAAAAGCATATATCCGGCTCCGGGACAAAAAGGTGATTGTGCCTGTGAAGGGGAAGGGATATTATGTGTCCCAGACGGTCTCTCCTTCGAAGATCAAGGTGCTTTTTTTATTAAACAAACTCAGTAACTATAAGCTTAAAATTTTTAATTCCTTTGTCAATAGTTTAGGGGGGGATTCAAAGGTGGACTTGGAAGTTTATCACTGTGATCAGAAGATATTCATTAATATTCTAGAAGAACATAGAGAAAGCTACGATTACATTGTGGTGATGCCTCATTTCAAGAATGCTGACAAAACCCATTTCAGCGTAAACGAAGCGGTTTTTCATTGCCTTCGAACTATCCCCAGTGAGAAGTTGCTGGTGTTGGACAACTTTATTCCGGCTCTGGGAGATGATGTGGCGGCGGTTTATCAGGATTTTGAACAGGATTTATATAATGCGCTGAAGGAGGCAACAGAAAAATTGAGGGATTATAATTCACTGGTATTGGTGTTGCCAAATGATGAATTATATCCTTATCCAGGAGAGATTTTAAGGGGATTCAAGAAGTTCTGTGAGAAGTTTGGCTTCAGGTATGAAGTTCTGAATACTATCTATGCTGATATGGAACTTGGTACCAGAGATGCATTTATCACCATCACAGAGAATGATCTGGTGACGCTGATCAAGCAGATTCGCGACCAAGATTATCAAATGGGGAAAGATGTGGGTGTGATATCGTATAATGATACTCCACTGAAAGAGTTGCTTGGAATCACGGTGATGTCCACAGATTTCACAGTGATGGGGGAGACCGCTTCATACATGATTTCAAGACGGAAAAGAGGTATAGTGAAGAATGTGTTTAATTTTATTGATCGCGGATCTTTATAGGAAGATTCTGCTTTTGGTTTTTTCCGTGTCAAACGGCTTTTGATTTAAAAATGAAGTTATATACAGGTCGGAAGGAGCATTGAAACCCTTTCCTTGACCAAGATACCTGGTGTAGCCCAAGTTGCAGCTCTGTTTTATTGGTTGGTTTTTTCATAGGGAAATGCATATTGGGGCATAGTTGGCTTTCTTGTTCAGACAAAAAAAAGCCCGCCTGAGCGGACTTAATATTAATAGGTGTATTTTACATAAACTCGCTTTTGTATGCTTTGCTCGTCAGGGTTAAGCAGAGGTGGGGCGGCTACAGCATCTGCACTGGATCGCATCATTTCCATTTTAGCATAGGCCATTGGGATAGGTTGAGATTCTAAAGAAACTCTATGCACCCGTATAGATTTGATCCCTAAAGTCTGCGCTATTAACTGTGCTCTGCTTTCAGCATTTTTCAGAGCTTGGGCAAGAAGTTCATCTTCAAGGGATTTCTGGGTGGCTTCAGAAATCTGATAATTTATATTATAACTCATGTCGCCGGCACTTTGGATGGCTTCCACTATTTTCTGAATATCCTCATTCTTGCTATTGGTGGTGATTCTTAGGGTTTGCCGGGCCACATATCCGGAATCCCTGGAGACGTTGCTTCTGTAAATCCGGTTTACATTCACAGAGTAATTATCCGCTATCAGCTTATAATCTTTGATTTTTGCTTTCTTAAGGGCATCTGCGAGGATCTGTGTTTTTTTATTTAGCACATTTACAGCGTCTGTGACCTTCATGGCCTTTTCTTCCAAATTGATATGGAAAGCGGCTTCATCAGGGGCGATCTTTTTTTCACTAAATCCTTCTACTTCTAGTAAAGGGACGGTCATATTGTCCTGGGCGAAAACAGGCACTGCGATAAGCAAAGCCAAAAGTACAGTTAAGAGATTTTTCATATGATTAAAATTTGATTTTTAAAGGTCAAATGGAATCTCGCATGCATTATTATCATCCCAGTGTCTGACACTTGAGTCATGCTCGATTTCATGTGTATTTAGTTAGTTCTATATACGTATGTTCAAAACTAAAGCCAAATTTGAATGAGGTAGGTTCCGTTAAGAGAAATTAAGGAATGAGGAGGGGTGGGCAAATTTTGATGATCATTTTATTGTCCAGACCATAATCCCAAATCCTTACTTCCATTCCAGCACTTCCATAGTGTTAAGTTCGGGGCCTCCACCTCGTTTTGCACTACCGGCTGCTACGTAAAGTTTGCCTTTGTGATAGATGACGCCTGTTCCGTGTCTTCCCTGATTTAAATCTGGCAGACGCGACCATTCTCCCGACCTAGTGTCAAGTACTTCCACTTCAGCATGCGAAGCTTCCTGCACTGTGCTTTCTCCATTCATGACAAGCAAATATGGCCCTTTTCCGATGGAAGAAGTCCCACCTCTGGGAGTTGGCAAGCCTGCTTTCTCTGTATTCCAAGTGTTTGTTTTAAAGTCAAAATAGTCCACTTCTGAGATCACTAAGTCCAATACTTTTCCTATCTCAGCATGTGAGGTTCTTCCTCCTGCAGCGTAAATTTTGTCATCAACCAATACAGCTCCGAAGTGATCCCGTGGTCTAGGTGCATCAGGAAGTACGGTCCATTTGCCGGTTTTGGTATCGTATTCATCGAACCAAGGCACAAAATCCGCGTAATGACCATCCACGATCCCGCAGACCATGTAGATTTTGTTTTTCCGGACAAGCACGCCTGCTGATCCTCTTCTTCGATCTTCAGGGATTTCAGCTCCTTCTCTCCAGGTATTTGTTTTTGGATTGAAAATCAAGAAATGTGTCAGTGGTGTTTCGTGAGGGTAGCCGCCTGTCAGTGCTCCGATCACGTAGATTTCATTCTTAAATGAGATGGCCTGGAAATGATGGAATTCCATTGGCGGTTCGGCCAAAGTTTTCCAAGTGTTGGTTTTGGGATTGTATTCCTCAATTGGTTTGATTCCCCTTCCTCCAAGAAGATAAAATTTTCCATTACACTCTAAGAATGAGTTTTCATGCCTGGGAAGAGGATGATTGACGGATTCAACAGTGGCCCAATGCTCTTGGGATTGAGAGAAACTTCCAATGGAAATCAGCAAAAATATAAAGATCAGGAGGTGTTTCATGGGTTTTAAGCTAGGTATGGAGGAGATATAAATACGCAATTATGATTAGAAAAATTTGTATTGACTCAGGTAATAATTATTTCTATTTTTTTATGACTGGTTACAAAGAGCCCAGAATATCTGGAGATTGGCGTGTGGAAAAAATATCAATAATTAATAATCTATTACCGTCCTCTAAATAGAGGATTTTGTAATCTCTGACGATAATTCGGTAGTATTTGGGATTGATATCATCCTTCTGATATTGTTTTGCGAAAACAATCTTCTTTGGAGCTTTTAACAGATCAGCTCTGACATTTTTTGCTCCTTGCAAAGATTTGTCTTTATAATAGTCGAAAATCCCCTTCAGTGGTTCCTTAGCTTGTTTTGACCAAATTATTTGAAGCTTTGGTTTCACCAATTCTCTAGGTCTTTTTCTAATTCCTCCTGCGAAATAAAGTTGCCGGATGCTATTTCTTGCTCAGCTTTTTCTAGACGTTGGTTGTACTGTTTTCTGGTGAGAGGTTCCCCTTTTACAGAATACCCTACAATCAATTCTTCTTCGAGTAGATTTTCGATCTTTTCCAGCAATGATTCTGTGGAGACATTCATTATTTTTTGAATTACCTCAAGTTTGGCTGCTTTTAAATCCATCTTTCTATTCTTTTTTACAAATTAACGATTTATTCCAATATCGGGTTTGATCGTATTTGGCAATTGATGGGTAGTTGAAAATAATGACCTTTGTAAAATTCTCTGTGTACCCAGTGGCTAAAATACTATTAAAAAACGCCATCTGTATTCCTACAAATGACGTTTAGTGAAATTCCGACTTGAGGAATCGGCCTATTTCTCAAGATCCAAAATGCTGCGGATCTTATTTATCTCAGCCATTTCTTCAGATAATCCATGACCATTATTTATTGCGATTTTATCACGAAAAGCTGTCAAATTAGAAATATATCCATCCAGCGCTGTCAAGATATTGTCTTTATTCTCTGTGAAAATAGGAGCCCACATCGCAGGACTTGATTTTGCCAGACGAACGGTCGAGGCGAAACCTGAACCCGCCATATCAAAGATGTTTTTCTCGTCTTCCATTTTCTGCAAGACTGTTTTACCAAGCATAAAAGAGGAAATATGGGATAAATGGGATACAAAGGCTAGGTGACGGTCATGCTCCTCGGGATCCATGAATCTCAATTTCAGATTTAATGCATCAAAAAGTTGATAAGCCTTTTCTTTCAGGTTTAAATCAGTTTTTTCCAGCTCACATATGATCAATACCTTTCGATCCAGTAAGTCCGTCAATGCAGCTTTTGGACCGGAATATTCAGTTCCTGCGATAGGGTGTGCAGCGAGAAATTGCTTTCTTTTGGGATGGTTGGTCACTAGGGAGCAGAGTTTGGCTTTGGTGGACCCTACATCAAAAATCAGCGTGTTCTCCCCAATTTGGTCAAGAGTTTTCAAGAGCAAATCTCCCAGCGAATCGGCCGGAGTAGCCAGGATCACTATGTCAGTATCGGCATCCGGTGTATCTGCAGCTTTTTGTATAATCCCTAGATTCAGGGCGTCCTGTAGGTGCTTTTCATTAGCATCTGTTCCTGTTATCAGGATTTCAGGAAATTTATTTTTTGCTGCTAAGGCAAATGAACCTCCTAGAAGCCCAAGTCCGACAATGTGTAATTTTTTCATGTGTTTATAATTGTTTTTTAACGGTCACCCCGAATGGTCGGGGCAGGCTATGGAATCTCGCACCTGCTTACCGGAAGGCAGGTAAATTATAATCATCCTAGTGTGTGACTCTTGAGTCATGCCTGCCTGTCCGGTAGGTAGGCTCGATCACATTACTTGTTATTTAATGCGGTTAATAGCTTCCAAGATCTTAAACTCTGGCATGCAAAGCGAAAATCTCACATAATCGATGCCCTCAGAGCCGAAAATTTTCCCTGGAGTAATAAATATATTCCTTTCGTAAAGTAGCTCGTCCACCACTTGGTCTGCAGTCTTTCCCTCTGGCACTTTACACCAGACAAATAGCCCTGCGGCATTGGTGTCATATGTGAGATTCAGTTTATCCGCCAGTTTCCAGACCAGTTTCCTTCGGCTTTGGTAGGTGCTTTGTATATCTCCAAACCAATTTTCCCCCAAATTCAGTGCGGCGATTGCCCCTTTCTGAATTCCCAAAAACATCCCTGAATCCATGTTGCTTTTCACTTTCAGCACTTTTGCTATCCAGTCTTCCCTGCCCACCAGCATTCCTACTCTCCAGCCAGGCATATTGAAAGCTTTGCTGAGTGAATTCAGCTCCATAGCGACATCCTTGGCTCCAGGAATGGATAAAATACTGATCGGCTCCCTAGTCAGGATATGGCTGTAAGGATTGTCATGGAGAAGGACGATTTCATGTTTTTTGGCAAAAGCCACCAATTCCTGCAAGATGACTCTGCTGCCGGGAGCTCCCGTCGGCATATGTGGATAGTTAATCCACATCAGTTTTACTTTACTTAGATCTTGGTTTTCCAGTTCTTCCAGATTCGGCCTGCCGGATTTTGACAAGTCTAGCGTGTAAAACACAGACTTTGCACCAAGAAGATTACATACTGAAGTATAAGTAGGATACCCTGGATTTGGTATGAGGACTTCATCTCCGGGATTGAGAAAAGTCATACAGAGATGCATGATTCCTTCTTTAGAACCCATCATAGGAAGGATTTCTTTGGTTGGGTCAAGGGTGACTCCATATTCTCTGGAATAGAAGTGTGCGATAGAAGCTCTCAGTTCGGGAATACCCTGATAGCTCTGGTATCCATGAGTCTGGCTATTGTCTGCAGTGCTTTTCAGGGCATCCACGACCAATTTGTCAGGAGCCAGGTCTGGACTTCCTATGCCTAAATTTATTACAGGCTTCCCCTCCGCAATCATCTGGTTTACTTCGCGGAGCTTAGCTGAAAAGTAGTACTCTTCTACGCTTCCTACTCGATCTGCAAAACCTTTCATTTATGTATTCTTGTTTATGTATTTCTGCTTTTCCAATGGTAAAGAGACTGAAGCATAATTGGATTCTGCCAACACTAGCGCTGCGGATACTTCGTGCTCTCCTGTCGCCGGACAGAAGTCGGCCAGCCAAGTGAGCAAAGCAATATTGGCTAATGCCATCCTCGCGGATAGTCCTGTCCTTATTTTCTGCTCTGGTACTCTCCAAAAATCTTTACCTCGCCAAAGCTAGTCTTAATTTCGTCAATTGTCTGTGAGAATATGGCATGATCTTCAAAAACCAAGTCGAGGAAAAATGCATATTCCCAAGGTTTTTCGATTACGGGAATTGACTGGATTTTGCTCAGGTCTATTCCATTTTCGGCGATGAGCGTCAGAAGTTTAGCGAGACCGCCTTTTTCGTTCAAAATAGTTACTTTGATGGATGCTTTATTGACTGCTTTTTTTAAAGTTATGGCATCCTTCTGTAGTATGATGAAGCGGGTAAAATTACTTTTGACCGTCTGAATGTCCGGCGCCAAAATCTCCATCCCATAAATATCAGCAGCTATAGTCGAGGCAATAGCCGCTACGCCTTTCCAGTTTCCATCGGCAATATCCCGAGCCACAGAAGCGGTGTCCGTATCTTCCTTGAGCTGTATATGAGGATGCTGCGCAAAAAAAGCTTTGCACTGCAACAAGGCCATAGGGTGGGAGCGCACTTCTCTGATCTCTTGAATGCTCTGCCCTGGGAGGGCCATAAACTGGTGTCCTATAGGTAGATAATATTCATCACGGATGCTTAACCCATAGCGATCGATGAGATCGTAGTTGGGCAAAATCGCTCCGGCTATAGAGTTTTCTATCGCCATCACAGCAAAATCTGCTTTCCCGCTGGCTACAGCTCTGGCTACAGGTTCGAATGTAGTGAAGTCTAAAATAGATATGTCTTCACCGAAATTGCGCAGTGCCACTTGATGATGGAAGGAACCGGGAACTCCCTGGATCGCTATTCTGAGCTGCGCCATTAGTTATCCTGATTAAGAATGGATATTCCGGCAAGCTGGCAATGCTTCCAAAAGCTGGGGTAAGATTTGTTTACCACGGATGGGTCTTCTATGCTGACACGGGTCTTGGTGAGCAAAGGCATAAAGGCCATAGCCATTCTATGATCTTCGTAGGTATGGATCTTTACCTCAGAAGGCATAGTGACAGAAGGGATTACCTGATAAACTTCCGGTTCGATTTCTTTCAGATCAGCGTTGAATTTTGCCAATTCTTGCTGAAGGGCGAAAATTCTGTCTGTTTCTTTGATTTTCAGGCTCTCCAGCCCGGTAAAGATGGCGTTTTGACCAAGAATGGCACAGGTAACAGCGATAGTTTGCGCCAGATCAGGACAGTGTGTGAAATCCCAGTTTTTCAATCCCGTTACTTCTTTTTTCTGCAACAAAACACCTCCGTTTTGGAATGTGCTTTTTACGCCTAGTTGTCCCATGATTTCTACTACTGCAGAGTCTCCTTGCAGGCTGTTTTCCTTCAGCCCTTCCAAAAACAATTCCCCGGAATCAGCGCAGGCCAGCAGACTAAACCAATATCCTGCTCCTGACCAGTCGCTTTCTACTGCGAAAGTCGTGGGTTGATAAGCTTGATGAGCTATGCTGATTTTATTTCCATCCCATGAATAGCTTATGCCAAACTGCTTCATGGTATCCAGCGTCATTTCTATGTAAGATCTGGAACCTACTTTCCCTTCCAGTACAATTTCCAGGCCTTGCGGTAGCAAAGGGGCAATCATCAGCATGGCTGATATGTATTGGCTGGAGACGTCTCCACGGATATTCACAGTTTTACTTTTCTGCTCAGCTAGTCCATGTATAGCCATCGGAGGATAGCCCTCCACGCCTAAATAATGGATCTCAGCGCCCACAGTTCTCAGTGCATCCACCAAAATCCCGATCGGCCGCTCACACATACGAGCCGTTCCGGTCATTACTTTATTTTGGTTGGTGATCGCTGCATAGGCCGTCAAAAATCGCATGGTCGTGCCAGCATCCAAGACGTCAAAAACCGGCGGGTTTTTCTTCAGCAAGCTGATCATCGTCTGCGTGTCCCTGGCTTCTGCTAGGTTGCTGAGCGTGTTTTTTCCCTCAGTCAGTGCATCTATAATCAGGACGCGATTGGATTCACTTTTGGAGGAGGGAAGAGGAATATGGGTATGGGTGAAATCTGATTTTTGAGCCAGATGAATAACTTCCATGGTTTCGGTTTTCAAGGGACTGAGTATTAGGAATGAGATAGGTTTTGGTAATAATGTATGGCTTCACGGATCTCTTCCCTAGTGACGGGAATATTATAGGTGCATTCGCCAATCGAACTTAGCAAAGAAAACATGAGCTCTTTGCCTTCATTTTTTTTGTCTTGCAGGCAAAAATCCAGTACTGGGATTAAATCGCTCTCTTGGATTTCTATTTTGCCATACACTTTCAGTAAAGCCTCCTGAATTTGTTTCAGTTCGGCCATAGAAAGGTCTAATTTCTTATGAGATAGCCAGGCTTCGCAAATCATGCCCACAGCGATGGCTTCTCCATGTAATAGATGTCTGGGGCCATCGAGGAAATACGTTTCAAACGCATGCCCGATTGTATGCCCAAAGTTCAGTATTTTGCGTAACCCTGCTTCTTTGGGATCTTCTTCCACCACTGCTTTTTTTATTCCTACAGAATGATGGATCAGCGGAGTCCAATAGGAATTTGCCCAATTGTCAAAATCAAGGCTTTCAAAATACACTTTGTCTTTGATCAATCCATGCTTGATGATCTCAGCATAGCCAGAACGGATTTCCTTTTCTGGCAAAGATTTCAGGAATTCGGATGCCACAATGACCGTTTCGGGTTCATTGAATACACCCAGATGATTTTTCAGTCCTTCAAAGTCCACTCCCAATTTCCCGCCTACGCTGGCATCTACCTGAGAAAGTAAGGTGGTGGGCATATTGATAAATCGGATCCCCCTTTTGTAAATGCTTGCACAAAAACCACCCATATCACCCAGAACTCCTCCGCCTATATTCAGAAACAGGGCTTTTCGGTCAAGCTGCGCTTCAGTCATAGCTGCCCAGATTTGCATACAGGTAGCGATGTTTTTGTTTTTTTCACCTGCGTCAATAGTGAAAAAGGTACTGTTGGAAGGGAAAATTTCTTCTACCAGGGGAAGGCAGTGTTCCTTGGTGTTTTCATCTGTGAGAATAAAAAGGCTGGAAAATCTGATTTCACTGAGAACAGCGGTCAGATCCACCGCTGCCTTTTCAGAAAAGATAATTGGCTTCACGAAGAATGGAGTTTGCTGAGTCTAAATTATAAAAGTCTAAGGGGAGAGGAATCCCTCCCCTCAGACTTGAATAAGCTCAGTATTATGAAATTACTGGTTCTGTATAGCTGTGTATATCTCAAAGCAATGAGGCGTTGAGAAATTTATTTTTACAGCTACTCAAATTTATTTTTTAACCGGATCAGCATCTCTAAGCTGCTTTTCCTGACGCTTTACCGACTCCTCATGGATACAATAAAGCAACTCACGCATAAATTTCTCGCTAAGGTTTTTGGCTACTCCCTTTGCGGTACGTCCTTCCATCACTTCTTTCCAGCGATCAGACTGAAATACGGAAAGGTGGTGCTCTCTTTTATGTGCTCCGATCTGATCGATCACTGCAAATCTTTCCTGAAGAATATCCAGCAATTGATCGTCCAGGTGATCTACTGCTCTTCTTAGATCATTCAGTCTTTCGCTTGGCTGCTCAGATTCCAACGGTTTCTTGAAATCAATTGCTCCGATGATTTCCTTTAATCTTGCTGGAGTCACTTGCTGCTTGGCATCAGACCATGCATTGTCTGGATCGTGGTGGGTCTCGATCATCAAGCCATCCAGACCGAAGTTCATCGCTTTCTGGGAAATCTCCAGGATACCGTCTCTTTTGCCCACAATATGGGAAGGGTCATTGATTACTTCCATACCAGTCCATACACGCTTCAGGTGCATAGGCATAGACCAGTTTGGCTTATTACGGAATCTTTTGTCGTAAGCATCAGAGAATCCTCTGTGGATTGCGGCCAGTTTGTCCAATCCAACCGCTTGAAATCTTTCCAAAGCTCCCATCCATAGATCGAGATCCGGATTCATCGGGTTTTTCACCATTACTGGGATATCAGATCCTTTGAGTGCATCTGCTATTTCCTGTACAGCGAAAGGATTGACGGTGGTTCTGGCACCTACCCATACTACATCTACCTTATTTCTAAGGGCCATTTCAGCATGGGCTGCGTTTCCCACTTCCACGGTGATAGGGATATTCAGGTGATGACGGACAATCTCCATCCACTTCAAACCCTCCTCACCTATGCCTTCAAAGCTTCCCGGTCTGGTTCTTGGCTTCCAAATTCCTGCACGGAACATGGACGGGATCATGTTGTTTTCTTTCATTTCCAGACAGATCTTTTCGATCTGCTCAGGGGATTCTGCGGAGCAAGGTCCTGCGATGATGGTTGGTCCAGTCAGGCCCAAGCCCCAGTCTTTGATTTGTTTGTGCGCTTTCATAATTTTCTGAGCATTAAATAAAAAAAGCCCGACTCTTTCGAATCGGGCTTTATGTGTTTATATTTTCTTTTAGTTTTTGGCTAGGCAATACACAGCACCGATTCGATTTTGGCTTCGAAAGTAAAAGTAAAAGAAGGTAAAATATGTCGCTGCTGTTTTTAACATGTGCCAAATGTACTAGACCGGATTTTAAAAACAAAATAAATTTTCTTCTCTTTATTTAACATTCTCCTAATACCTAGCTGAATTCTTTGTGTTTTATGTAATTCTCTGCCAAAAACAGCGTAAACTCAAAATTATATTCTGTTTTTGGTTTGAAATTTTTATGTTTATTCCAGAAAAAAAAGTTTAGGAAACTGGCTGATAATGAATGCTATCTATGTTTATCAAACATCTGATTTTTGCTGCTTTCTATAAATCAAAAAATAAAGCGCGTCATTCTTAATGAAATTACTAGGTAAAGATGTGAATAAGAACGAGTAAGACTTGTCTCAATTATCCGAAGGATACCTACCCAAAAGCAGTTTTTTTGATATCTTTGCAGCCTTATTTGAGGATTATGCCCGCCCAACCCAATATTTCTTTTGAGAATTTGAAAGTAGCCTTTGCATCCAAATCAGATGCGGAGCTAAAAAGAATGTATCTAGTCTTTGCCTTGCTGAACAATAAGACGGTTTCAGACATAGGGATTGGCTTGACTCATTTTGCATTGAAACTTCATCTTCCGATCAAGTGGATCATGAAGCAGACCATGTTTGGACACTTCTGTGGTGGAGAGACCATAGAGGAAAGTGTGGAAGATTGTAAAAAACTGGCTGAATATGGGGTGGAATCTTGTTTGGATTATTCTGTAGAAGGAAAAGGCGATGAAGAGAGTTTTGAGAGAACAGCGCAGGAAATTAGACAGACACTGATAGAATCTGCCAAAACTGATTACCTGCCGTTTGGTGTGGTGAAAGTGACAGGCTTGGGGGATTATCATATTCTGACCAAAATCCAGGCAAAGGAAAAGTTGAGCAAGGTCGAAGAAGAAGCTTTCCGGCGATGTAAAGCCAGAGTAGATTTGCTTTGTAAAACAGCTCATGATCTGAAACTGAAAATTCTTATTGACGCCGAAGAATCATGGTTTCAGGACGTAGTGGATTCCTTGACCTATGAGGCAATGGAAAAGTACAATAAGGAGCGTTGCGTGGTTTATAATACCTTTCAGATGTATCGAGCGGATATGCTGGGAAGATTGAAGGAAGCTAAGATGCTGGCTGAGGAGCTTGGCTTTAAGCTGGGCGCAAAGCTTGTAAGGGGGGCATATATGGAGAAGGAACGTGAGCGGGCGGAGGAACTTGGATATCCAAGCCCGATCCAGCCGGACAAAGCGGCCACAGACAGGGATTATGATGCAGGGGTGGAATTCTGCCTGGCTAATCATCAGCTGGTCTATCTAATGAGTGGTTCGCATAATGAGAACAGTAACTTGCTAGTCGTAGAACTGATGGGTAAATTTGGGATTGATCCCAAATCAGATCAGGTTTTCTTCGGACAGCTCTATGGTATGAGTGACAATATTTCTTTCAATCTGGCCAATGCAGGCTATCGGGTATTGAAATATGTGCCTTATGGCCCTGTGGAAAAGGTGATGCCGTACCTTACCCGTAGAGCAGCGGAGAATTCCAGTATTGCAGGACAGAGCAGTAGGGAGTTTGAGCTGATCAAGCGGGAGATGGAGAGAAGGAGGAATAAATAATTGCTTGATGTCCGATGTCGGGTGACCGATGTTGGGTAAGAGACCAGTCTCAGTAAAGAGTAAGTAGTATAAGGTGAAAAGTGTGAGGTGGAAAGTCGGAAGATGGTAAAGTTGCAAGATTGCGGCCTACATCGGACATCGGTCATCTGACACCCAGCAATATAGAAAGGACAACAAATTTCAAATTATATAGAATGCAACTTTTAAGCGAACAGGAACTTGAGCGTCGTAAAGACCGGGAAGAATTGATGAAGCTGGGAATAAATCCATATCCGGCAGAGGCTTTTTCCATCAATGTCACTTCAGAAGATATTCATAGGAACTATGAAAACCGGAAGAATGACTATAAAGGAGTTTCCATCGCCGGGCGATTGATGAGCCGCAGGATTATGGGCTCGGCTTCCTTTGGGGAGATCCAGGATGCTACCGGACGTCTGCAATTCTATGTCCGTCGGGATGATATCTGTGAAGGCGAGGACAAGACATTATACAATACCGTATTTAAAAAGCTCTTGGGTATAGGTGATTTCTTAGGCTTGAAAGGCTATATTTTTACCACCCAGACCGGGGAAATCTCTCTTCATGTGACAGAGCTGACAGTGCTTTCCAAAGCGGTGAAACCTCTTCCCATCGTGAAGAGAGATGAGGACGGCAATGTGCATGATGGGTTTACAGACCCTGAGCTCAGGTATCGTCAGCGGTATGTGGATCTGACTGTTAACCCGGAAGTGAAGAAAGTTTTTATAACCCGCTCCAGAATCATCACCCAAATGCGTCGATATTTCGACGATCATGGATGGTTGGAAGTGGAAACCCCGATTTTACAGGCGGTTCACGGAGGTGCTGCTGCACGCCCTTTCAATACACACCACAATACCTTGGATATGCCTCTCTATTTGCGCATTGCAAATGAGCTTTATCTTAAGAGATTGATTGTTGGGGGCTTTGATGGGGTCTATGAGTTTGGGAAGATGTTCCGAAATGAAGGAATGGACCGCACGCATAACCCGGAGTTTACCTCCATGGAGATCTACGTCGCCTATAAGGACTACATCTGGATGATGAAAATGGTGGAAGAGATGATCGAGCAGGTGACACAATCAATCCATGGTAAAACCAACATCACAGTAGGCAACCACGAAATTGAATTTGCCGGACCATATAGACGACTGACCATGTATGATTCCATCAAGGAATATGCGGGTGTAGATGTCAGCAAGATGGATGAAGCAGGATTGCGCAAAGTCTGTGCGGAAATGGGAATAGCAGTGGATGACTCCATGGGCAAAGGTAAACTGGTGGACGAGATCTTCGGTGAGAAGGTGGAGGCTAACTTGATCCAGCCTACTTTCATCACGGATTATCCTATAGAAATGACCCCATTGGCTAAGAAGCACAGGACTGAGCCTGGGTTGGTAGAGCGATTCGAACTTTTTGTGAACGGCAAGGAGATTGGAAATGCATACACCGAGCTAAATGACCCGATCGATCAGCGTGAGCGTTTTGAAGATCAGTTGAAGCTGGCTGAGCGAGGTGACGACGAAGCCATGGCTATGGATGAGGATTTTCTCCGTGCCTTGGAATATGGTATGCCCCCTACCTCAGGTCTGGGTATAGGTATAGACCGTCTGACCATGCTAATGACCAATAATACCACAATTCAGGAAGTACTTTTCTTCCCTCAGATGAGACCAGAGAAAAAACAGGTAGAAACGACCGAGGAGGAGAAACTGGTATTGGATTTACTTAAGAAAGAGCATCCAATTGACTTAACTAAGCTCAAGGAACAAACTGGTCTTAGCAACAAGAAATGGGATGTTGCTATGAAAGGTTTGACCAAAAAGGAATTAGCCAAAGTCCAAAAGGATGGTGATCTGTTGACGGTACATTCGCTATGATAAAAATTGAATTAAAAACCGGGCCTCACAGCCCGGTTTTTTTGTTTTTAGAGACGAAGGGCACAAAGAAAGCGCAAAGTGTTTGTAGCTGTTATGTGCAATTTTTTTACAGAGAAAGAAATGATTTTTACCAGACGTTCGTACGGAACGATGATATATCCCATATCCACAAATCTACCGACCATCCGTTCCTACGGAACGGGGTGATTAAGGCTTCGGTCGGATCAGTGATTCAATTAGATATACACCACACAGCATTCTGGGGGGATTGTGTGAATCAGATGTTGATTTCCCGCAGTACCAACGGCACTATCGGGAAATCAAAGATGATCACTAAGGGGCTTAAAACTTCAGCTCCACCATCACAGGAAAATGATCGGAAGGATATTTCTTGCCATAATTATCGGTGAGAATACCATGGCGGATTACTTTCAGGTTACCCTTTACAAATATGTGGTCGATTACCCCATCAGGTAATTTATCCCAATCAAAACCTGTGAATGTGCCTGCCGGGCCATAGGAAGGTATTTCAGAAATCGTCTTGGCATCTTTCCAATCCGGATTAGCTGTGATGGTGCTGTAAGCTGCGTTTTCAGGAGTGACATTGAAGTCTCCCATCAGAATTGCAGGCGCATTTTCTTTGTTGAGTAGAGATACTTGTGCCATGACCAGCTTGCTGCTTTCTTCACGGGCCTGCTGACCAATGTGATCATAGTGAATATTGAACACATAAAAGGTTTCCCCGTTTTTTTGTCTGAATTTACCCCAGGTGCAGATCCTGTTCAGTGAAGCATCCCAGCCTTTACTTGGTTTTTCAGGTGTTGGTGATAGCCAAAAGGTGCCCTGATCAAGTATTTCAAACTTAGCGGGATTATAAAGTATGGCAGCATATTCACCTTTTTCGGTGCCGTCATCACGTCCTACTCCTATAAATTCATACCCGAGAGTTTCACTAAGATCCAGAAGCTGCTTGTTTAAGGCTTCCTGAACTCCCACCAGGTCGATCTGGTGAAATTGGATCAGGCTGGCCACATGCGGAAGTCTGTCTTCCCAAAGATTTCCTGTATCAGTTTGATTGGCATAGCGGATATTGAAGGTGGCAAGATTGTGTGTTTGGGCCTGGGAAATAGCTTGCGTTCCCATAATCAAGGCGATTATGAAGACACTTATTTTTAAAATACCTCTTACAATTCTTCTCATGATTTTAGAACTTATTCTTGAAAATGGTTTAAGTATTTAAAATTGAATCATAATTTCATCAAATGAAAACCATTTATCCCAAAGACATCTCTACGCTTGAATTTTATGGGTTATTGCAAGGAGCGGTGGCTCCCAGACCCATTGCCTTTGTGAGTACAATTGACAAAGAAGGCAATGTCAATCTTAGCCCTTTCAGTTTTTTCAACTTGTTTAGTTCAGATCCTCCGATTCTTATTTTTTCACCATTGAGGAGGATGAGAGACAATACCACAAAGCATACTCTACAGAATGTGCTGGAGGTTCCTGAGGCCGTTATCCATGTGGTTCATTTTGGTATGGTGGAGCAGATGTCTCTGGCAAGTGCAGAATATGACAAAGGCGTAAACGAATTCGAAAAAGCGGGATTTACTCCATTGAAAAGTAATGAAGTTAGGCCGCCCCGTATCAAAGAAGCACATGTGGCGTTTGAGTGCAGGGTGAATGAGGTAAAGTCACTCGGAGAAAGTGGCGGTGCCGGCAATTTGGTGATCTGTGAGGTTCTGGCAGCCCATGTGAGGCGAGAGATACTGGATGAAAAGGGAGTAATTGATCCTAGAAAGCTGGATGCTGTGGCTAGATTGGGAGGGAATTGGTATAGTAGGGCAAATGGTGCTTCCCTTTTTCAAATCCCAAAGCCTGCCAGAAATCTGGGAATAGGGATAGACCAGATGCCTGCATCGGTGAGAAATAGCATGATTCTAAGCGGAAATAATTTGGGAAGGCTGGGGAATGTGGAGGTTTTACCCGGAGAGGCAGAGGTCGCTGCTTTTGGCAGGGGGGCTGAGATTCAGGAAATGAGGATCCGTTTCCAGCATGATCCTGATTCCTTGGTTGATCATCTTCATTTACTGGCCAAAGAGGCACTGGATGAAGATGATGTGCAGAGAGCATGGCTGATATTGTTGCAAACAGGTTTTGGAGAAGAGGCTTAGTGAGCAAGTAGCGGTTCCAGTAGGCAGTCGCAGTTTACAGTGGTCAGTTGTCAAAGTGATAACTGTTTTAAAAAATACTTTTGCTCAAAAATATTGCAATCTCAATATTTGAAATAGGCAAATAAAAAAAAGCGGCTCGGGCCGCTTTTTTTATTTAATGATGATATCCTGTGGCATTCTTACCTGGATACCTTCGTAGGATTTTAATTTTTCTACCGTCTGGTACAGTGTATAGTTGGTGCCTAATTCACTCTTAAGAATCTTGGTTTGGACATTTTTCCCAAAGTCTTCCAATAAGGTTTCTATCCAGGATTTTTGAGTGGGGTAATATACTACTCTGTAATCATCGCCTGCGCCGATTCTGTCAGCAGCGATTTTGATGGTGGTATTCAGTCCTCCCAATACATCTACTAAGCCACGCTCTTTTGCTTGATTTCCCGTCCATACACGTCCTGATGCTATTTCTTTCACGGCTTCGGTGGACATTCCTCTTCCTTCGGAAACTCTGGAGATGAAAGTTTCATAACCATCTTCTATAATGTTTTGGATGATGGAGCGCTCTACGTCAGTCATAGGTCTGGTAGGATTCATGAAATCGGACAATTCACCAGTTTTTACCACGTCAGTAGTGATCCCGAGCTTGTCATTCAATAGCTCCTGGGCGTTGAACATCATGCCGAAAATACCGATAGATCCGGTAATGGTATTCGGTTGAGCCACGATCGTATCAGCTGGGGCAGAAATATAATACCCCCCGGAAGCTGCTACTTCGCCCATGGAGACATAGACAGGTTTTACTTTTTTCGCTTCGGCCATTTCTCTCCAGATCACCTCAGAGGCTACTACAGATCCTCCTGGGGAATTTACACGGAGTACGATGGCTTTGATGTTGTCGTCTTTTCTGGCCTTGCGGATTTCTTTGGCAAATTTATCAGAACTGATCACACCTTCTGCTTTACCGCCTACGATCTCACCTTCCGCTACTATTACTGCGATTCTATTCTTTGATGTGATGTTTTTGGACTTCGCAGTGGAGTTAAGATCTGTGACATTAATCGTTTTAATGTCATCATCTTCATCTATGCCCAGTTTATCTTTCAGTTTGGAAAGTACTTGGTCAAAATAGAGTAAATCAGTTGCAAGACCATAAGTAACAGCGTCCTGCGGCTTGCGTACAAGCATCAGGTCATTGGTTTTTTTCAGAGAATCATAAGCTATCCCTCTTGATTCAGCTACCTCATGCAAGGCAAATTGATTCATGTCATCCAAAAAAGACTGGGTTTGTAACCTGGCTTCAGGGCTGCTTTTCTCCAAAATAAATGGTTCTACAGCCGATTTGAATTCACCCACCCTGAATATTTCAGGTTTCACACCGACTTTTTCAAACAGGCCTTTGAAGAAAATCCCTTCTGCGGAGAATCCATTGAAATCTATTCCTCCCAATGGGTTTAGATAAATTTCATCTGCCACTGAGGCCACATAATAGCCGCCCTCAGTGTACGCTTCGTCATAGGCTAGGATGAACTTTCCGGAGGTTTTGAAATCCAGTAAGGCTTCCCTCAGCTCTAGCAAACTGGCCTGACCTGCGAATACCATTCCGGTATTGAGGTAAATTCCTTTGATTTTATCATTAGTTTTAGCCTCGGCTATAGCTTTTTTCAGATTGAGCAGCCCGGCAGTGAGATCCTGACCAAATGGGTTGCCTAAGCTAGAAAAATCCAGATCATCTTCAGAAGTTCGCTCTACGATAGTTCTTCCGTTAAGATCTAGGTGTAGAACAGTGTTCTCACTTACTGTGACTTTGTCGCTTCCTGTGGCTGCCAGCATTCCGATCAAGCCAAACATGACAAGCACACTCAAAATGCTGAAAACAAAAAGCCCGACAATGACTGCCAGTACATTTCCTAAGAATTTCATAAGCTAGATTATTTGAAGTTCCAAAATAACCTATTTTAGGCCATGATTACAAAAACAATAATAAACTGAGCATGCCTGAGAAAGCAGTTTTACTACTGGGAGGAAACAAAGGGGATAGATTGATTCTTTTAAATGCAGCGGTGGAGGCTGTGTCGAAGCTTGGCGAAGTGACACTTCTATCTAAGATTTACGAAACCGAAGCTTGGGGAGGAGTGGCTAAGGGCCCCTTTTTAAATCAGCTGATTCAGATAAAAACGACTTACTCTCCGTCTGAACTCTTAACTTTTACCCAACAAATAGAAACTGATCTTGGAAGAAAAAGGGATGAACACTGGGGAGATAGGACTATGGATATTGATGTAATTTATTTTGGAGAAAATGTAATTGATACTCCTGCGATCCAGATCCCGCACCCTTTTATCGTGGAAAGGAAATTTGTGCTTGCGCCATTAGCTGAGATTCTTCCGGATTTTATTCACCCGATTATAGGCAAAACCAATCGACAGATGCTTATCGAATGTAAGGATGAAAGTGAGGTGAGAGTGTGGGAATGTTAGTGATTTACTGCCTCATGTCTGTCGAAATAAAAAAGCTTGGTTCAAATCTTCATAATTTGAACCAAGCTTGTGCAATGATTTCTCTATGAGATCTCAGTGGACTTAGAGCCCTGAAACCTCAGCTTCAGCATGTATTTTTTTGACCAATCCTTGGAGTACTTTACCAGGGCCGCACTCTACGAACACAGTTGCCCCGTCAGCTACCATATTTTGTACGGATTGGGTCCACTTCACCGGAGCAGTCAGTTGGGCGATGAGGTTTGCTTTGATTTCTGAAACGTCGGTTACTGCTGTTGTGCTTACATTTTGGTAAACAGGACAGCTTGGCGTATGGAACTCAGTAGCTTCTATCGCTTTTTGTAATTTTTCACGAGCAGGTTCCATCAATGGAGAGTGAAAAGCTCCTCCCACGGGAAGGGGCAGTGCACGCTTAGCTCCGGCTTCTTTCATTTTTGCGCAAGCGATTTCTATTCCCTTATTTGATCCGGAGATCACCAGCTGGCCTGGGCAATTATAGTTAGCGGGAACCACCACCTCTTCAGTGATACTGGCACAGATTTCTTCTACTTTCTCGTCTGCCAATCCCAGGATAGCAGCCATGGTGGATGGGTTGATTTCACAGGCCTCCTGCATGGCCAGTGCTCTTTGGTAAACTAGCTTAAGACCATCTTCAAAAGCTAAGGTGCCATTGGCTACAAGGGCAGAAAGCTCGCCCAGAGAGTGTCCTGCTACCATGTCCGGGGCAAAATCCGGGGTTGTTTTAGCCAAAATTACAGAATGGAGAAATACCGCCGGCTGTGTCACATTGGTTTGCTTCAGCTCCTCTGCAGTTCCCTCAAACATAATGTCCGTGATGCGGAAACCTAGGATCTCATTTGCTTGCTCAAACAGTTCTTTCGCTTTGGGATTTTCTTCATAAAGTTCTTTTCCCATTCCTGGGAACTGGGCACCTTGGCCCGGAAAAACAAATGCCTTCATTGACTAGTGTGATTTTGTTCGGGGCAAATATAAGGCTTTTCCCAAAGTGAGTCTGCAAGGTGGTATTTCAGGAATCTAGGCTGAGTCCTGTTTGGGGTAACGTTTCTTCAGAAAGGAATTTTGATTTTTCCTCTGGGGTAGGGAGACGGCAGGTGTTTTTTTTGCCAAACCAGCGATAGCGGTTTGTCCCGATCCAATTATATATTGGATCCCTGAGGAATTTGGGCAAAATAATAATTGGATACAATGCAGGCCATAACCCCGAAAGGTTTCGGGCTATTTTCAGCGCAGCGGTGCTTTTATAGTAAATCCTGCCTTTTTCCAACAAGACTAAGGAGTCAAGGTAATCTTCCTTTACTTCAAATCCGGAAAGGATTTTTCTGCTGAAATCATCCTGCAATGCCCCCACCAAAAAATGATCTTTCTTATCTCGTCGGATCACAAAATCAATGGAAGCATTGCAGAGATTACATACGCCATCAAAGAATATAATGGATTTGTTTGCTATCATCTAAGGAGCTGTATCGTTCCTTTTAGAGTTTGCTCTTTGAGCGCAGGATCGAGTACGTCGAAGATCACATTACCTGAGTAGTAGTAAGTGCCGGCCGGCAATTCATTTCCGTTCTTATCTCTTCCATCCCAGCGGATATAGATATCATTCTCCGCAGATTCCAGGCTGTTATAAGAAAACACTTCTACTCCCCATCTATTCACAATGAAAATATCCACACCCAATACAAATCGAGGACATTGTGGGAATGGGTTGTCAAAAGCCATAAAGGTCTCGTTAAATCCATCGCCGTTTGGAGTAAACGCATTGGGAAGAACGTAGTTAGGACAATTGTCCACACAAACAATGTTGCTTGGCTCAGATTCGTTGCCAGATCTATCTACTGCTGTGATATAATAACAACCTCTGTAATTTGGCAGGTTGGTAATAGTAGTCTCAAGTTCCAGTGATGATAGGGTAGCTACTAATTCAAATTGGCCTGATTCTCCATCAGGAGTGAAGTAAAGATTATAGCCACTGAGTTCATCATCACACTCTCCTGAGAAATCAGGTGTCCAGCTTAAATCATGCTCATAGGTGGAGTTGTTGCAAGGAACCTCAGCAAGATAGGCAGAGCATTCAGGCCCTTCAAAAGTCAGTACCGGCGGACATGGCAATCGGTTGTCATCAGGCTTGCCGCATACGATCTGGGATTTGTTCTCTAGAGGATAAACTAATCCGTTTACATTATAAGATCCTTTGGTAATCACGTAATAACAGTACTCAATTTCCTTGTTCAAAGGAACACCGTTGAAACTGCCGTCATCAAGGAAGCTGTAGCCTTCGGTAGTTACATCCACTTCCCCGATTTTCACAAATGTGTCTTCATCTGCTGCGGCAGCATCAGTTTTGTTTCTATATACCTCATGCTTGTATTCACTGACAGCATTGTTCCAAGGAACGGTAAATTGCCAATTGACTTCAATGGCTTCATTGATAATCGTCAGATTTGCCCATACGGAAGAGGCTTTGGAAGATGTGTCAATTTTTGTGTTTCTGTCTAGCAAAACCACCTCGTAATTGTAAACCAAAGACGCTGTGTTCAAGCCTGTATCTGTAAAAAGCGTGTCTGAAGTTATTCCTAATGATACCTGTCCTGCATTCCCCGTAAATCCGGTACTTCTGAGCAATTCATAGCTGTATGGGCCGGGGAATTGCACTTTGTCTATATCATATGGAGGCGTCCATTTTACAAATATCTCACCAGTTGTAGGGTCAGTTTCTTCCACACTCACATTAGTGATGATAGGTACATCCACATCTATGGTGACGCAGATTTCTTCTGAGACTATGCTTTCCCCCACTCTAGGTTCAGGGAAGGCGGCTACCAATCTATAGCAATACGTGTTTCCGGGAGCCAAACCATCCCCTCCGTTTGTGTCAAGGAAATCTTGCGTCTGCATATTGGTCGTTCCTATCAGTTCGTAGCCTGCGCGGATTCCGGTCTCACAACTATCGGGCTGGTATGGATCAGAATTGATTCTCCTCCAGACCTGCATTTCATTAGCGGAATTGGCACATACATAGGGATCCCAGTTTAGTTCCACCGACCTGCCGGACATCTGTTCTATCTCATCAAAAACAGGGGGTGGCCCCACCACTTTGATTCGCCAGGTCTTGATGTCCACTAATGCCGGGCCGGATCTAGGTTGGTCAGTGATGCGCACCCGCACTTCATATTCTCTGGCACGCACATGGTTGCAGACGGTCTGCCAATTGAAGTTGACTATACCTGGGGAGGGTTGGAATGCACTTTCAGGTGAATAGCTCGCCGGAGAAGAAGTGATCTCCATGGGTTCTCCAAAAATCTCAATCCTTACTGGATCACCATCCGGGTCTTCTCCTTGGATAATTTCCTCGATCAGTGTCCCTGCTTCTACGCAGAGATCAGGTGGCAGGATCAGTTCAGGTCTTCGGTTATTTGAGTTTTCTATAATGATCTGCATATCCCTGACCACACTGCCTATGAGTTCCCACTTACCGTTCAGTTTTCTGTATTCGTTGACCCGAAATGCGATGTTAAATTGCCCGGCAGTACCGGGTGCGTCCCACACCAGATCACCTGTGACCGGATCCAAGGTCAGGAATGCAGGGGTAGTTCCGTCTTCCTGACTGAAACTAAATTCTGGGGATGCAGGGCTTCTATAGTTATTAACTACCCGCTGGAATGCTTGCTGAGGCTCAATTAATTTGTAAGCCAAGCTATCGCCATCCGGGTCATAAGCTCCGGGGTTGTGGATATATCTCACGTTTACAGCTCCGTTATCCACAGGAGGGATGGTCAGGACGGGGGAGTTGTTAATCCCAATGAAAGGATCTATGGTGATGGTAGTCTCCACATAAAATGGCGTATCCACCGAATTGTCCATATTCAGCGTACGATCATTTCGGTTTTGTTCCAGAAAGCGGATTGTATAGGTGCCTGGCCCCTGAAAAGTATGTTCGATAACAAAGGTGTTTTTCTCGATTTGGTTACCTAGATCCTCTACAAGTTCAAATGCACTTTCTGTATTTAGTCCTTCTACGACTCTCCCATCACCAAAATCTATTGTTCCCGGGCCAAAAATCACATTCGATCTGGTATCTGTATATCCTACTACCGTGATTTTATATACCAAGGATTGTGGTGATTGCCGCTCTGCTGTAATTTCACCGGCGCGAATATGCGTAGCCCATGCTTCAGAAATTCCGGCAATCAGGAATATAAAAAAAAGTCCGAGGGCAAGTTTCAGCTTCATGTTGGTCAAGGTCATTAGTAAGGAGAGATAGAATGTACGAATTTATTCCATTTTCAGGTTTTTACTATACTATCTTCTTGTACGAAAGAAACGGAAATAAGTAGAAAATCCCCATAAAATCAAACATATAATCCTTTCTTCGGGTTATCCGGGGAGATAATTCATGGAGGAGTATTTCCTATTTAGAACCGATTAAAATAAGGAAAGTGCCTTAGAATGGATTGTTTGCTAGTTGTTCCGCATGTAAATTTGGCACTAATAATCAAAGATTTCGTTTTAATCTAATCGCAAAAATTGTATGAGCTGGGTTACAAAAACCTTGAGTAGCACAATAGGCAGGAAACTGATCATGGCACTGACCGGACTTTTCCTGATCCTGTTTTTGACAGGCCACGTTTCGGGTAATTTACTGTTGTTTAAGGATGATGGAGGTGAGGCATTTAATATTTATGCCAAATTCATGACCACCAATCCTGCGGTAAAGCTTCTTTCGTACCTGACGTACATTTCCATCATCGGACATGTCATTTTCTCCATCTGGCTTACCAAAAGAAATAAGTCAGCGCGTCCTGTAGGTTATGGTGTTTCTACTCCGCCTTCTACTACCTTTTCCTCCCGTAACATGGGGATTCTAGGAACTATCATTTTGATTTTCATTGTGGTCCATATGCAGAGTTTTTGGGCTCAGATGCACTGGGGAGACCTTCCTGTTGTGAATTACGATGGTGAAGAATACAAAGACTTATTCAGTATAGTCACTTTTGCCTTTCAAAATGAACTGATGGTCATAGGCTATGTAGTGGCGATGGCGTTCTTGGCATTTCACCTATCCCATGGATTTGCCAGTGCTTTCCAAACACTTGGCTTGAATCACAGAAAATATTCTCCTGCCATTGCTGTGATCGGAAAAATCTATTGCATTCTGGTGCCGATTCTATTCGCCAGCATGCCTGTTTACATCTATTTTACATCACAGAGCTAATCAATAGTCACCTATGATACTAGATTCCAAATCCCCAATTGGCCCATTGGCCGAAAAGTGGACTAAACATAAGTTTAACAGTAAGCTGGTGAACCCGGCGAACAAGAGAAAATACGAGGTGATTGTAGTGGGAACCGGGCTTGCCGGAGCTTCTGCCGCCGCTTCTTTGGCAGAACTAGGGTATAAAGTGAAGGCGTTTTGCTTTCAGGATAGTCCTCGTCGTGCGCACTCTATTGCTGCGCAAGGCGGGATCAATGCTGCGAAAAATTACCAGAATGACGGTGATTCCGTTTTTAGACTTTTCTACGATACCATCAAAGGCGGTGATTATCGATCCCGTGAATCGAATGTGTACCGACTTGCGGAGGTTTCTGTCAATATCATTGACCAGTGTGTGGCGCAAGGTGTTCCTTTCGCCAGAGAATACGGTGGATTACTAGCCAACCGCTCATTTGGTGGTGCACAGGTATCCAGGACTTTCTACGCCAGGGGTCAAACTGGACAGCAGTTGCTTTTGGGAGCTTATTCAGCACTCAGCCGTCAGGTAGCCAATGGCAAAGTGAAGCTTTATCCGCGTACTGAAATGATGGACGTGGTGACTATCGATGGCCATGCCAGGGGTATTGTGACCAGAAATCTGATCACCGGAGCTATCGAAACCCACGCTGCCCATGCGGTGCTGTTATGTACAGGTGGCTATGGAAATGTTTTTTTCCTATCTACCAATGCCATGGGGTCTAATGTGACAGCGGCATGGAGAGCGCATAAGAAAGGTGCATATTTTGCCAACCCTTGCTATACGCAGATCCACCCTACTTGTATTCCTGTATCGGGTGATCATCAGTCCAAATTGACACTGATGTCCGAATCACTGAGAAATGACGGACGTGTATGGGTGCCAAAAACAAAAGAAATGGCTGAGAAACTTCGCAAAGGAGAAATCAAGCCTAAAGATATTAAGGACGAGGACAGAGATTATTACTTGGAAAGAAAGTATCCATCTTTCGGTAACCTAGTGCCCCGTGATGTGGCTTCCAGAAACGCCAAAGACGTATGTGACGAAGGACGTGGCGTAAATGAAACTGGACAGGCAGTATTTCTTGACTTTCGTGATGCGATCAACAGGGACAGTGAAGACGCTATCCGTGCGAGATACGGTAACCTGTTTGACATGTATCAGCAGATCACCGGCGAGAATCCGTACCAGACTCCGATGAAGATCTACCCGGCCGTTCACTACACGATGGGTGGGCTTTGGGTTGACTACAACTTGTCAACTACGGTTCCGGGACTTTATTCACTTGGAGAAGCTAATTTCTCAGATCACGGTGCAAACAGATTGGGAGCTTCTGCTTTGATGCAAGGACTGGCTGATGGATACTTTGTCGTTCCTTACACAATCGGTGATTATCTGGCGCAAATCGGGCCAAGCCCGGTAGATCCAAAGCATCCGGAATTTGCGAAAGCAGAAAAAGGAGTGAAAGATGCAATACAGAAGCTACTAAGTATCAATGGAGCCAAAACCGTGGATTACTTCCATAAAAAGCTAGGACATATCATGTGGGAGTACTGCGGAATGGCCAGGAACGAAGAGGGATTGAAGAAGGCTAAAGGCATGATTCAGGAGCTGAGAAAAGAATTCTGGAAGGATGTGAAAGTAATGGGAGCCAATGAGGAACTGAACCAGACACTGGAGAAAGCAAGCCGTGTAGCTGATTTCTTGGAACTGGGAGAACTGATGGTGGACGATGCGCTGAATAGATCTGAATCATGTGGTGGACACTTCCGATTAGAATCCCAGACACCGGAAGGTGAAGCACTTAGAGATGACGAGAACTTTGCTTACGTGGCAGCTTGGGAGTTTATGGCTGAAAATGCTCCAGAGACATTGCACAAGGAGCCTCTGGTGTTCGAAAACGTGAAGCTGACCCAGAGATCCTACAAATAAATTCAAGACTTAATTCATAACTATATTAGTATGAAACTGACATTAAAAATATGGAGACAGAAAAACGCCAACGATAAAGGCGGATTTGTCACCTATCCTATAGATGGAATTTCCTCTGACATGTCATTCCTGGAGATGATGGATGTCTTGAACGAGGAACTTGCCGCAAAAGGAGAAGATCCCGTGCACTTTGACCATGATTGCCGTGAAGGTATCTGTGGTATGTGCTCACTTTATATCAATGGCCATCCACATGGCCCTAAGCAGACGACTACCTGCCAACTTCACATGCGTTCCTTCTCTGATGGGGATACCATCACGATCGAGCCCTGGAGAGCAGCGGCTTTCCCGGTGATAAAGGATTTGGTGGTAGACCGTGGTTCTTTTGACAGAATCATCCAAGCTGGTGGCTACGTATCTGTGAATACAGGTGGTGTTCCTGACGCAAACGAGATTCCTATTCCAAAGAGAATTGCTGATGAAGCCTTTGATTCGGCTACTTGCATAGGCTGTGGAGCTTGTGTGGCAGCATGTAAAAATGCTTCTGCGATGCTCTTCACCTCTGCGAAAATCTCTCAGTTGGCCATGCTGCCTCAAGGTCAAGTAGAACGAATGACCAGAGCAGAGAAGATGGTAGCCCAGATGGATGCGGAAGGATTCGGTGCATGTACCAATACAGGGGCCTGCGAGGCAGAATGCCCTAAAGGCATTAGCTTGACAAACATCGCCAGAATGAACCGGGAGTTCTACTCGGCTTCAGTGAAGAGTGAGAATGTGTAATTGAAGCATAGATTTTAAAGTAAAAGCCGGCGAGAGTCGGCTTTTTTTGGTTCAGGGGAATGTAGATGGTTTAAGGTTGCGTATATATGACCTATTAAGAAATATACGAAACTGCTGAATTTAGAAGAATATACCTGGAAGTAGCAAAGGTTTCAAGGTGTTAGGATAAGAATCTAGCTTTTAAAGGGGCTAATTGTTCTTAGAGAAAGAGTTTTGTCTTATTTTGGGGTAATTGGTGGCTAATTGGGGCTAAGTGGATGGCACTGAGAAGTTATATAAAAAATATATGTAGCTGGTTGATTGTTCGGACACATTGTGAGCTATGAAAAAAGGAGTGCCAGAATATTTAAAACATGTATGAAACCTTGAAAGGCCATATGAATATTGAGAATGAAATTGAAAAAATAAGCAGAAGCATTGGTGATATAAATTCTTCAGAATACGGATCTCTATACGGATTTTTTAATGAGCCAAAGCTTGTTGGCATTTTCGGAACGTTTCACTCCAATTTAGTACAGCTATTTGAACAAATGAATACTCGCTTGCCTGTTACAGAAAACTCCAACCCTCATTTCTGGGCACATCAAAGCAGGGAGCTTAAAAACAATATACGTCTGATCAATAGATTGAAAAGAAGCCTCAATAATACGAAACATAGCTTCAAGATTGATGAATACTATAATCAGTTGTTTGAAGAATGCTCTGAGTTCCTTGTTGAATCTGGGGGTAGCACAATGCCGATCGGTTTTAAAGAGATTGATATTTACTACACCACACCAATTTTCTCACCAAACGACTCTGTTACCCTAAAATCAAATCATTTTGAAACCATTGCTAATTTGCAGCTAATTGGTGAGGGATCATACGCTAAAGTTTTTAAATATAAAGACCTACAATATCAGAAGGATTTCGTCCTAAAAAGAGCAAAGTCTAATTTGAGCCCAAAAGAACTTTTACGTTTCAGAAGAGAATTTGAAGAAATGAAACAGTTGGATTCTCCCTATATTGTAGAGGTCTATAGGTATTTTGAGGAATCGAATGAATACAATATGGAATTCATGGATAGAACTCTTGATGAACATCTTAAGGTTACCAATTCAAGCCTTTCAAAAGAAAAAAGAAAATTGATCTGCTACCAGTTCTTAAAAGGTTTAGATTACTTGCACTCTAAAAATCTAATGCATCGAGATTTAAGCCCCAAAAATGTGCTTGTGAAAATCTATGAAAATGTGGAAGTTTTCAAAATATCAGATTTTGGTCTAGTAAAAACAATGAAAAGTGAACTAACGTCTTTAAGTACAGATTTTAAAGGATATTTCAACGACCCTCAATTAAAATTAGAGGGATTTTCTAATTACACTTTTGAACACGAGATATATTCAGCAACTATGATTATCCTTTTTATACTCACAGGAAAAACAAATATGGACAAAATTAAAGACCAAAAGCTTGTTGAAATAAGGAATATAGGCCTCAATCCAGACAAATCAAAACGATTTAAATCTGTAGAAATTCTTATAAACCACATTAGAATATTATGACGACCTATGGAGGAATCACAGCTCACAATATTTTGTATAAGTAATGCGGGGTGATTACAAAACTTGAAACTAAATGCGATTAATGAAAACTATAACGGTTCGATTTGTCAATGCTTCTAAAACCCGCACTGCTCATACAATTTAACGTTGCCTGTAATTCCCCCTACATTAAAAAAGTTGACTTCGTATGCTAACGGGGTAAAAGCACCTCAACCATTTTTTTGCTAAATTCAATCACTCTCTGCAAGGCCGATTTTAGAACTGTCGCTCCAGATTTATCGGGAAGCACGGGCGTCATTCTGGTTGGGATTAGAAAAGGATAAAGAAGCATCCCGATATCTATCGGGACGGTCTCACAGAAGACGGCCTGGGCCTTAAAATCGCAGATTTTTAAGGTTTTATGGTTCGTTAGTCAGAATACCCTGACAACTGTTTTTAAATTTTATATACATAGAATTTTGATGTATCATAATTCTATGTATATTTACCTTATGAATTCAACAGAACTAATAAAAGGAACTCTTACAACCATCCTACTTAAATTACTTGATGAAAATGGGAAAATGTACGGCTATGAGCTAACTCAAAAAGTAAAGGAACTATCAGACAATAAAATATTAATTAAAGAGGGTTCCCTGTATCCTGCCTTGCACAAGCTTTTGAGTGATGGTCTTGTGGAAGTTGAGACAGTGAATGTAGGAAAACGGATTCGAAAATATTATTCTATAACAAAACAGGGACAGGAAAGAAAGATCGCTTTATATGATGAGCTCAGTGAGTTTCTTAAGACAATTCAGCATATTGTATTTCCTCATCAAAAAGCTTCTTTTCTATGATTTTAGAGGACAAAGAGGTTTCTTTCATAAAAGGGGAAATTGAGAAAAGTAAAATTTCTATTTCAGAACTTAAAGATGACTTGCTTGATCATTTTTGCTGCTTTATAGAAAACGAACTAAATAAAGGGAGTTCATTCAAATCTGCTTATGTAAAAGCCTTGAATCACATATGTCCCAATGGATTTGATGAAATTCAAAAGGAAACTATTTATTTGTTAAACTCTAAAAAGATAATTACTATGAAAATGATTATGTATTTAATTGGTCTTTTAGCCTCTATGAGCATGACCCTTGGGTGGTTATTTAAGTATTTAAACTGGAAAGGTGGAGGAGACATGTTTACCCTTGGAATGATTTGCTTTTTACTGCTCTTTTTGCCAATGCTAGCTATTAATAGATATAAAGTGACCTTGGGTAAAGTTTTATCTGAAAAACTTAAAATCATTTTAGGCTTCAGTGGGGCAATTGTAACTGGTTTAGGTATCATATTAAGGACAAGCGGAATGCAATATGGTGCTTTATTAGTTCTTATAGGAACACTAATAATTGCATTCGGATTTCTACCTTTCCTGTTTTTTCGAATGTACCGAAAATCAATTGAGCAGATTTGATTTAAATAAAAATGTACAGCAGTCAACTTTGGCTAAGAGCAAGTGGGTGGAATGTTCTGAATTTGAAAGTAATTAACTTTGGTTGTGACGCTAAGTGAATCGGTTTTAATACCCCACCTGCTCTTAGCCTTCTCCGTCATGCGGCAGCTTAAAAGACGATACGACAGACAACTAACAAGACAATGGGATTTGGTTTTAATTTATTTCTCGTTTTTTTTTGGGGACAAACCATTTTTCGTTTTCGTTTACAGCCTTGTTTAATCAAGGGGAGA
>CBFGUY010000013.1:0-44746 GCA_965651895.1 uncultured Algoriphagus sp. | reverse complement strand
TTCTTAAAGTAAGAAAATTGCCTTTTGTAGAAGCTTTGGAAATGGTGATGAATGGAGAGATAACAGATGCAATCAGCATAGCGGGAATTCTCAAAGCCTCAAGGATTTTAAAATTGTAACATGACGATCAAAGATCATTTTAACATCACTTTCAATCTGGCGTTCCCAGTAGTGCTGAGTCAGCTTGGACAGGTACTGGTGGGGGTAGCGGATAGTATGATGGTAGGCCGCTTAGGGGCGGTGCCTTTGGCAGCGGCTTCCTTGGGAAACAGTATATTTTTTGTGATCCTGATGTTTGGGATGGGGATATCTATGGGGATTACACCATTGGTTTCTATCGCTGAAGGCAAAGGAAAACATAAACGCATAGGACATCTTTTCCAGCATGGGTTGTGGATCAATATAGCCACGGCAGCCATTTTGACTATAGTGGTTGTAGGGTTGTCCCAAGGATTGAATTTTCTCAATCAGCCTGAGGAGGTGGTAGCACTCACTATTCCTTACCTGTTCATTATTACCTCATCTCTGTTGCCTTTTATGATTTTCCAGTCTTTCAAGCAACTTGCTGAGGGTATCTCCCAGACTAAACAGGCAATGTACGTCACCGTTATCTGCAATTTGGTGAATGTTTTTCTCAACTGGGTCTTGATTTATGGCAATCTAGGAGCTCCTGCAATGGGGCTGAACGGAGCAGGTTTGGCTACCCTGATATCACGGGTGATGATGCCTGTCATGATGGGGCTTTATGTCATGAGATCTTCTAGGTACAGGGTCTTTGATCTGAAGCTGGGAATAGGAAAACTGAGGTTTTTACTTTTGAACAAAATACTGAAAATAGGTGTGCCAACAGGCTTTCAATACATCTTTGAGGTGAGTGCTTTCAGTGCTGCAGCCATCATGATGGGTTGGATAGGGGTGAATGCCCTTGCTGCGCACCAGATTGCAATTAACCTGGCTTCGGTCAGCTATATGATGGTGGCAGGATTGAGTACTGCCGGCATGATCCGGGTTAGCAATCAGATAGGCAGAGGTAATTTTAAAGCGATGCGGGAAGCCGGCATGGTGGTTTTTGGGATGACTCTGATATTTATGTCCATTACCGGGTTGATCTTTATTTTGATGAGGTCTTATCTACCCACTCTGTATATAGATAATGAGGAGGTTGTAGCACTTTCCGCTTCTTTGCTAATCATAGCAGGGATGTTCCAGCTATCGGATGGTATTCAGGTTGCCGGACTGGGAGTGTTACGTGGATTGGAGGATGTGAAGTTCCCCACCTTAATCACGCTGGTAGCTTATTGGGTAATTGGTCTTCCACTGGGTTATTTCCTGGCTTTTCAGCTGGAAATGGGTGAAAAAGGAATATGGTATGGCCTCTTGATTGGATTGAGTGTCACTGCTGTGGTGCTGTTTTATAGATTTTATAAACTAAGTAACAGGATGATTTCTGCTAATAAGCCTGTGGTGTCTGTTTAGGGATTTCTATTGGAGATGTTTATGGGGTTAGTGATTTTGTTATATATTCAGGACAAATCCATCTGAATATGATCAATAGGCTACTTTCCGTTTTATTTATTTCTCTTTTTACCCATGTCAGTCTGGCACAAGATCTTGCTGTATTGACTCAGCGGGAACAGGCGGGAGTGATAGATAGCTGGCTTGAATACCGTATCCAAAACCTACTTCCGGAACTTATGACGGAATCGGGAATTGATATGTGGGTGGTGGTTTCCCGGGAATATAATGAAGATCCTGTGATCCAGACTATGCTTCCGGCTACATGGATGGCTGCTAGAAGAAGGACTATTCTCGTCATGTATCAACCTTCTGCAAATGCAGAAGTGGAAACTTATGCTGTTGCCCGATATGATGTGGGTAAATCCTTTAAGAGAGCTTGGGATCCGGAAAACCAACCTGATCAATGGGAAGCTTTGGTGGAACTAATTGCCTCTAAAAACCCTGAAAAAATAGGCTTAAACTATGCTGACGATTATGGGCATGCGGATGGTCTGACTTCTACTGAGCACCAGCTCCTTCTAGAATATTTGCCCACTGACCTTCATACAAAGATTGTTTCGGCTCAAACTCTGGCGGTACGCTGGTTAGAAACCAGGACTGAGCCTGAAATGGCAACTTACAGGCATATCCAGGAAATCGCCCATTCGATTATCGCAGAGGGGTTGTCTGAGGCCGTGATTACACATGGAGTGACTACGACGGAGGATGTGGTGTGGTGGTATAGAGAGAAAATCATGGAACTGAAGTTGGATACCTGGTTTCATCCTTCTGTGGATATTCAGCGGGCCGATCCCGCAAATACTGAGCATGAGAGGAATTTTGCAAACAAAGCTCCTGATACGGTGATTATGCCTGGAGATCTGCTTCATATGGATTTTGGGATCACCTATTTAAGGCTAAATACAGATACCCAACAAATGGCATATGTGCTCAAGGCCGGAGAAACTGATGTTCCTGATTATTTGCAGAAAGCATTTAGCCAAGGCAATAGTCTTCAGGATATTCTGACTTCCAATTTTGTTGAAGGAAAAGCCGGAAATGAAATTCTTCGAGCTACTAGGAAAGCTATGGATACGCAGGGTATCCGAGGCAGTATCTATACTCATCCACTTGGGTACTATGGGCATTCAGCAGGCCCCACTATTGGTATGTGGGATAATCAGGGAGACACTCCGGGGGCGGGTGATTTTGCGCTTCATGCCAATACGGGTTATGCTATAGAATTGAATACTGTAGTTTTTGTGCCTGAATGGAATAAGGACGTGAGAATTATGCTGGAAGAAGGGGCTTTATTTGATGGTGAGAAAGTAATTTATTATAACGGTCGCCAAAAGGAGATTTTTTCCATACCGAGGGTGAATAAGCAGTTGGGCTATTAAGTTTTTGCTTGGAATTGGTTTGGGCTTTTGATCATCAGTAAAAGTATAAAAGCTACAGCAGCGATGCCTGCGCTGGTAAGGAATACCAAACGAAAGTTTTCTGTGCTGTTGGCAAAAAGAAACCCTGAGACCAATGCTCCTATACCTATTCCGGCTTCCAAAAATATGTACATGGTAGCCAAAGCTCTTCCCCGAAACCGATCTACGGCCAAATCCACTACCCATGCTGCGCTGGTAGGGCTGTACATTCCTACAGCACAGCCAAAGAGGACTCCTGAGCCTAGTAAGGCAAGTTTACTTTCCGCAATTGCTATCAATATCATAGCGCAAACCAAAGTAGCGCTGGCAGCACGCATTACTGGAACCCGTCCATATCTATCGGATGTTTTGCCAGCTAGTAGGCGGATGCCCAAGGATGAAAGGGTGAATACGCCAAAGAACAAACCCTTATTTTCTACGCCTAGGTGCACGGAGAAATCAGGTATAATTGTCAATACTACTCCAAAAGAAAAACAGCAAAGAAATAAGATCCCAGAGGGGATTAGCACTCTTTTTTCTATGATCTCCTCTTTTTTCAATCTTAGCATTTTCCAGGAGATCTTTTCTTTGGAAGGTAGAGTCTCCTTCAATTTTACAAGAATCAGGATAGAGAAGATTGCGGTACATGATGATACATAGAACACAGTTTCTATAGTGACCATAGTCGCCAGCCATCCTCCGATTGCTGGTCCAGCTGCCATGCCCATGGAGCCAAAAAGCGAGAATAATCCCATGGCTTCTCCTCGTTTCTGATATGGCACAATATCAGCGACATAAGCTGAAGCACCAGTGGGCGTGAAACCGGTAGAAAAACCATGGGCAAACCTCAAAAAAAGGAAGCCACTTACGAAACTGAGTAAGGGATAAAGCATCCCTACCACAAAGCATACGCTGGCACCAATCATCATTACTGGTATTCTACCGATTCTATCAGCCAATTTCCCACTAAAAGGTCTGGAAAGGCCGGCTGAAAGGGTGAATAATGCGATTATGAGGCCTTTGTAATCCTCTCCTCCCAGAGATGTCAGATATTCTGGAAGCTCTGGGATGACCATATTAAAAGAAGAAAAGAATAGGAAGGAGCTCAAACAAAGTAGGCTGAAATCTAGGGTGAAAAAGGAGGGACGGATTCGCATGAGAGTTGCGAAAATAAGAAAAAAGCAGGGATGAGAGGAAAGAATCTTGTAGTAAGGCTTAAGTAGCTAGAATCAAGAGATTCTGAGGTGTTTCGTTCAGACTTTGCGCTTTCTTCGCGGTCTTTGTGGCTAAAAAAAAGCCGGGATTTAGTCCCGGCCTCATGTATTACTCTTTGCTTGCTTGCTCTTCGCTTTGCGCCAGCAGGAATGCTTTCATAAACTCGTTCAGCCCTCCATCCAGCACATGCTGTGTATCGGAGGTTTCATGCCCAGTGCGGTTGTCTTTCACCAATTTGTATGGGTGAAGTACATAGTTTCGGATCTGTGAACCGAAATCTACCCGCATCTTGGAGGATTCGATTTTCGCTATTTCCGCATTTCTCTTTTCCAATTCCATTTGGAACAGGCGGGATTTCAGCATCTGCATTGCTTTTTCCCTATTAGCGAGTTGTGAGCGTTCGATCTGGCAAACCACCACTATTCCCGTTGGTTTGTGAGTTAGCTGAACTTTGGTTTCGACCTTATTCACGTTCTGACCACCTGCTCCTCCGGATCTGGATGTATGCAATTCTACATCAGCAGGGTTGATTTCGATTTCAATCGAATCGTCCACTTCAGGATAAGCATATACGGAGGCAAAAGAAGTGTGTCTTCTTCCTCCTGAATCAAACGGAGATATACGGACTAATCTGTGGACACCCGTTTCAGATTTTAGAAATCCATAGGCTAGAGGGCCTTCAAATTCCAGTGTACAGGATTTTATACCGGCTACTTCGCCAGGCTGCATATCTACCTCCCTCACTTTGTAGCCGTTCTTCTCACCCCACATGATGTACATTCTCATCAGTATGGAGGCCCAGTCATTACTTTCAGTGCCACCTGCCCCGGGGTTAATCTCCAATACAGCATTCAGCTGATCCTCTTCTGAAGAAAGCATTTTCTTGAGTTCCAGCTCCTGCACTTCAGCTTCTGCTTTGATGTACTCAGCTTTGATTTCTTCTTCAGAAACCTCGTCTGCGCTGTAGAACTCAAACAAAACGTCGAGGTCCTCGATGATTTTATTGAGTGATTCAAATGCACTGGTCCAAGCTTTCCGGGCTTGAATCTGCTTCATGCTTTTTTCCGCTTCCTCTGGATTATTCCAAAAGTCCGGTTGGGCCGATACGGCCTCTAAGTCTTCTATTTCGGCAATCTTACGATCGTAGTCAAAGATACCTCCTCAAAGCCGATGTGCGGGCTTTCAAGTCTTTCAGTTGTTCTGAAGTCATCTGTCTAGGTTAAAATTTAGGGTGCAAAAGTCCGAAAAAATATCTGTTTATACCAGTATTCTTCTATTAATCCATTCTCATTTGTATAAGTTGGATTTTATTACGCCCTGAATTTTTGAATGTTTTGTAGCGAAGGGGCAGCATGGCTACCCCTGCTCCCAATAAGATCCCCGAAGCCAGTCCCACACCACTGTCTATCGAGAATTCATTGCCTTGGTAGATACTGTTGATGGATTCTGCGCCTATCAGTATAACGCCAGCACTCAGCGTCAGTATATTCAATGCTCTCAGGGTACTGTTTCTACGGTCTTTGTTCCGTACATCGATCTCAGTAATACTTTCAGGAGAAAGAATGTTTTCCCTTAGGTATATGTAATTTTGGTCAATACTCTGGATGACATCTGTGACGAAGTAATCTATTTTGGTGCTTTTATATGTTATTTCCTCGCCTGGGTAATAGCGGATTTGGGATTTTTGTTTTGCACCTCTTTTTAAAAGTACAAAGTCTGTGCCTTGGGCGTATGTGGAAATGGATGCTGTCAAAAGCAGAAAAAGGACTGAGAGGGTTTTCATTATTCTAAATAAAAGTAAAGTTGGACGTTATCACGGGTTCAAATGTTAAATATGTTGAAAAAACGTGAAATGATGGTCCATGTTCAGAAATGAAGATAATTATCAAAAAAAGATCATTAGAACTATTTTATCAATAACCAGGGCTTGCTGAAAAACCGCTCGTATGAAAAATGGGCTAATCATTCAAAATGACAGCTTTTAATCTATTCCTGGCGTTTTTCAACTTGGCTTAATAGATGCTGTTCCTTGATAGAATAAACCTCCATTTGTGGTTCGTCGGGTGCATATAGGGTTATGGCACAACTATCCGGTTTCAATTCGGCTTTTTGTTTACCTACTGGTATTTATTTGTACATGATTATTAGAATTTTGAAGCGAATAGCTAAACATAACCTGCGGTAGTACGTTAACTTGTTTTTACACGGTTACTTTTCAGCTTCTCATAAGATTGATTCTAAGCAAGTCCCATATCCAGCATAATTATTGTCTCGCAGTCCCGGCCGCAAGACCGGATAGTTGTGCGCTTTGCCAAAAGAATAAAGCCTTTATTCAGTAGCCCTCAGTGATTTCCAGTATTACGTAAGTAGGGCAATTTTTCCAGATTTCTTACTAGCTCTTTGTCCGGATATTCTTTGCCCGGAATCACTCATTAATTTCAACTAATCATGAAACCAATACTCACAAAAACTGACTATAATACGATTAAAGAACTGATTGTCAATACTCCGTCTCATTTGATTACCAAGGAAATTTCTATGCTTGCAAAAGAAATAGAAAAAGCAAAGAAAGTCGCGGACTCAAAAATTGAGTCTCAGGTAATTCGTATTAATTCGTACTTTGAGGTACAGGATGTAGCGTCAGGAAAATTGCTGAGCTTCCAGTTGACTTTGCCAAAGAACGGCAACCTGGCGGAAAAGAAGCTTTCTATACTTTCTCCTCTAGGAGTTGCACTTATTGGCTTTCAGGAGGGGATGGAAATAGAATGGGCACTGCCTGGCGGGCTGAAAAAGCTAAAAATCCTTAGTGTAAAGAATGCTGTCCCCGCAGTATAAAAAAAGTCTGCCTAAACATAATAGGCAGACTTTTTACTCAGTTTTTTTATACGCTGATGATCCACTTATGAGGATCCTGAACCGTCCCGTATTTGATGCCGTCCAATTCTGCCAACACCCGATGGGAAAATGCATCTGATGGTTTTTGTGGAAGGTCATAATCTTTACCATTCACATTTATACGTTGTACATGTGCAATCGTAGCGGCAGTACCCGTTCCGAAGGCCTCTTCAAAAGTCCCATCTTGCAGTGCGGTTTCCAGTTCGGAGACTGTAAGAAACCTCTCTTCTAATGGCTCATTCCAGTCTTTGGCTAGTTGTATTACCGAGTCTCTGGTGATGCCTTTTAGAATTGTGCCTGTATTGGTGGGAGCGGTGATCAATTTCCCGTTGATTTTAAACATGATGTTCATCGTACCGCTTTCTTCAATCTTACTGTGGGATTTACCGTCTGTCCATAGGAGCTGGTCGTAGCCGGCCTTTTGTGCCTGCCTGGCAGGATAAAGGGAAGCAGCATAGTTCCCTGCTGTTTTAGCGGCTCCTGTGCCCCCTTCGGTAGCCCTGGTGAAAGTCGTTTCTACTTTTACACTGACTGGCTTATTGTAATAGTTGCCCACCGGACAGGTGAGGATGATAAAGGTATAGGTGTCTGAAGGTTTTACTCCTATGTAATCATCTGTAGCAAACATAAAAGGCCTAATGTATAAGGAAGCTCCTTTAGCAGTAGGTACCCAATTTCTGTCCAGATCGATCAGTTGTGTCAACCCTTCCATGAAGATTTCCTCCGGAAGATGAGGCATACACATACGCTCCGCGGACTCATTTAACCGGCGCCAATTGGCGTCGGCACGGAAGACTAATATTTTACCTTCCTCATTTCTATAAGCTTTTAATCCCTCAAAAATAGACTGCCCATAATGTAACGTTGCATTGGCAGGATTGAGATTTAGGGATGCATAAGGGACAATCCTAGCATCAGACCATTCACCGTCTTTGTAATCGGCCACAAACATGTGGTCGCTGATGGTGCGTCCAAATACTAAATTGGAAAAATCTGTTTCCGCTATTCTAGAGTTCTGAACTTTAGTTGTCGGTAGGGCAAGTTGTGTCTTCATTTGTATTGCCTTTAATCTGGCTGAGCAAAGGTAGCTAATAATTATTTTCTGGGTTTCCAGATTACTTCATTTACATTGAGTTCTTGGGCCATTTTTCTACACAACACAAATAGGTAGTCTGAAAGCCTGTTGAGGTATTGAATGACCAAAGGGGAGACTTCTTCCATGGCAGCGAGTTCGGTCACTATCCTTTCGCATCTTCTGCACACTGTTCTGGCGATGTGCCCATACGATACAGAAGCGTGTCCTCCGGGAAGAATAAATGCAGTGAGCGGGGCAAGGGGTTTTTCCATTTCATCAATTTGCTTTTCCAGCATTTCAATGTCAGATTCCAATAAATCCGGTTTTTTTACATTTCCCTTGGTAGGATCTGTGGCCAAATCCGCTCCGATAGTAAAAAGCCTATCTTGGATTTCCTTGAGAATTTCCGCCCTCATCCAGTTGACTTCCTGATCCCTAAGTAGTCCGATATAAGAATTTAGCTCGTCCACAGTGCCATATGCATCGATTCGTACATCGAATTTTGGCACCCGGGTTCCTCCTAAAAGCGAAGTTTGCCCTTCATCACCTGTTTTCGTATAGATTTTCATCTTTTCCCTGATTCTCTTAGGACAAAAATAAGAATCTATTTGAATTTATAAGGTGTATTTAGGCATGCATTGCAATTCCCCGTGTAGGATTCGGGTTAATAGTGTCAGTTTCTACCAAACCATCGCGCAATCTTACGATCCGGTGCGCATAATGGGCTATATCATCCTCGTGAGTTACCATGATGATGGTGTTGCCTTTGGAGTGCAATTCATGGAATAGTTCCATGATATCGTAGGAGGTTTTCGAATCCAGGTTACCGGTAGGTTCATCAGCTAGGATTATACTAGGTGTATTCACCAAAGCTCTGGCTATCGCGACCCGTTGACGCTGACCGCCTGACAGTTCATTTGGGCGGTGTTTTGTCCTGTCACCCAGTCCCACATTTGTCAGTGCCTGAAAGGCGATCTCCTCCCGATCTGACTTACTCATACCTGCATATACTAACGGAAGGGCCACATTTTCCAGGCAACTTGCTCTGGGAAGAAGGTTAAAGGTCTGAAATACAAATCCGATTTCTTTATTTCTGATCTCTGCCAATTCATTTTCAGTCATATCGGAAACATCTTTGTTGTTCAGTACATAGCTACCTGAGGTAGGAGTGTCCAGACAACCTATGATGTTCATCAAAGTGGATTTTCCAGAACCGGACGGCCCCATGAAAGCTACATACTCACCTTTATCAACAGTAATAGAAACGGACTTGAGCGCTTGGATTATTTCCGATCCCATTTTGTAGGTTTTATTGATTTCGTGGGTTTCTATAATTTTCATCTTGGCTGGGGGTTTTGCTAAATTTACAGATAAGGGTCGGAAATTGTATTTCTACCTTCACAAAAAACGTTAATAGGGATCAATAGTTCAAGTCCTTCAGGGTTTCAAGCTCTTCTTCACTCACCCATTGCCTTAAGATTTCCTGGGCTTCATTCGCATATTTGTCTAGCCCGCTCTCTTTAGCCGCTTTGATTTTCTTCACCCATAAGATAGGATCTTGATTGAATTCAGTGGCCGAATTTAAGATCTCATATTGATCTAAAGGATCACTTATTGCACATAACTCGCTTATTATTAGCGGGCTAAGGTATGGGTTTGCAGTAAGTTCTTTACTCGCCTTTAACCAGGTAACGAAAGACGTTACAGACTCTTCATTAGTGAGGTCAGGATTGTTTATGAAGTTGCTGAGTTGTTCCTGGGCGCCGATTTTAGTGCTGATAAATTTTTCCAATTCTTTCAATTCTGTACCACTAAGTCCATGAGCCTTATAAGCGATAAGACGAATTGCGATGTCCGTTTTCAATGCATTTTCAGGAAATGAACGCCATTGGGACAGTAGGTTTTTGGAGGACTGCTGGTGAAAACGGCTGATCAATGAGAGGAATTGGGCAATTGCTGTATCTTCATCATTGATGAATCCAGGCAAGGACACATTATATTTTTCTTGGATTTCCACTGACTTTTGGGGCATTCCCGCCAGCCCAAAAATACTCCAATGATGGGTGTCAAAGCCTTGAAACCCTCTTTCTTCAGCTGCTATAAATTCAAGGGCTGCTTTCTGAAAATCCATGTTTTTTGCCAGGATACTTCCGGAGAGCTGAAGATAATATGCCGCATCATTGGGATTTCTAAAAGCCAAACCGTTCAGATTTTTGACTGCCTCCCTCACACGTCCTGCTCCGAGGCTCCGGATTACGGCAGTTTCCTGCAGTGACATTACGTAGGGAGTCATTTCAGGTAATTGTCCTAAACTATCCAAAAATCCTAAATCACCTGTTGGATCTTCCCTATTGATCTCTGAAAGCAGGTTTCTCCAACCTGCATTGAGCAACATGGGGGAATCTTCTGACTCCAGCTTCTTTTTGATTGACTGGGTAAGTTCAGTAGGAGAGATGTTCGCAAGGGAATTTACTGTAGCCAGCTCATTGAGTTGGGAGATTAGATCACCGGACAGCTTCTTATTTTCTTCAGGTTGGCCCACCTTTGTTTTTAAAGCGACTAAGTTAGAGCCCAACACAGGATGATTGATATCAGACTCGTTTAACAAAGTCAGTGCCTCTGTGGATTTGTTGATTTTGGTGTAGAGTAAACTTAAGTTATTAACGAGATATTTATCCCCAGGGAATATTTCAAGTCCCTTTTCCAGATAGTAAATCGACTCAAACACCTTGTTCTCCTGGTGTAATCTTTCTGCAAGCAGTAGTATGTTATCTACTTGGGGAGCTTCAGTGAAGCTTTCTTCAAGATGTTCCTTTGCCAAGGTGGGCTGCTTGAGATCTAGCAGTAATTGGGCGGTGGCAAACTTCGCCTTTGGGTTTTTGCGGTAACGCTTCCAGGCATTTTCATATAAAATACTGGCTTCAAGTTTCTTGTCTGTTTTATAATAATATTCAGCTAGAATATTACTTGTCATGGCATTTGCCTGTACCCCCACTATACCGTCAGTATAGGTGGCAACTACTAGGATTACAATTAAACCACCTATCCTAACGTGATAATAGACAAGAGAATAAGGCTTGTACAGAATTTTATCAATTGCTTTACCTGAATTCATGACTGACATGAAGTTAGCCATCAGGTAAATAAAGAAGAACAGCGAAAAACCTAGCTGGGAATAGGTTAGTAAGTGTTTCAAAAGTTCTTCTGCCGGCTGGTTTCCGGACAGTTTGAGTTTCCATACTAGCCACAATACAAGTCCAAATCCAAGTAGATGAAGGGCTTTGATGACAGCAGGAGTTGATACAGGTTGATCACTTTGGCTTACTTTTTCACTTATAGAAATGTATCCAAGTACTCCGATAGGGATAAGAAGATAAAGTGATGAGAATACAGGAAAAGGAAGTTCTCCCTGAAGTGCCAGAAGGATTGAAAAAAGTATGCCTAAATAGATCAGTGTAATCAAGCTGATTTGTAAGGTGATGTTCAGGTTTAAATGACGGTTTGCTCTGGCAAGCAGTATATAAGTTCCTGACAGGACGCCATGCCCGTTCCAAAATACCCAAGCTAATGCAAGACCAAAGCCTGGCATCAGACTATGTTCAGCTAAGTAGATCGACGGTTTGGGCAAGGGACTCAGAAAAATCAGCAAAACCAATGAAGCAAAAGTTGCCGCAGCAATCACCAGCCACTTGAGGATAAGATGCGCACTCTGCCCCCAGAGATGGAAACAAACCATGGGGATCAGCGTAGCCGCAAGCAATATGATCAGAGGATAATTTGCACTTTGCCCTCCGATATTTAAGCCATTGAAATTACTGAGTGTAAGCAATACTATCCAAAAAATTCCTCCTAGGATAAAATAGGTTTTCTTGAATTCTGTCAGTAAGGTCAAGATTGATATAACCCCCAACCATACGATGCCTGCATAGATATACGATTCGTTTACATATGTTTTAGGTGCTAAAGTTTTGAATTCCTGAAATATCAGGTAATTATCCACTTTTATAGGAAAGGAAATAGGCCCGATCTGAGCCCAATCGAAAGGAATAGCAATGGTGTCCAAAAATGCGCCCGCTTGGATGTTTTCATAAGGCAGGGGGTCGATAATCAGGTAATAAAGTGCAAGAATCCCACCTAGAAGAATAAAAAGGGAGGTGAGAATCTTAAATAATCTGGAAGTGTTCAAGGTGTCTTTCAAGAAAATAGGTTATTCTAAAACCTTCGGAACCCGGAAATAGTCTGTATCCCGCTTAGGTGCATTTTTCAATCCTGATTCATGATCCAACTGATGGCCGATCTTGTCCTCGCGCATATCATTGATCTCAGAAGACATTGTGGTCAATGGCGCCACGTTTTCGGTGTCAATTTCATTTAACTGCTCTACCCAATCCAAAATCTGGCTCATGTCCCTTGACATTTTCTCTGTACCTCTTTCATCGAACTCCAAGCGGGCAAGATGAGCGATTTTCTTAATCGTATTGGTATCTATTTTCATTTGATTGTATTTTATGTTTTATTGAATAGGAGTGAGGCAATGTATATGAAGCCTAGCTTATCAAAATTATCTTCCGGAATGATTTTATTAATCATGCTTGGTATGAAGGGGGCGGGTTGTCTAGCAATAGTTGATCCTGAATAACTCGATAGCACCTTTCTTTCAATACCCTTTCTGATTCAAAATTTTCGGGAAATAAAGGCTGGTGAAGTACCATTTTAGCACATCTCCAGCGAAGCAGGAGCTTCCCGTCATCGGGCAAAATTAGATGATTATAGGATAAAGTGACAGGGATAATAGGGATTTGTTTTTCTTTGGCCATCCGAAATGCCCCATTTTTAAATGGAATCATTTCTGGAGGGTTTTGAGTGAATATCCCGCCTTCTGGAAAAATGATAATACTGCTTCCGGATTCCAGTGCTTCATCAGTTCTCCTTATAGTTTCTGCACGGCTTTTCAGCCGTTCTCTGTCCACGGCGATATGCAGGTTTTTAAAATAGTATCCGAACAGGGGAGCCTTACGGATGGAAGCTTTTCCTACAAAGAGTACATCCCCAGAGATAAATCCCATCATAGGGATGTCTAAATAGCTGAAGTGATTTGCCAGATATATATAAGGTTTTCTTGGGTCTAGGCCAGCGGTTTTTTCGATTTTAACAGGTAGGAAGATACAGGTGAAGAATCCTCTTGCCCAATAACGGTTGATTTTCCTGCCATACTTTTTCCAACCTGGTACCCAAATACAGATCAGAATAAATGGAAATATAAGTAAAAAGCTAATCGCGAAAATTACAGCTGCATAGATGGAATACAGTCTTGCGGCGAGATTACGCATGGTTGATCATGTGATTAGCTGCTTTGACAAAATAACTCATCATAGCTTCCCGGATAGTGGGGTCAATATTCAAATGGTCTAACGCCACAAGCATAGCATTCATCCAGTGATCACGCATAGAGGAATCGATTTTCCATTTGGCATGCCGCATTCTTAACCTTGGATGCCCCCTTTGCTCAGAATATATTTCCGGTCCCCCGAATACCTGCAGCAAAAATAAATACAAACGTTCTTCCGCAGGCAGTAAATTTTCAGGATAGAGTCTTCTTAGCGCGTCATTTTTTGCTACTTCCTGATAGAAGGCTTTACTTAGTTGTCGGATTTGTTCTTCGCCGATAAGCTCGTATATCGTCTGTGGAGAATTCATGCCGCAAACTTACCAAATTCTCTTAACCCTCCCATTTTTTAACTTTAAGTGAGGTGCCTTCGGTAGATATGACGATGATTTTTTCTCCTTGATCGATAAAATCCCCTCGCGAATAAGCATCATAAATTTCTCCTTCTATTTCGATTTTTCCGCTGGGACGAAGTCTGGAATGCACCACCCCGGTTTTTCCATTGAGTGTATCTGCATAGAAAGAGGATGTATAACCCTCACTTCTTTGCTGGGTGCTAGCAAGTGAAATCGTTTTGAAGGCTCCCCATTCATTTACTTTGGGGGTGAGCCAAAAAACAAGACCGACTGACACGATAGATGCTAGGGTAACTGTCAATAAAGCAGTAAATAAGTCGCCTGCCGGTACGAAATCAAAGTTAAAATTCTGATTTGGGATCATGCCCAAAACCAGGCCTGTCAGTATGCCAATGATTCCAAGTATGCCGAAAATCCCAAATCCGGGAACAACAAAGAGCTCTACTGCCAACAGGATTACTCCTATAAAGAAAACCAGGATTTCCCAGTTCTCGGCAAGTCCATTGAGATAATAAGGTATGAAATACAACATGACCGCTACTACAGAAGCAAGAATGGGGAAGCCCACCCCCGGAGTCTGTAACTCGAAGTATAAACCACCGATAATTATCAGTATCAGAAAACCGCTAACGGCGGGATTCAAGAAGAAAGCAATAATCTGTTCTGTTTGGGGTGGTGTATAATCTATAAGCTCCGAATTACCCAGATTTTGGGCTTCAAGAATTGCTTCAATGGATGTGTATTGTCCTTCACAGAACCCGTGTGTTATCGCTTCAGTCACCGAGAAAGTAATAACTGATCCCCCTTCTGAAACGCCCTCAATCTCGATTTTTTCATCCACCATAGCTTCTGCTATTTTCGGATTCCGGCCTTTGGCTTCCGCTGTGCTTCTCATCATCGACCGCATGTAGGATTGATATTTGTCAGGAGCAGCTGCCCCATCTGCTCCGTTGACAACCGTGGCGGCACCTATACTGGCACCGGGAGCCATATAGATACTGTCAGTTGCTATAGAGATGAGAGCTCCCGCAGATGCGGCGTCTTTATTGATAAAAACGTACACCGGTTTCTCGGAATTGAGGATCATAGTCCTGATTTCGTCAGCGTCATTCACAGCTCCACCATAAGTATCCATCTCTATCACGATGAGATCAGCCCCGATTTCTTCAGCTTCCTCCAATGCCAGTTTCACCCGTCTAGTCATTGCGGGATCTATATCTTTATCGATTTTGAAGGTAAATACTTTCTTATCAGCCCCGGTATCCGTTTGGGCTAGAACCAGTTGAGAAGAGAATAGGAGTAAGAGCAGTAATAGATTAATAGAGGTTTTCATCTTGTGATTTCATATTCGAATGATAAAAGATACGAAATACCATCAAGAAGTGGTTATTTTCTTTGTTGATGCGGTATTTCTATTGTCTCAATTCTGATTCTTGGACTATTCTACGATCTTTGCAGGCAAAGCATATTCAAGGCAGGTAGCAATTCTTTTCTAGCATAATTCTTGCGCCTCTTGTCTTTGGAAATTAATCTTGTATTTCTATTTCGTTTACTCCCAACTCAGTACATCCCTATGAACAATAGATCACAGTTCTTCTGGTCGTTTCTTCTTATTTCCTCGTTTCTTTCTTCCTTTTCAATGGCTTCAGAGTTACATTCTATAGACTCTGTGGGCGTTCAGCGTATTGGTGACCAATCGTTTATTTTACATGAAGTGGATCCTAAAGAAACCCTTTTTGGAATCTCCCGTCGTTACAAATCTCCTGTGAGTGAAATAATAGAGGCTAATCCGGCTCTAAAACAGGGGCTGAAAATAGGGCAGACGATCAAAGTGCCATTCATTTCCATGGCAGAGCTCCCCGCGGGGTCAGTGCTGCATAATGTGGTGCCGGGTGAGACACTTTTCTCTATATCAAAAAAGTATGGAGTGTCGGTGGAAAATGTGATGCAGCAAAACGGGCTGAAAGGAAATGATCTAAGTGTAGGTCAGTCTCTGATCATTGAGCCGGCAGTACCTGTAGCAGTAGAGAAAAAAGCTGAGTCCTCAGTGACCGTAGCCGCTTCCACGGATGTGGCGAAGCCGGAGGCAAAAGCGAAAGAAAAACCGGCCAAAAAAACTGAGGCAGCTCCAAAACAAAATGAAACTATAGCCTCTACTCCAAAATCTGTGCCTGTAAAAACTACTTCTCCTAAGGCTGCAGTGGAGACCAGTAAGCCTATGGTGCCAGGAGAATGGAAATCCCATACCGTCCAGGTGGGTGAGACGTTGTTTTCTATTGCAAGTCAATACTCAGCCCGGGTTGAAGATTTGATTACCTGGAACGCGCTTACTTCAAATAACCTACAGCAAGGCCAGGTACTTAAAGTAGGAAGAGGAGCCATGCAAGAGTCCACTGTCCCTGTGATAGGAACCCCAAGAGTAGTGTCAAGTGCTGACGAAATGATGGTGGAGCCTGCGGATTCCAATACTTCCGGTGGTTTTAAAAACATCAAGGAAACTGGACAGGCTGAATTGATAGAAGGTACCGGCGGGCATAAAAAATATCTTGTTCTTCATAGAACAGCTCCAGTAGGAACTGTGATGCGTGTGAAAAACGAAGAGAATGACGTGACTATCTTTGCACGTGTGGTAGGGCCCTTACCTGAGACTGGGGACAATAACAAATTGATAATAAAACTATCCCAGGCTGCTTTTGATCAGCTAAAAGCTGTGAATGGAAGGTTCCCTGTGGAAGTGATGTATTAGAGGCAGGGACAAGTGTTGCGGTTAAAAGGGATTAAGACAAATTCCTGCAAGCACCCTCGTTTAAGAGCGTAAATTAAGAGAAGACCGTCTACAATGGCGGTCTTTCTTAGTTTTGAACCTTTGAAATGTTCTTCAGGTTTTTAAGTGGGATTTTGGTTTCCGGAATACCCAAGTTAATTTTGTGTCAGAGCTATGAATAAAGTCCAACTCGTTTTCCACCACACTTTCCGCTTTATCTGGAATCTGATATTCATTATTTCCTATCCCATATTGGCTAGTTTTGGATTGCTCTTTATAGGTGTGACTTATGTTTTTTCTTTACTATCTCGGTTACTGAATAGACTCCGCCCGGAAGGTAAGAAAGTAGTACTAAAAGAGTCTGAGTGGGAAGATTTGCCTTATTCCAATGAGCTGCTGGAAGCCAAATTGATTAAACAAATTGTTTTTGGGCCATCAGGATTCAAATTCCGAAGAAAAGACGGAGTGCCTTCTGTGCTTTCTGATTATGTATTCGGGAAAAAAGTAAGAGTTTTGGAAGAAGGGTTTATCCTCGAAAAATGGAATAGTACTGATTCCAAAGATTTGCCGGACTTTGATATTTGTCTCTACGATCCTGATGAGGACATCCTCCGATCTCTTACCAACATCAAATGTTTTGACTGGCATGTTTCAGACAAGGTGGATAATGAGCTCAGCTTCAAATGGTTTGATGGGACGCAGGGCGGGGAAGTCAAAGTGGCTATTTGATGCAAAATCTCAAGGAATTTTTGGATCAGAAAGTAGAACAATACAATCGTCCCGATTTTATCACGTTAGATCCTATTTCCATTCCCCATCGATTTTCTAAGAAAGAGGACATAGAGATATCCGGTTTTTTTGCTGCTATTTTGGCATGGGGACAGCGCAAAACGATAATCAATAAATGCCTGGAATTGTTCAAAATGATGGATGATGCTCCGCATGACTTTATGATGAATCATCAGGAAGAGGATTTGAAGCCTTTTCTCAATTTCAAGCATAGGACATTCAATGATATAGACACCCTGTACTTTGTCCATTTTTTAAGCTGGTTCTACAAAAAACACAATTCTTTGGAAGAAGCTTTTGTAGTGGGGCAAAGCAGCCATTTATACACTATGGAAAAAATATTGATTGGTTTTCAAGAGTTGTTTTTCTCTCTGCCTGATTCCCCGCAGCGGACCCGCAAGCATATAGCCACTCCTGCACGCAAAGCAGCCTGCAAGCGAATCAATATGTTTTTGCGATGGATGGTTAGAACTGATGACAATGGGGTGGACTTTGGTCTATGGAAGAAAATATCCCCTTCTCAGCTTATCTGCCCCTGTGATTTGCATGTAGATCGGGTAGGGCGAAAATTGGGGTTGATTTCCAGAAAGCAGACCGATTGGCTTACTGCCTTGGAGCTGACAGAAAAGCTTCGTGAATTTGATGCCAGTGATCCTGTAAAGTATGATTTTGCGCTCTTTGGGCTTGGAGTGGAGGAGAAATTCTAACCTATATTATACATTGGTTTTTTCTATTACTTAGTTGGAAATCAGAAGGGGAAATCCTTATATCACTGGTTTAGTCTGCATCTCATACATCTGGATTAGTATGTCCCCTAGGATTTTTCAGGCTAAATCTTTTCCTCAGGTCGGAAACGGATTTCATCTGGATAGGGGAAGGCATGGATCAATTCCCCCTCCTGTATTCTTTGCTGTATTTTTTGCCAATAGGACGGATCAAACAGATTCTTGTGATATTCAAGAAAATGTTCTTTGAGATCCCTGCGGCCAATCATCCAGCGTCTGAAATCCTCCGGGAAAACATCGTTTTTGGCGATGGAATACCATGGCTCCGATGCATAAATCTGCTCATAAGTCTCCGCTTTTGGCTTTATCCTGAAGTTCATATCAGTCAAAAATTCAATTTCATCGTAATCATAAAAGATCACTCTCTTTTGACGGGTGAGTCCGAAGTTTTTGGTCATCATATCACCCGGGAAGATATTTGCCTGCGCCAACTGAAGTATAGCTCTTCCATAATCCTCGGTGGCCCGCATGCCCTCTTCCGTACTACAATGCTCCAAGAACAGGTTTAAAGGTTCCATTCTCCTCTCTGTATATAAATGTTTGATAATAAGATGTGTATCAGTTATTTTTAATAGAGAGTTGGTTGTTCTTCGCAGTTCCGTCATCAGGTCGGGGCTGATTTTGTCAATGGGGATCTTAAAGTATTCAAACTCATGGGTATCTGCCATTCTGCCCACTCGGTCATGCAGGGAAACCAACTTATACTTTTCTCTTACTTCTTGCCGGGTCATGGTTTTCGGTGGTTCAAAATGATCTTTTATCAGTTTGAACACGATATTTAGGGAAGGCAGTGTGAAAACTGTCATCACCATGCCTTTGATGCCTGCCGCTACTTCAAATTGATCAGTACTGGCGTCGAGATGATATAGGAAATCCCGGTAAAACAGAGTTTTTCCATGTTTGTTAAACCCTATGGCATTATAGAGTTCATGGATTTTTTTATGGGGGATCACAGAATTGAGAAAGGACACCACTTGGGAGGGGACTTCTGCTTCTACCATAAAATAAGACCTGGTAAAACTGAACATGCTACTCATTAGGTTAGGGTCAAAAATCAGGGTGTCCACAAAAACACCCTTTTCCCCGTGTAGCACTGGAATAATAAAAGGCATCCATTTATGACCCAGAAATGTCCTTCCTATCAAATACGCAGCTTTGTTTCTGTAGAAGACAGGTTTTAATATCTGGGTTTTCGTGTCAGGCCCCACTCTATACCTGGTAAGAATTACCTTTTTTACGCTGGAAATCAGGAATTTGATATCCTGTTCTTTATCCATAAATGGAGCTCCAAAATCATAATCATCGAGTATCTGGCGTATGTTTTTCTCCAGCCCAAGGAAGGAAGGGTAAGTTCTCAGTAATTTCTCAGTTTCTCTCACCCTGCAGGAATCGAAGCCTTCCATGACAAACATCAACTCTTCATCTACCGTCAATTTGGGGTAACTCTTTCGTATTACAGAATTGAAAAAAGTTTCCGCCAATTCCATATCCGGACGATCGGCTATCAATAATTGGTATTCGGATTTAATAGCTTTCCAATTCAACGAATTCCCAGCCTGATCTCCCAAGAGTTTTACACATTCCTCGGCAAGGGGAAACAGGAGGTCTTTATACAATCGAAGTCGCTGTCTGCTATTGATATGCGTAGCGTGCCACGCTTTTTGACTGAAATATTTTGGAGCCAAGCGGGTATAGGTATTGAAAAGCTCCATGTAGGTGATGAAACCTGTATAGATTTTATTGGCAACTTGAATTGATGGCATTTCAGGAAATAAGATGGATTGATTTAGACTCGAAAATAAAAGGAAATTTTTTTTATAATTTTTTACAGTTCGGCTAAGATATAATTTCGTTGATTTTTAAGGGTTTATAAGTTAAAATCATTGGGAAAATAAAATTTTGAAAATCTTTCGCAATCGATTGTTTGGAGGATATGAAAACATTTTCTAATTTTCGCAGGTATTCATAAAACGAATATCTACAATAGGTTTAATAGGTTTGAGAGCAGGAAAAGGCCAGGATTTTATCCAGGCCTTTTTTGTTTTTTGCGTACCCTGGCTTAGCTTAACCTTTTGAAAACACACTACAATGAGGAGCCTAATTACCACATGCATTTATTTGACCTTCCTAGGTTCTATACTTCTGTTTACTTCTGCCTGTGAAAATAAAGAGAAGCAATCCGGAGAAGAATCAGGGATTTACCCTATTAATGAGGAAGAGTTAAGCCGGAATAGGGCACAGATAGATCAGGGGTTGAGCCAAATGAAAGATTGGCAAGATCACTGGAGCAAGGAAGTGGGTGATGACATAGATGGCTCTCTTTTCGAATTGACTATGACGGATTCCATAGATTCTATGGAGATGCCGGAAAAGAACCCTATTTTAAAAGATGACCCTCTTTTTCCTTATCAGTTTCCCCATCCCGGGGGAGATGGGGTGATTGATATCTATAGTTATAAGGTAGTCACCTATGCAGCTGATGATACAGCTTATTTGAGTCCTGATGCTGAAGTGGCATGGTATAGGAGAGATGGGATGAAGGAACGCCTGCTTTTTATGGGACCATCGGGAATGTTTGAAGATGGGATGTGGTTAAATGAACAAGAATTTTTGGTTTTTGGTTATTTCCACGGGAATATGGGATTTCGGCCTATGGCATGGCTAATCAATGTAGATACCCATATGTTGAAACAATTTCAACTGGTGAAGGCTACGGATGATTACCTCCCACAATCATACATCAAAACTAAAATCAAACTTGTGGATTTAGGCTAATATGGATTATTTAAGCGTGTTGAGTTTGCTGGTAAAAGGGATGGAGCATCCGCTTCCTGGCAAAGAAGCGCAATTATCCATGTCTCCAACCCCAGTGGACTACAAGAGGTTCGAGACCTCACTGCCTCCTGATCATAGAAAAGGTGCGGTTCTTATACTTCTTTATCCCAAGGACGGTCAGGCCTTTTTTCCACTGATTAAAAGACCGGAATATCCCGGTGTGCATAGTGGACAGATTGCTTTTCCTGGGGGTAAAATGGAGGAAGAGGATGAAGACGAGGTGGATACAGCATTGAGGGAGGCTTGGGAAGAAGTAGGGGTGAGACCTGAGCAGGTAAAAATCATCGGGAAAATGAGTGATTTATTTATTCCTGCCAGCAATTTTTTGGTAAGCCCCATAGTGGGTTTTTCAGAGCAAATACCGGATTTTGTGCCCGAGAAAAGTGAAGTGGCAAGGATTATACAGGCGGCCGTAAGTACACTCTATGAACCTGATTTCCGAAAGCAGAAAGTATTGGAATTCAGTCAGTCTTTCCGCTTGGATACCCCGTACTTTGAAGTGGACAAGGAGATGGTATGGGGTGCGACTGCCATGATATTGGGAGAGCTGCTTCAGATTCTGGAAAATGGAAAAAACTAGAATTCTGGGCTTTTTGGACAATTGTTGGTATTGTTGCAGTCAATTACCCCGAATATAATGGAAGAGAATACCCCTTTACTTACCAATGATGCAGTAGTCTTTGGACTACTTATGGCAATTCTTGCTCTGATTTTTATCACTTCTGCTCAAGACAGACCATTTTGGAAAAAATTTTATGGCGTAGTGCCTACGGTATTGCTCTGCTATTTTATCCCTGCCCTTGCCAACTCCTTTGGGCTTATTTCCGGAGAAGATTCCCAGCTTTACGGAGTAGCCAGCAGGTATTTACTTCCCGCCTCTTTAGTTCTTTTTACGATTAGTATTGACATCAAAGGGATACTGAAACTCGGGCCAAAAGCGTTGACCATGTTTTTGGCTGGCACTTTAGGTATTATGTTGGGTGGGCCACTGGCCTTACTCAGCGTGGGAACCTTTTTTCCTGAGCTTTTGGGCGGGGCAGGGCCTGATGAAGTCTGGAGAGGATTATCGACGATTGCAGGATCATGGATAGGAGGGGGAGCGAATCAAACGGCGATGCTGGAAGTATTTGGCCCCAGTCCTGCACTTTTTAGTCAAATGATAGCAGTGGATGTACTGGTGGCTAATCTATGGATGGCGGTATTGCTGTATTGGGCTGCCAAGCCTGAAAAAATCGATCAGCTTTTTAGGGCGGATAGTTCCAAAATCTATGCGCTTCGTGATAAAATAGAGGAATTCAGAAAAAGGAATATGAAGATCCCTACCCTGTCCGATACTATGGTTATCTTGGGAATTGGGTTTGGGGTGACTGGAATTGCTCACCTTTTAGCAAATGTAGTCGCTCCCTATATAGGGGAGAACTATCCTGGCCTTAGTCAGTATTCCTTAGACTCAGCCTTCTTTTGGATAGTGGTGATCGCCACCACATGCGGACTGCTCCTGTCGTTTACTAAAGCGCGAAAATTAGAAGGGGCTGGTGCTTCACGATTGGGGAGCGTTTTGCTTTATGTATTAATAGCTACTATTGGGATGCAGATGGATTTGGGAGCAGTGCTGGATAATCCATTGTTGTTTATTGTGGGTATTGTATGGATGCTTTTCCATATCCTCATTATGCTTTTGGTGGCATTTATCATCAAAGCGCCTTTTTTCTACGTAGCAGTAGGTTCTCAGGCTAATGTAGGCGGTGCAGCTTCAGCTCCAATAGTGGCCGCTGCTTTTGACGCTTCCTTGGCGCCGGTTGGCGTACTTTTAGCAGTACTGGGATATGCTGCAGGTACTTACGGCGCGTACCTTTGTGGCCTTATGATGCAGGCAGTATCGATAGCATAATGAAGCATAACAGAAAATTGGTTTTTATTTGTCTCGGCTCAGATTGTAAAGATTCTGGGGCAAAGAAGCTATGCAAGTCCCTCAAAAATGCTTCTGATGAAGTCCCTCTGAGGGGAAGTTGCAAAATCATCAAAACAAAGTGCATGGACATGTGTAAAACTGCCCCAAACGTGATCGTAGGCGATCATTTCTGTAAAAAGACAACCCTGGATAAGGTACTGGAACAAATAAAAAAGTCCTGAAAAACAGGACTTTCATTTTCAAGTCTTCATCACTTTTACTGCCGTGCCGCTGGCCGTCACCATCAGCATACCGTCCCGAATAGTTTCATAGTCTAAATCAATTCCTATCACGGCATTCGCTCCAAATGCCCTGGCCTGCATTTCCATTTCAGCCATGGCGGTTGCTTTGGCTTCACGTAAAACCCGCTCATAGGCAGAGGATCTTCCTCCTACTATATCTGTGATACTTGCGAAAAAGTCCTTGAAAACATTGGCTCCAATTATAGTTTCCCCTGAAACTATTCCAAGGTATTGCTCCACACTGTAGCCATCTAGGGAGTTTGTGGTTGTTACTATCATTCAAATTTGTTTGTTGTGATAAGATAATTTCTTCTTTGATCTCCACGAAAATACATGCTAAAAAGTTTAACCCGTTAATTTCAGGCTAAGTATGCTGTGACGCCGGTAGCATTGGCAGGCAGACTGGAATTAGGTTTCTGTTTCCTAATCCAGTGAGGCTTCTAGGGATTGCCATCTATGTTTTATTCAGACTGTTTGCCGAAAATCCTCAGAATATATTATCCATGTTGCATTTAACTAATCTATTTGGTTTATCATCAATTATCCTTATATTTTAAGAATAGTTACGGCTAAATGATTTTTTGTTGTCAGTTGAAGATCATTTTAGGTGAAGCAAGATACATTGGTAAGCTTTAGGATATGGGGCAATTCAATCAGTTTGATATTTCAGATGTTTTCAATGAATTCAATTTCCCCTTATTTATTATAGATTCGGATGAGATAATCTTCAGTAACAAATATGTCAGCGAAAACTTTCAGGGAATATCGGACTCTTGGAGAACTATGATAACTGATGGTGACGTAGTTTCTGCTTTAGAATTTTTCTTTGAAACTGGTGAGGTGCCAGCAACTTTAGACCTAAAAGAGATCGCTAATAAATCTCTGGGAAAAGAGAGGTTTGAGTGGGCTTTTGCAAAACTTCCTTCCGATTATACTTCTAGGTTTTTGATTATTACTGGTCAAGAGCTCAAACGTCCTTCCCGGAAAGAAGAAAACCTATCACACTCCAGAAACGAATTTCTCCACTCTGAAGAAAAATACAGGACACTGGTAGAAGAATCCACTGAGATTATATATTCAGTCTCAGATACTCTTATGGTTTTTTACATTTCTCCTAATGTAAAGCAATTTTTAGGTTATGATGCCGATGAATTTATAGGTACAAGCGTGCTGGATTATTTAAATCAAGCAGACTTAGATGGTTTTTATTCTAGAGAAGGGGAGATCAGTGACTTTTTAAGAAAGAACCAATATTTGGAATTCCGGGTGAAACACAAAAATGGACAATACAGGATTTTTAGTTCCCATGGACGTATGGTACACGAAAAGGAGGTAGATAAAAGGTTCTACACAGGGATCGCCAGAGATATTACCTTGTTTAAACAAACTCAGCGGGAATTGTTAAAGGCCAAGGAAAAGGCAGAACGGGCCTCTCTGGTGAAATCACAATTTCTTTCCATTATGAGCCATGAAATCAAAACAGCTATGCATGCGGTGATTGGATTGGTTTATTTACTCATGGAGGAAAACCCCAGATTAGATCAATTGGAAAATCTGAAATCTTTGAGGTTTTCAGCTGAGAATCTTATGGGATTGATCAATGAGCACATGGACTTCAGCAAGATCGAGGCAGGAAAAATCGAATTGGAGAAAGCTCCTGTTGCTCTTCGGGATCTCATTGAGCAAATAGTGCATTCGCACAGTTACAAGGCCAAAGATAAAGGATTGAATTTGTTGACTGAGATTGGAGACAATGTTCCTGCTGTTGTAATAGGGGATTCTGTGCGACTTAGTCAAATTTTGAACAATCTGCTTTCCAATGCCATAAAATTCACAGAAAAGGGATTTGTCAGAGTTGTTGTAAAAGTAATCTCCTCTCATCAGGTGAATTATATTATAAACTTTAAAATTGAGGATACAGGAATTGGCATCCCCTCTGAAAAGCTTAACGATATTTTTGAAGCATTTACTCAGGCTGCTTCCGACACTACTCGAAAATACGGGGGGACAGGATTAGGACTTACTATCGTAAAAAACTTAGTTCACTTATATGGTTCTGAAATAAACGTGACGTCAACTCTGGATAAAGGGACTATATTTGACTTCACATTGTCACTTGTAGGAATGGATAGTTATAATAACGAACCGAACTCTCAGATAGAAGTGGGGAGAGCATCCTTACATGAAGCTAAGGTGCTACTGGCAGAAGATAATCTTGTGAATCAAATTTTGATTAAAAAGTTCTTTAAGCTGTGGGAGGTAGGTAAGCTTGTGATAGCTTCTAACGGACAAGAGGCTATAAATGAATTCCAGAATGGAGAATTTGATATTGTGCTGTTGGATATTCAAATGCCGGTTCTGGATGGTTTTTCAGTGGCAAAATTCATTCGGACGGGCAAGGATGCCAGGAAAAGCCAAACCCCGATTTTGATGCTTTCGGCAAGTTCTTTTCCGGAGATCAAAACTGAGTTGGAGATTAACAAAATCAATGGTTTTGTAGGCAAACCTTTTGATCCCGATCTTTTATATAGCAAACTAATTGAACAACTTAATTCGAAAGATGGCAATTGAAATCGGTTTAGCATTAATTTTGCCTGAGAGCTGTGGGTTTGACCCAGCTTAATCCAATCGAAAATTCAATGCCCCTTTTTAATAGATACCTTTTCCTGCTTGTGATTTTTTTGATTGTTGCCAATGCCCAAGCGCAGCAATTAATGACTAAGCGATCTTCTTTTTATGTTGTTGCGGGTACTTCAGGAGGTAAGTTGAACCAATTTGATAATATGTTGGCTGAGCGGGGACTGTCAGGGCTACGAAACAAGTATCAAACCGTAGGGCTGGGCTATCAGGCCAGGATCAACGATTTTGTGCTTGGGATGGATGTATTTCACAATAGGGGTGGAGTAAGTGAACTGGATGATTTTAGGGTGAATTACCGTACCTCCAGAGCCTTGTTGAATGTTGGGTATGCACTTACTGAAGAATCCAGGTTTCAATTGATACATTACATGTCCCTTGGAGTAGGGTTCCTCAATTTTCAGATGCTTCCCGCTAATTCCCCCGATGAACTGGATGTTTTTCTGGACAATCCTAAGCAGGGATTCATTCTCAGGGAAAAGGATATTCAAAAAGGAACCTCCAATTATGGTAATTTTCTTACGGAAATCGGCTTTCAGCTAAGTTATGATTTTGACCTGCCCGGCAGAAGAGAGGCAATACAGCTCATTACCAAAATGGGCTATTCGTTTAGTCCTTTGGAAGGAAAATGGAATATGAACGGGATTTCTTTCGACAACGCACAAAGTGGGGCATTCATACGGGTGGGAGCAGGAATCTCACTACCTGACAGGAATTTTTTCTACAAAGATGCCAGTATAGGGATATCGATGTTCAGAGGCATACATTTTACCAGCCCAAAGGGTTTTAATGAAAAACTGAAAGAGGCAGGTATCAACCCACTAACAGGAATGCCTTCCAATTTGGGCTTACGGATTTTAGGCAATACCGAGCGAGTTCTCTATGGGGCAGAACTGTATAATCTGGCTATGAGCGGAAAGGCAAACGCTGATCATACTCATAGTTTGAATAGCCTTAGAGTATATGCTAATATGGGGTATAATCTTTTGCAATTCAGGAATTTGGGTGTGGGAGCTTTAGGTGGGCTGGGGTATGGGAATATTCGCTATACGTATCTTCAGGTATCAAAACCTGATTTCCCTGAACTTTTTGAGCAAAGAGAATTTGATGGCTATCTAAAAAACAGTGGGTTAATGCTTAAGCCTGAAGTATTCATTGAATATGGGATTCCCATGACCAAAAGAAAACTTTTTGACATGGTATTAACCGCTTCGGCAGGGTATGAAATTCCCCTTGCTAATTATAAACTTGCAGACTACAGCATGGCGAGCTATATGGCAGGGTCATATCTGAGCTTTGGGATAGGAGTAAGGCCATAAATATATGTTTTGAGCAATGCCGCGTTTTTTTTACGGTATCCTTTTAATCGATTCTCCTGTTTTATTGTCAAAATGATATTACCTTTGGGTTGCTTATCGAGAAAGACTGAGGGAAGGGCCCTGCGACGTCTTAGCAACCTGTAGCCAAGGTGCTAACTCCCATTCCGATTTATCGGAAACAGATGAGCGGACTAGTACTTTGTACTTTTCTCCGTGTTTTGCTCGACAAGCTTTTTGATTAACAAAAAAACAGTATGCAAAACAGAACGGAATCCTTACTTCAACAACTTTCTCAACGAATCTTGATTCTCGATGGAGCTATGGGAACCATGATTCAGAGATATACCTTGACGGAAGAAGATTTTCGCACCCCGGATTTAGCCAGTCATCCCAAGTCATTAAAAGGAAATAACGACCTGCTTTCATTGAGCAGGCCGGACATTATCAAGGATATCCATGCCGAGTATTTTCAGGCTGGAGCGGATATTATAGAGACCAATACCTTCTCTGCCACTACGATTGCCCAGGCGGATTACGATCTTTCGCATCTGGCTTATATGATCAATTATGAGTCAGCTAAACTTGCCAGGGAAGTAGCGGAAATCTTCACGGAGAAAAATCCTGAAAAGCCCCGCTTTGTAGCAGGGGCAATAGGCCCTACAAACAGAACTGCCTCACTTTCCCCAGATGTCAACGACCCTGGATATCGTGCGATTACCTTTGACCAGCTGGCAGAGGCCTATGCTGAGCAAGTCCGGGGATTATTGGATGGAGGTGCGGATATAATTTTAGTTGAGACCATCTTTGATACCTTGAATGCTAAAGCAGCTTTGTATGCAATTCAAGAAGTTTATGAGGAAAGAGATATTCCCTTGGAGCCACATGATGGAGGAATCCCTATAATGATATCAGGAACTATCACTGATGCATCTGGACGTACATTATCTGGACAGACTACAGAGGCTTTTTTGATCTCTATCTCGCATGTTCCTTTGCTTTCAGTGGGGTTGAATTGCGCATTGGGTGCAAAGGAATTACGGCCGTATTTGAAAGTGCTCGCGCAGAAGGCTCCATTTTATGTGAGTGCTTATCCCAATGCAGGCCTTCCAAATGAGTTTGGTCAATATGACCAGGATGCGGGTGAAATGGCTGATCAGGTTAGAGATTTTTTAAAAGAGGGAATGCTGAACATCATTGGTGGATGTTGTGGAACCACTCCGGAGCATATCTCAGCTTTGGCTGGAATGGCATCCAATTATCAGCCTAGAAAATTAAATCAAGAAGAATTAGAAGAAACGTTGGACTGAGAAGATGGCTAAAAACAATTACTTGAAACTCTCAGGCTTAGAGCCTTTGGTTTTTACCCCCGAACTTAATTTTGTCAATGTAGGTGAACGGACCAATATTACCGGTTCTAAAAAGTTCGCACGCCTGATATTGAACGGTAACTATGACGAGGCCTTGGAAGTGGCCTTGGATCAGGTACGTGGAGGTGCCCAGATACTCGATGTCTGCATGGATGAAGGGATGCTTGATGGGGAATTCGCAATGGTCAAGTTCCTGAATCTGATTGCATCCGAACCGGAGATCTCCAGAATCCCTATCATGATCGATAGTTCCAAATGGAAGATTATCGTTGCTGGATTGAAGTGCGTGCAGGGGAAAGGTATCGTGAATTCCATCTCTTTGAAAAACGGGGAAGAGGAATATATACAGCAGGCTAAAACCATCAAGAAATTCGGAGCCGCAGTGGTAGTAATGGCCTTCGATGAAGATGGACAAGCAGATACCTATGAAAGAAGGATTGAAATCTGCGAGCGAAGTTACAGGATACTGGTTGACCAGGTGAAGTTCAATCCTCAGGATATCATTTTCGATCCCAATATCTTTCCTGTAGCTACAGGAATGGACGAACATCGTAAAAATGCGCTGGATTTTTTCAATGCGACCAGATGGATAAAAGAAAATCTCCCGGGAGCAAAAGTCAGTGGTGGAGTCAGCAATGTGAGTTTTTCGTTCAGAGGAAATAATCCTGTGAGGGAAGCTATGCATGCTGCCTTCTTGTATCATGCCATCAAGAGTGGGATGGATATGGGCATAGTGAACCCGACTATGTTGGAAATCTATGACGATATTCCTAAAGACCTTCTTGAGCGTGTGGAGGATGTGCTTTTTGATAGGAGAGAAGATGCGACAGAGCGCATGCTTGATTTTGCAGAAACAGTCAAGTCTGCCGATAAAAAAGAAATCGTAAATGAAGCCTGGAGATCGGATCCGGTAGCTAAGCGCATGGAGCATGCATTGGTGAAGGGGATTTTGGATTTTATAGTTGAAGATACCGAAGAAGCCAGGATCCTGCTGAAAAACCCTCTGAAAGTCATAGAAGGCCCTTTGATGGATGGAATGAACGTGGTAGGGGATCTGTTTGGAGAGGGGAAGATGTTTCTGCCCCAGGTGGTAAAATCTGCCCGTGTGATGAAAAAGGCAGTAGCCTATCTAGAGCCCTTTATGCCTTTGCCTGAAGAGGGGCAAGAAGAGTCTTCTCTAAAGAAAATCCTCTTGGCTACAGTCAAAGGGGATGTGCATGATATAGGCAAGAATATCGTAGGGGTGGTGCTAGCTTGTAACAGCTATCAGATCATAGACCTGGGAGTGATGGTCGATGCTCAGAAGATTATAGACGAGGCAGTCAAAAATAAAGTTGACATCATCGGCCTTAGTGGATTGATTACCCCTTCTCTAGATGAAATGGTGAATGTGGCTTCGGAGATGGAGCGGCAGGGGATCAAAATCCCATTGCTGATAGGGGGGGCGACCACTTCCAGAATTCACACTGCAGTGAAGATAGATCCGGTATATAGTGGGACAGTGATTCACGTAATGGATGCCAGTAAGTCTGTTCCTATCGCCGGGGAAGCTATTTCCGAAGAGACTAAAGAGGCTTACCGTCTTAAATACAAAGAAATATACAGACAGCTTCGCGTAGAGCATGAAGCCAAGCAATCCTTAAAGCAACTCGTGTCCTATGCGGAGGCTAAAGCAAATCCGGTAATGATTGATTGGTCAGGCTATCAGCCCGTTGTTCCTGCTAAACTTGGAAGAACTGTACTTAAAGATCTGGATTTGAACATTATCCGAAAGTACATTGATTGGACTCCATTCTTCAGTACATGGATGCTTAGCGGCAAGTTTCCAAAAATTTTCTCTGATCCGGTAGTAGGGTCAGAAGCCAAGAAAGTGTATGATGAAGCGAACGAAATGCTGGATAAGGCAATAGCTGAGAAGTGGCTTTCTGCCAATGCTGTATTTGGTCTTTATCCTGTACAGAGAGCTGATGATGATGTTACGGTTTTGGATAGTGAAGGAAAGCCTACTGCTTCCTTCCACTTTTTGCGCCAGCAAGGCAAAAAAGGAAAAGGGGTGCCCAATCGCTCCCTTGCAGATTACCTACACCCAGACCAGCAGGATTTCTTGGGATGTTTTGCCGTGACTTCAGGGATAGGAATGGAGAAAAAGCTCGCCGAATTCCAAAAAGCTGGGGATGACTACAACGACATTATGTTCAAGTCAATAGCTGATAGACTTGCTGAGGCAGCTGCGGAGTATATTCATGAACTCGTAAGGAAAGAATATTGGGGCTATTCGAAGGACGAAAATCTTGAAAATGATTCCCTGATACGGGAAGAGTACCCTGGTATCAGACCAGCTCCCGGGTATCCTGCCTGTCCTGAGCATTCCGAAAAAATAACTATTTCCCAGCTTCTGGATATGGAAAACCAAGTGGGAATAGAACTTACTTCCAGCTTTGCTATGTATCCTACGTCCTCCGTGTCCGGCTATTTCTTTGGCCATCCTGAAAGCAAATATTTTGGGCTTGGCAAAATAGGGCAGGACCAGGTCGCCAGCTATGCAGTCCGCAAGGGGATTTCTCTACGTGATGCTGAGCGACTGCTCTCTCCAAACCTCGCGTATCAACCTAATTTAACCTTAGTATAGAACCTGTTTCATGAAAATAACCGAACACTTAGGAAACGCCAAAAGCACGCTGTTTTCCTTTGAAATTTTACCTCCTCTAAAAGGCCAAAGTCTCAATCAATTGCTGGAAGGTATTGCTCCATTGATGGATTTCAAGCCTCCATTTGTAGATGTAACCTACCATAGAGAAGAATATATCTATAAGAAGCATCCCAATGGATTATTGGAAAAAATCAGTACTAAAAAGCGCCCAGGCACTGTGGGGATCTGCGCTGCTATTATGAATCGATTTCAGGTAGATGCTGTCCCGCATATCCTCTGTGGAGGATTTACCAAAGAAGAGACTGAAAATGCGCTGATTGACTTAAACTTCATCGGGGTAGAGAATGTACTTGCACTCAGGGGAGATGCACCGAAAACTGAGGGAAGGTTTATTCCCGAAGCCGATGGACATGGCTATGCCAGCCAGCTGGTGGAGCAGATCATCAGGATGAACGAAGGAAGATACCTACATGAAGAAACTGAAATTGGATTCCAAACAGATTTTTGTGTAGGCGTGGCAGGCTACCCAGAGAAGCATTTTGAAGCACCTTCTTTGAGGTTTGATCTGAAATATCTGAAAGAAAAAATCGATAAGGGAGCCGAATACATCGTAACTCAAATGTTTTTTGATAATGAAAAATACTTCCAGTTTGTGGATGATGTCCGTGCCGCTGGTATTACTGCTCCTATTATTCCGGGGATAAAGCCCATTACGACCTTAAATCAGATCACCATGCTTCCAAGAACTTTCTTTTTGGATTTGCCTGATCCGCTGATGGATGAGTTGGAAAAGTGTAAGAATAATGCCGAAGTCAAAGAAGTAGGAATAAAATGGGCTATAGAACAATGTAAGGAACTAGTCCGTAAAAACGTACCTTCCCTGCATTTCTACACCATGAGTAAAGCAGATACAACCTATAAAATAGCTAAGGAAATCTTCTAGGATATTAAATACCATATCTTCAAGATGGACTCTTTGTGCCGCATTTGTGCTGTATGAAATTATAAAAAAGAAGGTCGCGATCGCGACCTTCTTTGCTGATTGGTGGTTTTTTAATCTTTGTTTAACTCTCTGGAGATTTCCTCATATTTCTTTTTAGTCTCATCGCCCAGTTTGTCAAAGTTTTTCTCTAACCAATCTAAGCTTTCTCTGGTGGCAGTTTCTATATCCTCAGCTGTATTTTGGGTGCCTTTTTCCACGTCCGCAGTGGTCTTTTCCCACCATGATTCTACATTGTTCATGTGCATTTCAGCAGTTCTCTCAAAATTCTCGGACTCTGCTTTTGCGTTTTTAATGGCTGTTTCGTAGCGCTCTTCTATTCTTTCCAAATTGTCATCCTCTACCTTCAGATCATTGTACACTTTTTCTGCCCTGGAGTCTAAACTATCGTAACGTTCTTCTATCACACTCCAGTTATGGACAGGAACTACTTTTACCGCACTTTCGACACTGTCAACGAAACTTTCTAGTCTCTCTGTGACTTGAATACGATCTTCTTCAGTATAGTTTTTAGTATCACACGAATACATCGCTACAACTGCTGCTCCGATAATTAACGTTGCTTTAGTTTTCATTTTTAAATTGGTTTTGTTTTAACGATTAAGGATGGTGTTGCTTAGTTTAATTGTATATGGTGCAATACTGTTTCCAACCTTACGTTATTTCGTTGTTTATAGCTGAAATCTGCTTAAAGAGGGCATAAAGCATGATTTCAAGAAATTTCATGAAATAGCAGTACTGATTGACTTTCCCCATTTTATGAGAATTTTTACCCAATTTTTCCATTTATAGTGCATTTTGGAAAATTCTCTTATTGCTCCGTGTGAGTGCAGAGATGATGTAGAAACAGATTAGAAAGACAATGATAGGGAGGGCTGAGAGGTTTGAGGTTTAATGCTGGATTGCCTTTCTTAATCCATAAAATAAGCTGTGATTTTAAACCTTCCTTTTCTACTTCTTTATAAATATCTATTCTGGTCTAACTGATCTTTGGTAACTTGAACCATGATTAAATTGATAGAATGTCCGCGGGATGCCATGCAAGGTATGCCCGTATTCATAGATACTGCTATAAAAGCCGCCTATATCAATCAGCTCTTGGAAGTTGGCTTTGACACAGTTGATTTTGGGAGTTTTGTTAGCCCAAAGGCAATTCCGCAGCTGAGAGATACTGCAGAGGTACTGGAATTACTCGATTTACACCATTCCAAAAGTAAACTGCTGGCAATAGTGGCAAACGTAAGGGGAGCAAGCGATGCTTTGCTCTTTCCGCAAATTGATTACCTGGGGTTTCCTCTATCCGCATCTGAGACTTTTCAGCATAGAAATACAAATGCAAGCATAGAAAAAGCGCTAGGTATAGTAGAGGAAATCCAGAATCTATGTGAAGTGAAAGGGAAAACATTAGTCACCTATTTAAGTATGGGCTTTGGCAATCCCTATGGAGATCCCTACTCCGCAGAAGTCATTGCCGGATTGGTGGAAAAACTGGATCAGCTGGGAGTAAAAATCATCTCTTTGTCCGATACGGTAGGACTGGCTTCTCCTGATGCTATCAAAACACTCTTGAAAACCCAGATATCAGAATTTCCCCATATTGAGTTTGGAGCACATCTTCATAGCAGAGCGGATAGTATCGCCGAAAAGATAAATGCAGGTGTTGAGGCGGGTTGCCGACGCTTTGATGGAGCTTTAGCTGGCTATGGAGGTTGCCCAATGGCAGAAGATGAATTGGTAGGTAATATTGCCACAGAAGCTATGATTGAATGTCTGGAATCAAATGGCTATGACCTTAACCTGAATAAAACAGAACTTGCTGAAGCATTGAAGTTGGCCAAATTTGTTTTCAACCAATAGAATGATCTTCAGATAAGGCGATCCTTAGTTACAGTGCAGTACGATTAGACTTAATAAAGTATCCTATATTTCTTGCCGGGCAGGGATTTTACAATTCCCTCAAATTCCAGGGCAAGAAGTTTGGATGAAAGAAGACCCAGAGGGATTTCGGTAGATATACTTAGAAAATCAATTTCCACATCTCCTTTTTCCTGCATTAGCTCCAAAATCCTACGCTCCTCATCATCCCGATCGGCAAAATTTAGCGGTTTTTTCTGGGGTTTCACTTCTCCAGGCTTACTCCAGAAGAGCGCTTCTGCTACATCATTTGGGCTCGTATAGATATTGGCTTTCATCTTTTTGATAAGCAGGTTGCAGCCTTCACTGTATTGCGATTGTAGATTTCCCGGTACTGCAAAAATTTCCTTGTCGTAGCTATAGGCTATCTCAGCAGTGATCAATGCGCCTCCCTTTTCAGCTGCTTCCACTACTATTAGGGCATCGGACAGACTCGCAATGATCCGGTTTCTAGCAGGGAAATTACCTGGAACCATCATGCTTCCGGGGGAGTATTCACTGATCAAAGCCCCGGTTTCCATGATGGATTCAGCAGTTTTTCTGTGAACTGCCGGGTATATGCGGTCAATCGGAGATCCCATTACGGCTATGGTTGGTAAGTCGAAAGTTAAAGCCGCTCTGTGTGCCTCTATATCTATTCCATAGGCTAGGCCGGATATGATGGCAGGTTGGTAGATCGTCAGATCTTCTATGATCTTCCGGGTGGCGGATTTACCATAAGGTGTAGCACTTCGGGTACCCACTATGCCCACGGTACGCTCAAAATTTAAATCAGTCTTGCCTTGGGCAAATAGAACCACGGGACTGTCTTCCTGGAGTTTGAACCGCTTGGGAAAGTCCGCGTGTAAAGGGGTGAGTATATGAAAGTTTTTTTTGGTGCTTTCTTTGATCAACTCGTCTGCCTTTCGAAGTAACTGCTCTTCTTGGTTACGAAGTTCTAGCAACTTGGTGCCTACTTTTGGAGTTTTGGCTACTTTGCCCTTAGGGAGTTTGAAAAATTGCTTAGCAGAACCCGAATAGGCGATTATGGCTTTGAATACTCCAGATCCTACCTTCGGAGCCAGTGCTAATGCAAGGTAATATCGTAACTCTTCATGATCCTGACTTTGCATGGAATTCGTCCCGGATATTGATTAAAAAGTCCTTGATTTCCTGGAGTCTTTGTACGGCCTGCACTTTATCAAATCCGTGCTCTTTACCAGCTTTGATCACTTCTTGGGCACCTTGAAGCGTATATCCTTTTTCTTTCACCAGATGATAGATGTATTTTATCTTCTGTATATCTACCTTGGTATATCTTCGGTTTCCTTTTCTGTCTTTCTTTGGGCGGATGATATCAAATTCCCCTTCCCAATACCTGATGAGTGAGGGCGCAACTTTAAACATTTGCGCCACTTCACCTATGGAATGATATTTTTTCTCTATTTCTCGCTCTTTGTACGGCACGGTAAAAATGATCTTTGACTCTAAATTAATGAAAATGCAATAGTTTCTTCAATAAGAACTTGAACTACTCAAGAAAAAAACGATTTTTCTATCGGTTTAGTGTCTGAAGCATCTGTACTGCGGCCAATCCTGCCGTTTCAGTACGTAATCTTGCCTTGCCCAGTGAGATTGCTTTAAAACCGGAATCCAGTGCCTTCCGGATTTCTGTAGGATCAAAATCCCCTTCAGGTCCAATCAAAACGAGGTACTTCCCGTTTGGCTCAGCTAAGTCAAATAGATGATGGTCATGATGTTCATCTACATAAGCGATAAACTTCTGATAATCCCCAAATTTATCTGATTCTAGAATTTCATCCAGCTTTGAGATAGGGTGAAGGGCAGGTATTCGGTATTTCAAACTTTGCTTGCAGGCAGAAATTACTTTTTTCTCCAGCCTCTCTGTTTTTAGATAGCTTCTCTCTGAGTTCATTGTCTCCAGAAGGGTGAGCTCATGAAAACCTATTTCAGTTATTTTCTCTACCATCCATTCCATGCGGTCTGGGCTTTTGGTAGGTGCTATGGCTAAATAAATGTGGAAAGCATCTTCTTCTACTTTCCTGGAATCAAGTACTTTAAGGCTGGTTTTTTTTGGATTTGCGTCAAGGATCACACATTCATACAATACGCCTTGGCCATTGGTTACAAATACCTGATCACCCTGTTTTTTGCGAAGTACTCTACAGAGATGCTTGGATTCATCTGCTTCCAGTGTGATTAGGGGAGGGGTGATGTTTTCTTGGAAAAAAAGCTGCATATACAATTAACTATGACACAAAAAAAGCACATTTCCGTGAAGAAATGTGCTTTAGTAGAAGGAATGCTTCTATTTATCCTTTTGAAACTTCCATGCTGACACTTTTGCCTTTGATGGTGTTGTTTTTCATTCCGTTGATTACCTGATCTGCATCTTTGGAAGGTACATCCACAAAAGAGAAGTTGTCATAGATATCGATACCTCCGATGCTGCGTCCCGGAACTCCGGTCTCACCTGCAATCGCACCTACGATATCATTTGGACGGATTCTGTCTTTCTTACCAAGATTCAAGAACAATCGGGTCATATTGGCTTCACGGGCTCTTTCTGGTCTTTTACCACCATCTCTAGATCCGCCTTCACGGTTTCCGAATTCCCTTCTTCTTTCACCACCTCTTTCATTTCTTCCGCCTCTATCGCCTCGTCCGCCTCTTTCGAATCTTCCGCCATCACGGCCACCTTCTCTTCTTCTGTCTCCACCGTAGGTATCAATGCTAAAGTTCTGCTCGCTCATTTCTTTCACTGAGTCGCCCATTACGATTTTGATTAGACCTACTGCTACTTGATCCAGCGTAAGACCTTCTGCTAGCATCTGACCGATGGTTGCTTCGAAGATTTGGTTGTCTTCTTCTTTTTGAACTTGCTCTGTTACTTTTTGGATGAACTGAGCTTTTTTCAGTTCAATCAATTCTGCAGCAGAAGGAGGGGACATCTTGGTGATGGTGGCTTTGGTGTATCTTTCCAAATCCCTCATCTTGAAGCTGTCTCTTCTTCCAGTCACAAAGTTGATTGCTTTACCGTTTCTACCTGCCCGGCCTGTACGACCGATTCGGTGTACGTAATATTCTTCGTCTAGCGGAAGGTCATAGTTGAACACAGCTTCCACATTGTCCACGTCAATACCTCTGGCAGCTACGTCCGTTGCCACTAGTACTTTGCAGTGTCCTTTTCGGAATTTGCCCATTACTTTGTCCCGCTGAGCTTGGGAAAGATCGCCGTGAAGTGCATCTGCGGCGATTCCTCTTGCTACCAAGCCTTCCGTGACTTCATCCACCATTCTCTTTGTGTTACAGAAAACCACACTTAGAGTAATGTTATGAACATTCATCAAACGGGCCATCAATTCCAGTTTTAATGGATTTTTGACTTCGTAATACGTTTGTTCGATGTTTGATACAGTCAATTCCTTCCTGTCGATTTTTACAATCTCAGGATTAGTCTGATATTTTCTGGTCAAGTCCATGATTGGCTTGGCCATAGTCGCTGAGAAGAAAACTGTCTGTCTTTCTTCCGGCATCTCCTGAAGGATAGCTTCGATATCATCCCTGAAGCCCATGTCCAGCATCTCATCAGCTTCATCCAGAACCAGAATGCCTACTGAATCAAGCTTCAATGTGCCACGGTTGATGTGATCTTGTACACGGCCTGGGGTACCTACTACGATCTGAACGCCTTTGCGAAGCACTCTGATTTGACGGTCGATGGACTCACCACCGTAGATTGCCACAGAATTGATTTTTCTGTGATATTTGGCAAGTTTTTGGATTTCTCCTTCTACCTGAACGGCAAGTTCACGGGTAGGGCAAAGGATGATTGCTTGGGGCTTGTTGAAATCCGAATCGACTAGGTCGATGATTGGAATAGCAAAAGCCGCTGTTTTACCTGTACCGGTCTGAGCCTGTCCTATGACATCTCTTCCTTGTAGGATAAAAGGGATTGATTGCGTTTGAATTGGGGAAGGTTGGGTATAGCCCATCTCTTCCACTGACTTAAGAATTTCCGCAGAAATTCCCAAGTCTGAGAACTTGAGTGTTTGATCCATGATGTTTCCTTAATTTCCCTGCCATTCGGTCCTAGTAAATATCCCGACAAGCGACAGTAAGGAATTCACGGCACGAAAAATTGTTCTATGTCTTATTGACGGCACAAAAGTATGATTAATAATTTATAATACCAAACTGGTCTTACAAGTTTTTAGAACAATCGTTAAAAATTGGTGGTTTTGGGAGAAAAATATTCGGTTGGAGAGATTAGAAGGTAGGTTTCCCGAGGATTATATTGAGGTTTAAGATATGAGCTCAATTATTTTCTCTACAACTCCGGCATGAAATAAAGAATCAATACATCCGGTTCTATAAAGTATGATTCGTTCTTTTAGAGACGCTCAAATCTGAAAAGGGAAAAGAAACTACAAGGATATCATCTTTTACCAATCCTTCTATTGCTCATCCTCTTCCTTTGATGGCCAATCTTTGGCTAGAGATTTTTCCGATGCGTAATGTATCACAGAAGGTTCTTCAACTTTATCACTGGTAAGCTCATTTTCTAAGAAAAAATAGAGTTCCTTTTTGTCCTCGTTGGAAAGACTTCTAAGTGATTTCTTCAGATCAGTTATTGATATATCTAGCCGCAAAGTTTTCATTAACCAAAGATATTTAAATAATTAGCCAATTTCTTGATATAGTTAATTTTCCAATCTTCCAATACTTCAATCTTCCAATTTTATTTTACAAAAAAGACCTGTCCTCACTCGCTTCCTCCATCATTTTCCCGGCGAGTTCCTTGCCTAGGTAACGGTCAATGATGCCATGTCCAAGGTAGAGAAGCGGGGTGAGCACAATAGCGACTACCATCTTATAAAGGTAATTCATGATGCCGACTGCGATGATCTGGTTCAAGCTCCAGTTTCCGAAAACATAAAAAGCGATCCCCAAGACCACGAAAGAATCAATAAACTGGCTTACCAAGGTAGAGCCTGTAGCTCTAAGCCAGATTTTGCTTTCTCCGGTAATAGCTCTCAGCTTTTGAAACACATATACGTCGATCAATTGTCCAAGTAGGAATGCCGTGAGAGACCCGATGATGATTCCCAAACCTTGGCGGAAAATCGTATTGAATGCATAACTGATATCAAAACTTTCTCCTGTGGGCGTAGTGGCGTTCACATTCAGCCAGAAATCAGCCGGCGTCAAAATTGTGACTACGCTGATCACCACAAAAGAATAGGCAATCAATCCTGCAGTGAGGAATGAGATTTTCTTCACTCCTTTTTTGCCAAAGTACTCATTGATAATATCAGTGGTAATGAAGACTACTGGCCAGATCACGGCGCCGGCTGTGAGGTTGAAGTCCAGTATATATTCACCAAAGAAAGTCCAGTTGACTGGGTCAAAGCCAAGAGTCTTTTCCGCTGAAAAAATTTTCACACCGATGATCTCAGCTAACAAGGCATTGGTGAGGAATATGCCGCCCAAGACCATAAATAAATTAGTCTTACGGGAATTTTGGTGTTTGTTCATAGTACATAAGTCTGGCCTTCTTCACTTAAAATGCTATTAGGGAATACACTTTTAGCTTCCTGTAACAGAGGATTGAGTTCTGTATATCGCGAAGAAAAATGTCCTAAAAGTAGTTTTTTTACTTTACTCAACTTGGCGATTTCTGCGGCCTGCCTGGCAGTACTATGATAGGTAGTTGCCGCTCTCTCTACATTGTCTTCCATAAATGTGGATTCGTGATAGAGAAGATCAGCATGCTGTATGTATTGCTTGAGTTCTGGATTGTAAATGGTGTCAGAGCAGTAGGCATAGGAGCGGAGTGGGGGCAAAGGATGTGTGTAAGCCTTTACTTTGTACAATTTTCCGTTTTCGTCTGTGTAATCGTTGCCTTGTCTTAGTGATTGAATCGCCTCCAAGGGAACTTTGTTTTCCTGAAGTTTTTCTTTAATCATACTTCTCAAACCATGTTTTTCCTTGATCAAAAAACCCGTTGTGGGAAGTCTATGCTTTAGTGGAAAGCTGAACACATCGTACCTGGGAGTCTGTAGCAGTAGGTTCATGCCTTTGTTATCTGTCTCTACAAATTCCAAGGGATAGGGCAATTTCGTATTGCTATACCTGAAATTAGTTGTAATAATCTCATCCAGACCCTTTGGCCCAAAAATGGTCAGGGGGGTAGTTCGCTTTCCTAAACTGTAACTCGAAAGCAACCCAATCAATCCGTAGTAGTGATCCCCATGTAGGTGGGATATGAAAATAGTATTGATCTTGGAGATTTTGACCTTGTATGCACGGGCTTGCAGTTGCATGGCTTCTCCACAGTCGAGCAGTAAAAAATCCTGCCCAAATCTTACGACTTGGGCAGTATGGTGCCTTCCATGTATGGGAATGGAAGACGTGTTTCCTAATATGGTGATTTCAAAGTCCGGTATCAACCTTCCTCCCCCTCTTCTTCCTCCCCATTTTCAATCGCATGCATGAAGATAGCTTCACTGGCTTCCTCAAGGGAGCTAACCAAATTCAGTTTTTTGTCAAGCATGGAGATTTTCAGCAGTTTCATGACGTGATCCTGAACCCCCGAAATGATGAAAATACCGCCATTTTTACCGAATTCTCTATCTCCAACCAGCAAGGCGCTAAGTCCGGAAGAATCTACGTACTTCACTTCGCTCATGTCCAGGACAAGGTTTTCGAAACCTTCAGCATGGATGGTCAATAATTCAGATTTCAATACCGGAGCAAGCAATGAGTCCAGTTTTTCCTCCTGCGGAGTGAAGATTACATACTGCTCTTTTTTATCTATTGAGTATTTCATGTATTTATATTTTGTTTTTATCGGTCACATGGAATCCCTGCCTGCGGCAGACAGGTCGCATGGTGAATAATCACCCCGCTGTGTGTCGTTTTCGATAGGCTCGATTTCATGTATATATGTTTTTATTGGTCACTTGTAAACTTGCATTCATTTTTTCGTCTTAGTGTCTGACTCTTTTAATCCTGCTCTATTTCATACTATAGTTAAGTTGATCTTTTAGCCTAAATGTGCAAGGATAGCCTTTTCTATTCTCGACTCAATTTCCGTTGTATTTGCTTTTTGGAATTTTTCCCCGGTTATTTTTTCGAACAGCTCAATATAGCGATCAGAGATGCTTTCTACAATTTCATCAGTCATTTCCGGCACAGATTGTCCGTCCTTGCCCTGAAATCCATTGGCTATCAGCCACTGTCTCACGAATTCCTTGCTAAGTTGCTTTTGGGCTATACCCTTTTCCTGATTTTCCTCATACCCATCCGCATAGAAGTACCGGGAAGAATCCGGGGTATGGATTTCGTCAATCAACAAAATCTTATCTCCGAACTTCCCAAACTCATATTTAGTGTCCACAAGGATTAACCCCATTTCGTTGGCCATTTCCTGGCCTCTTTGGAACAATGCCCTGGTGTATTTCTCCAGTTGTAGATAATCAGCTTCACTTACAATTCCCTGATTCAGTATTTCTTCTCTAGAAATATCCTCGTCATGTCCTTCGTCGGCTTTAGTAGTAGGAGTGATGATCGGTTCTGGGAATGGATCGTTTTCACGCAAACCATCTGGCATTTCCACTCCGCACAGGATTCGTTTCCCAGCTTTGTATTCCCTGGCAGCATGACCCGACATATATCCACGGATCACCATTTCTACTTTGAATGGTTCGCACCGTGTCCCTATAGTTACGTTTGGATCTGGCGTAGATGTGACCCAATTGGGAACGATATCAGCAGTGGCCGAAAGAAACTTCGCCGCAATCTGGTTCAACACCTGACCCTTGTAGGGGATTGCCCTCGGTAGAACTACATCAAATGCGGAGATTCTATCAGATGCTACCACAACCAATTCTTTGTCAAACATATAGACATCACGCACTTTGCCTTTGTAAAATCCCAGTTGACCTGGGAACTGAAAATTGGTTTCTTTGATTGCGTTACTCATGCTGTTTTCGTTTGGGCAAAAATAGAAAAGCTTTTCCTTTCTTTACTCCAGCACCGTATTATTTATCGATTTTGTTGCCATTTTCGTAAAACTCGGTTTTGAGCGGCTTTTCATTTTCATCAAAAAATTCCCGTTTACCCTGCAGTTTGCCTTGTTCAAATCGTCTGATTTCCGATAAGCTTCCATCTTCTCTGTAAATTCTTACTTCGCCTTCCGGCTCATTGCTGATGTAATTGATCGAGGAATAGATCTGTGCGTTTTCAAAATAATGGATTTCTAATACTTTATTTCCTGCTTTATCATAGCTGGTTCTTTGCTGGATCTTGCCGGAAGGGTAGAATCTCTCAAAGGTCTGGACGGGGACTCCTTTCTTGAAAAATGCCCTCTCCAATACGGCTCCATTGGGATGATACGATAGTAGTTCACCATCCTCATAGCCTTTTTTGTAGTTTCCTCTTCGCTTCGGCGATCCATCGGGATAATTTAGCTCATAAGTACCATCCAAAAGCCCTCTTGAGAAGTAGATCATGGAAAGTACATGTCCATCTTCATAATATTGGGTTTCTTTGCCATCAAGCTCCCCGTCTGAATAAATAGCGGAAACTAAAATTTGCCCGCTTTCTGCAAATTCTTCGAAAAGTCCATCGTACCGACCTTCCGAATAATTCACTTTGGACGCTTGCTTTCCCGATTCGTAGAAAGTTTCGCTTAATCCATCAGGCTTATTGTTTTTGAAGTTTGTTTTATCCCTGACCTGGCCGGATTCATAATAGGACACTACTTCACCCTCCAATTGATTAGCTATATAGGTCGAAATTTGTTTCAGCTTTCCCCCAGGATAATAACTCTTGGACTCTCCAGAGCGGATATTGTTGATAAATGGGATTATTCTCAGGGTGTCCCCTGTTTCAGGATCCAGATCAACAAAAATCCCATTTTTCATATCATCTTTGAGATGGCCTATCTGGACCAGGTTTCCTTCTTCATCAAATCTTCTTACTTCACCATTGGCTTTACCATTCAGAAGAAAATAAACCTCCTTCACGAGTGTCTCTTCCTCATCATAATAGGTGCGAATGGTGTCCTGACTATAGCAAACCGAAACTAGCAGGCAGGACATTATTGCAATGAGAAAGTGTTTTAAATACATAAATTAAATCAGATAGATATAGTCTTGACACTGATCAGAATAGAAGCGGTGTCCTAAGGAAGGGAGTTTAACTATGCCTTCACAGGTAATATTAAACTTCTGGCCAATCAATTTGAAATTGGGCTGGAACTTGGGACAAAGACTGATTATTGAGTGAAATTTACATTTTTTCAATTACAATCGCTGAAGCCCCGCCTCCACCATTACAGATTCCCGCAACGCCTATCTTGCCATTTTGCTGCCGCAGTACAGAATTTAAAGTGCTGATAATCCTGGCGCCGGAGGCTCCCAGAGGATGTCCTAGGGAGACTGCCCCTCCAAACACATTTACTTTGTCATTATGAAGATTCAGCTCCTGCTGGTTAGCCAGGGCCACAGCGGAGAAGGCTTCGTTGATTTCATAGAAATCAACGTCTTTCGCATTCAGTCCGGCATGCTGTAGGGCTTTTGGAATAGCCAATGCCGGAGCGGTGGTAAACCAAAGTGGATCAGTTGCCGCATCGGCAAAACCTCGGATCTTAGCAAGCGGGGTTAATCCTAATTCTTCCGCTTTTTCTTTGCTTACCAAAACCAGCGCCGAAGCCCCATCATTCATAGTGGATGCATTGGCAGCTGTGACAGTCCCTTCCTTGTCAAAAACAGGTCGGAGGGAAGGGATTTTGTCAAACACCACATTCTTGTATTCCTCATCCTCGTCTATAACAATAGTTTCGCCTTTTCTGCCCTTTATTTCCACGGGAACGACTTCGTCTTTGAAATAGCCTTTTGCCCAAGAATCAGCAGATCTCTGGTAGGATTGAATAGCATAGGCATCCTGTGCTTCTCTTGAAATATTCATCTCCCTTGCGGTATTATCGGCACAGTTTCCCATCGGGAATTTATAATACACTTCAAAAAGCCCGTCTTTCACTAGACCATCGACGAATTCCGCATTCCCATATTTATAACCAAATCTAGCTTTGGGTACATAGAAAGGCACGTTTGACATGCTTTCCATTCCTCCCGCTACCACTACGTCATTTATACCTAGCATGATGGACTGTGCGCCAAACATCACTGCCTTCATTCCCGATGCACACACTTTATTTATAGTAGTACAAGGGACATTATGTCCGATTCCAGCACCTATAGATGCTTGCCTAGCAGGAGCTTGTCCAAGGTTGGCAGAAATTACATTTCCCATGAAGACTTCTTGGACAGATTCAGTCTTTACTCCGGCTTTTTCAAGAGCTCCTTTGATGGCTATGCTCCCCAGCTCCACCGCAGTCAGTCCGGCTAATTTCCCCCCGAAACTTCCCAGTGGGGTTCTTACTGCAGATACGATATAAACTTCTTTGATCATGTTAATTTGGGTTTTATTGATATTATACGCTAGATTTTAGATACAAGAACCAAGAAGAGACATTAACCAAAATATAGTAGCCCCCTGTCAGGTAACATGCTACTCTAAGAATTGAAGCACTTTTTCTGACGTTATCTGGAATCTGGAATCCTTTGTCTCACGTCTAATGTCT
>CBFGUY010000012.1:0-44968 GCA_965651895.1 uncultured Algoriphagus sp. | reverse complement strand
CTTCATATGCAGAGCATTAGTATGTCTCAAGTCAGTTTAAATAATCTATTGTAAATAATTAAGTTTACGGGATACACTTGACTGTAAGTAGGCACGATTTCATTTGTATATTTAGTAGATTCTAAATCCCATTAAAAAACTGCCGGGATTTTATCACTGTTATCAATTGTATATATGTTAAATCGCCGGGATTTCATCAGGCAAACTGGACTTGCCATCACTGCTACTGGATTAGGATTATCGGGTTTCGCACCGCGAAAAGCCCCAAAATACAAAATGGGGCTACAACTTTTCACAATTAGAGCAGCTATGGCTGAGGATCCCAAACAAACTTTGCAAACTATAGCGGGCTATGGCTTTCAGGATACAGAAACCTACGGTTATGATGGTTCCTCGCAGCAGTTTTATGGTATGCCAGCTTCGGACTTTAAAAAAGTGCTAGAAGACAATTCCCTGCTTAGTACCAGTGGACATTACGATTTTATCAAGTTTTTCAACAGCTCTACGGAGGAGCTTCTGCGCTATACTGATCAGAGTATTGAGGGAGCGCATAAGCTAGGGCAAAAATACATTACCTGGCCATGGTTAGACCCTGAAAACCGCTCCATAGAAAAATTCAAGATCCTGACGGACAAATTGAATCTGATAGGTGAACGGGTACAAAAGGCAGGACTAGGTTTTGCTTACCACAATCATGATTTTGAATTTATTGATCATAATGGTGAAACCGGCTATGACATTATACTAGAGAATACTGATCCTGAATATGTAAAATTGCAGATAGATCTCTACTGGGTAGCTCATACTTATCCAGGCACAGCACATGAACTTTTTCAGAAAGCTCCCGGACGCTTTGTGATGTGGCATATCAAAGACATGGATAAAATAAGCAGGGACTACACTGAGTTGGGAAACGGGTCAATTGATTATTCCCAAATTCTTCCAGATGCCGAATTTGCCGGCATGGAATACTACTATATCGAACAAGGGGGAAATTTCACTCTTAACCCAATGCAGAGTGTAAAGGAAAGTGCTGAGTTTTTCCAAAAAAACTTGGCAAACCTACTTTCTTGAACAAACATCAATAAGAAGATTATAGTCTAAAGAAAATGTATTCTTTCCTACCTGAGCCACAAATCCACAAACGGTGAGGAATTCAAAAGTGCATACAATAATTTTAGAGGAAAAATAAACCAAATATGAATAAGAGATACTTACTAGGTGTTGGCTTGGCTCTATTTCTAGGGGCGCAAGTACAGGCACAGGATGAAATCATCGACAAAATCATCCAAGAAGAAACTGAGAACTCCCAACTGAAGCAGATCGGTCATGAACTGATGGACGGAATTGGGCCAAGATTGGTCGGATCCCCTCAAATGCAGCAGGCGCATGATTGGGCTGTAGAAAAATACAAAGGTTGGGGTATAGAAGCCCGCAACGAGCAATGGGGCGAGTGGAGAGGATGGGAAAGAGGCATTACCCATATTGACATGGCGGCTCCCTGGACCAAATCCCTTACAGGTCAGCAACTAGCCTGGAGTCCAGCTTCTCCTGCAGGTGGAGCGCAGGGTGAAGTAGTTATTTTGCCTGATCTGGCAGATGAAGCGGCCTTTTCTGCGTGGTTGCCATCAGTAAAAGGAAAATATGTGATGATCTCTGCTCCTCAGGTAACCGGTCGCCCAGACTATAACTGGGAAGAGTTTGCCACTGAGGAATCTTTCGAAAAAATGAAAGAAGAACGAACCGCATCCACCAATGCATGGAATGAAAGATTACAGAAAACAGGAAAAGGGAGAAGAGAATTACCTCTGGCATTGGAAGATGCAGGTGCTCTGGGAATAATTACTTCTTATTGGTCACAAGGTTTCGGAGCAAATAAAATTTTCTCGGCATTCACCAAGAAAGTGCCTACTGTGGATCTTTCCCTGGAAGATTATGGATTGCTTTTCAGATTGGCTGAGAATGGCAGCAAGCCAGAGATCAACCTTAATGCACAATCCAAAGAAAATGGGATGGTACCTACTTTCAATACCATTGCAGAAATCAAGGGGACGGAAAAACCAGACGAGTACGTGGTACTTTCGGCCCACTTTGATTCCTGGGATGGCGGTACAGGTGCGACAGATAATGGTACAGGCACCATTATGATGATGGAAGTGATGCGTGTGTTGAAAAAAGTATATCCTAACCCGAAAAGAACAATCTTGGTTGGTCACTGGGGCTCTGAAGAACAGGGACTTAACGGTTCCAGGGCTTTTGTAGAAGACCACCCTGAGATGATGCCAAAAATCCAGGCGTTATTCAACCAGGATAATGGAACTGGACGCATAGTCAATATCTCCGGTCAGGGATTTATACACAGCTACGAATACCTAGGAAGATGGATGAATAAGGTACCACGGGAAATAACCAAAGATATACAAACCACTTTCCCTGGAAATCCAGGCGGTGGTGGCTCCGACTATGCTTCCTTTGTGGCTGCCGGAGTACCCGCATTTTCACTCGGCTCGCTTAACTGGTCCTATTTCAATTATACCTGGCATACCAACCTGGATACGTATGATAAAATTGTTTTTGACGATGTTCAAAACAACGTGATCATGGCTGCTATCATGGTTTATTTGGCCAGTGAAGAAGATGAGCAGGTATCTAGGGAAGTGAGAATCCCTACTGGAAGAAACGGCGAACCTACCGAGTGGCCAGCCATGAGATCGCCTACTAGAAAGGGCGGGTTGGATTAATCAACACACGCTTTATCAATTAAAAATGCCACGCAAGTCGTGGCATTTTTGATTAACTGCCCTCAGGTAATCACATATGGCTACCCTTGTATCAGAAATGGAAAACTACAGCTCAACCTTTTCTGAGGAATATAAAACCAATTGATACGTCATAACATATATCCATTTTTATCAAAAAAACACTCTAGGATTGGGTGGACCTAGCATTTTGTTAATTTTTGAAACTTCACAAACTCTTTATCTCATTGCTGGAAGATGTCATTAGCAGAAGCCAATAACCTTTTGTAAATTTCTAGCTTATCCCGAGTTGCCATGAAAAGTTATATTACACTGCTTTTTCTCTATCTGTTTATTGCTTCCCAGTCGGTTTTTGCGCAGCAGAGAATTCTCAAAAAAGCGATGGTCAAGGCGCAAGGAAAGGATTTCTCTGGAGTAGTATTGGTAGCCAACCAAGGCAAAATTGAGTTTGAGGAGGCTATGGGGATGAGGAGCTATGAACAAGGAATCCCGCTTCAATCTACAGATATTTTCGAATTAGCGTCACTGTCCAAGCAGTTTACCGCTATGATGGTCATGATCTGCAAGGAAAAAGGTCTGTTGGATTTTGACGATTTAGCTTCAGAATATGTGGAAACTCCTTATCCAGGAATCAGCATCCGACACCTGCTTACCCACACCAGCGGCCTTCCCGATTATCAGGAAGTCATGGATGAGCACTGGGACAAAAGTAAAGTCGCCGGTAACCCCGAAATTCTTGAGTACCTGAGAAAATACGCTCCTCTGAAATCTTTTGAACCTGGAGAAAAATACGAATACAGTAACACCGGCTATGTGATTCTGGCCAGTATAGTGGAAAAAGCTACCGGAAAAGATTTTGTAAAACTGTCTGAAGAGTGGATTTTCAAACCGTTGGGTATGGAAAATACAGCCATTCGATCGTTACCGGAAAAAGCAAAAGTCCCCAATTTTGCCGCAGGGCATTTGAAAAATAATCAGGGGCACTACGTCAATGCAAATACTTTTCATGCTGCAGATTATACCGTTTGGCTGGGCAACCGCAAAGGCCCTGGGAGGGTAAGCAGCAATGCAGAGGATCTTTTAAAGTGGGATCAGGCACTCTATACCGAGAAATTGGTATCCAAAGAAACGCTCTCAGAAGCCTTCACTCCATTTAAGCTAAACAATGGCGTCTTGAGTTATTATGGTTTCGGTTGGGAAATCAAAATGAAGAGCCCATTTGGTAAGGTAGTGATGCACACAGGGGACAATCCCGGATATAAAACGATCATAGTACGATACATAGAAGAAAACAAAACTGTGATTGTGCTGAATAACAATGCCCATCCGGATATGATGAAGGTAGTAGAATCCGCAAATCTCTCTTTTGGGAAAAAGTAAGTTTTCAGACCCTAATAGAACATCTTCTTCAAAGTTGGCTGACTAGGTTCTTGGAATCCTTCAGTCTTTTATTTCGATCCCCAGAAATCAAATAATGTGGAAAACCACTTTCGGCAGCTAGCTTTTTGTACAAGTCCAGAAAGTAATCCCGCATTTCCAAATCGGGATATTCACGCAAAGGATCGGGCTCCCAAGGCAAATCTGTATCGGTCAGCAAGATCAAATCATAACTTCTACGCTTCATTTGCTCCATCACCCAGGGATCTGTTTTACCAAACCTATGCTCAGACCAAATGTGGATAACTCTCAAATCTGTATCACAAAAAAGATAGCGATTCGCTTCCCTTGCCAGCTTATCTTCAAGCTCCATTTGACCCTTACCGATTTTGGCCATATCCTCATAGCGGTATTCTCTATCCAGCTTCTCCAGGTATTCCCTGGCAAATTCAGGAACCCAAGGCTCTCCGAAATAACTGGCAAGATCTGAAGCAAGTGTGCTTTTACCAGTGGACTCTGGTCCCAAAATCAATATTCGCTTAGGATTTGGCATAGGTGCGAGCAGATTTGATCCAGGCAATTAATCCCATTATAGCCAAAACAGTGAAAAAAAGATATTGAAATGAGGTCAAGATCAATCCTTTATAGAAGTAAAGAGGAATAGCTACAAAATCTGTAATAATCCAAAAAATCCAGTTTTCCACCTTTTTCTTAGCCATCAGCCACATACCTACAAAAGCAGAAGCTGTAGTAAAGGAATCCCAATAAGGCACATCGCTATCTGTGAAATTGACCAGCACGTAGGAAAGGAGGAGATAAGAAAATAGTAAAATCACTAGTGCTATAAGCCAGCCTTTAGCCTTCATCCATGTGACCGGTACTTCTGCGGCTCCTTCTTTAGGATGGGTCCATACATACCAGCCATAAACCGACATGCCAAAATAATAGGCATTGATGCCCATATCCGCATACAATTTATATTGAAAGCAAATCCACACATAGATTAGTGTAGAAATAATCCCGGTTGGGTAAACCAGTATATTCACTTTCATGGAATAAAACACCGAGGCGATTCCTAAAAACACGGCAAAAGCCTCCAACCAAGTCATTTGACGAAGCCCCTCCGTAAATCCATCTATTAAAAACTGGAAATCCATGGTGCGAAGAAAGGGATAAAAGTTGGAAGGTGGTAAAGTGGTAAACTGGAAAAATTCTATCTCAGCTGAGAAAATGACTTAGAACACTGGGCTTCGCCAGCATACAAAATAAATTTAAAACCCTCCCGTAAGAGAATGTTGTCAACTGCTATTCCTTGAAGTCCTTGATAAGCGTATAAATAGGCTTTTCTCCATCCCTTTGCATGTCCCAAATAAGGCTTCCGTTTAACCAAAGTTTCTTAACTATTGAAGAATTGGAACTAAAGCTAAATTCAGCTTCCAATTTATCCACACTTCCATCTTTCCACTCTAAATAGGTAGTAGGTATGGATTCTTCCTTTGATGAATTCAAGATCACATTTAGCATATATTTATCCAAACCCGCCAAAGGTTCCGGCTCAATGATCCTAGGGAAACTTCTCAGGTGGTTGATTTTTGAATCGTAAACCTCCACCCTTTTTCCATCTAGCAGAAAAGAAACTGCCACATCTCGGATCTCAATATGTGCTGGATTACTAGGATCCAATAAATCCACATTGTCTCCATTGGCTACATGGAAGCTAAAAGAGGTGTCAAGGTTCGTACAACCACAAGGCCCTTCTTTTTCCTGACATGCAAACAAGGTCAAACACAGCGGCACTATTATCCAAAGATTTTTGCTGAAAACTCTCATAATGCAAATTTTAATAAAAAGCTATGACAAAATAACAATAAAACATGACTAGAACTATAGGAGCACAATGAAATTACTCCTTCTATTAAAACCCCTGCTGCTAAGACGAATAACTTTAACTAAATGCTACAAACCATGTCTTCGCCATCCAGAAAAACGGTCAAACTTCCCATTCAAATAGAGTACAGGTGCATTACCTAAACCACAGTGATATTCGTCTGACAATTTCTAACAACTGCAAAACTTTCCAAGGACTTCCTATGTTCCTTTCGTAACTTTGCTAGCTATGACTTTGAGCACTTTATCCGCTAAAACAGACATCGACTCCCTCGATCCCAAAGAGTACATCATCATCAAAAACGCCCGGGTGAACAACCTGAAAAGCCTGAGCGTGGCGATTCCCAGAAATAAATTTGTCGTGGTAACGGGGCTTTCCGGTTCCGGAAAATCCTCTTTGGCATTCGATACACTTTTTGCCGAAGGCCAAAGAATGTATGTGGAAAGCCTCAGTTCCTATGCCCGGCAGTTCCTCGGCAGAATGGAAAAACCTGATGTGGAATACATCAAGGGCGTAGCTCCGGCCATTGCCATCCAACAAAAAGTCAACACTAAAAATCCCCGCTCCACCGTAGGGACAACAACCGAAATCTACGATTATCTGAAGCTGCTATTTTCCAGAATCGGTAAAACTATCTCTCCTGTTTCCGGCAAGGAAGTGAAGCACCACACGGTCACTGATATTGTGGATTTTATTCAGTCTTTCGAAGAAGGATCAAAAGTCATGATCTCCTGCCCTCTACAAATCGAACGGGGAAGAAAAATCAACCAAGAGCTGGAATTGCTATTGCAAAAAGGCTATACCAGGATTCTCATAGATGATGAGGCCTATTTTGTAGAGGATCTGCTTCAGGAAAAAAAGATCCCAAAAGGCACTTATGAAATTCTGATTGACCGGGTAGCTGTGCATAAGGAAGATGAGGACAATCAGTTTAGGATCGCTGATTCTGTACAGACGGCACTTTTCGAAGGCCACGGTGATTGTAAAATCACTATTTCGGGGAGAGAAGCCAAAAGTTTTTCAGATCGTTTCGAGCTCGATGGAATGCAGTTCGAAATTCCTTCTGTTAACTTCTTCTCTTTCAACAATCCATTCGGAGCCTGTAGAACTTGCGAAGGCTTCGGAAACGTCCTCGGCATCGATCCCGATTTGGTTATTCCTGACAAGAGTCTTTCAGTGTACGAAGGGGCGGTCGCTCCATGGCGCGGTGAATCCTCAAGATCCTGGCTTGAGCCACTTTTGAAAAAAGGAATAGAGTTTGACTTTCCAATTCACAGAGCATATGAGGATCTTAACGATAAAGAAAAAGCTCTTCTCTGGACTGGAAACAAGTATTTCAAAGGATTGGATGCATTTTTTAAAGATCTGGAAACCAAAACCCATAAGATCCAGTATCGGGTGATGCTTTCCCGCTTCCGGGGTCGTACTACTTGTCCGGACTGTAAAGGAACCCGCTTGCGAAAGGACGCTTCTTATGTGAAAATAGAAGGAAGATCCATCACGGATTTGGTTTTGATGCCGATAGATGAAGCATTGGTATTTTTCAATGAGCTGAATCTACCTCCACATCAAGCTAAAATCGCCAATCGCCTTCTAAAGGAAATCCAAAGTAGATTGGAATATATGGATCAGGTAGGTTTGGGCTATCTGACCTTGAATCGCTTGACTTCCACCCTTTCCGGCGGAGAATTTCAACGAATCAAACTTGCTACTTCTTTGGGATCGGCCTTGGTGGGATCGATGTATATCTTGGATGAACCCAGCATTGGACTTCACCCTAGAGATACAGACCGTCTGGTAGAAGTGCTGAAGTCGCTACGTGATATGGGCAATACCGTGATCGTAGTGGAGCATGAGGAAAAAGTGATGAAGGCTGCCGACCAGATCATCGATATAGGACCTGATGCCGGAGTGAATGGTGGGGAATTGCTCTTCCAAGGACCTATAGAAGACCTCATGGCTTCTGCACAGACTTATACTGCGAAATATCTACGTGGTGAAGAACTGATTTACAAAAAAGATGGAAACCGAAAGTGGAAAGATTCCATCAAGGTAAAGGGCGCTAGAGAGAACAACCTCAAAAACATCTCGGTGCAATTTCCGCTTAATACACTCACGGTTGTTACCGGAGTTTCAGGCTCAGGCAAGTCCACCTTGATCAAAAAAGTGCTTTATCCTGCCTTGGGCAAAATGCTGGGAACGGTAATAGACGAAAGCGGAAAATACGACAAAATCGAAGGTGACTACAAGTCCATTTCCCAAGTGGAATTCGTGGATCAAAATCCCATCGGTAAGTCTTCCCGCTCCAATCCCGTGACTTACGTGAAAGCATACGATGCGATTAGAACCCTATTTGCTGAGCAGCCTATTTCTAAGCATAGAGGCTACAAACCTGCATTTTTCTCCTTCAACGTGGATGGCGGACGTTGTGAAAACTGCGCCGGAGAAGGTATTATCACCGTGGAGATGCAGTTTATGGCAGATATACATCTTACCTGCGAATCCTGCAAAGGCAAGCGGTTCAAGAATGAGATACTGGATGTGAAATACAAAGACAAAGATATCTCAGATGTGCTGGATATGACAATTGATGAGGCGATGGGCTTTTTCAAGGGAAAATCCCAGATCATCAATAAGCTACAGCCGCTACAGGAAGTTGGGCTGGGCTACATAGGTATGGGACAAAGCTCCAATACATTGTCCGGCGGGGAAGCCCAACGTGTGAAGTTGGCTTCATTTCTGGGAAAAGGCGGTACCAAAGTAGGTGATCGCATTCTCTTTATTTTCGATGAGCCGACAACGGGACTTCATTTCCATGACATCAAGAAACTCCTCCATTCCATCAATGCCCTTATCGATCAGGGTCATTCTGTGATTATCATCGAGCATAATACCGAAGTGATCAAATCCGCAGACTGGGTGATTGATCTGGGGCCTGAAGGAGGAAATAAAGGCGGTTACCTGACGTTTGAAGGAACCCCTGAGGATATGATGAAAGAAGAGGGGAATTATACGGCAAAGTATCTGAGGGAGAGTTTTGTGTAATTGATCCTGTAGCTATAGTAGTCTCCCGCTGATTTTCGCAGATAAATACGCTGATTTACGGTGATCTTCAGTTGAAATTTAGACTAAAGCGGGCTGTGTAGGAGAGAAAGTCTTTTGCCTTTTGTTTATAGAGCTGCCATTACCTAGCTTGATTTCGTCTACATCTCTGCTTAATTTAACTCAGTCTCGGTTTTAATCTGCGAACATCTGCGATTCAAATCACCGCTTATCTGCGGGACAAAGCCTTCAAGACTTAACACGTTTCCCTACTTATCTACCGATCATTTGATAACCTCACTTTAAAAAATCGAATACTCAAGCTCCACTTCACCATTTGCTGTTCCCCTCATCCAAAGCCCAAGTTATCACACTAGCAAGCTCGTAGTACTTCAAGACTAACCCTACTCCTTATCTCTAAAATCTTAATTATCCTTAAAGATGGTAGCTCTATTTTGCAAAAGGCTATGAGTTGGATATATTTCATTGATAACTAATGGAATGGGCATTGTCCCTATTTAACTCAAAATCACTATGATCCACCGCTTGCTGATTTTCTTTGCCTTGATTATTTTGCCTCAAATCTCCTCTGCCCAAAAAAGAATTGAGGTCAAAGACCCTGAAATCAAATTCAGCTACCTATTGCCAGATCAGTGGCAAGTGAAGGATGATGGGTATGATTACATTATTCAATCTATTGATATAAAAGGTGCCAGTATTTCCATCACTTACTTGGAGAATGCAAAAGGATCCGACTTTATAGAATCCCTCGGGAAAAAACCCTCTTTTGATGAGGATTTTGATTTTGAACTTCGCCATACCCTGGCAGATGAGCATCCGAACTTAAAGCTACTCGAACAGGGAAGTACAGTAGTCGATGATGCCCCGGCTAGATGGGTTAGATTTCAATATGGAGCGAAGGGAGACAAAATTGGTATTTTCTATATGTACCAAAAGCTCGACCAGACTTTCAAAATAACCAGTATTGCGCCTGCATCACATTTCGAAAAACTCCAACCCAATTTCACATCCATCATCAATAGCCTAAAATCAAGTAAAGTATAATAGCTTGCTCCTTATGTTGGAAGCTCAAACGATAGGCTGAAAGCTTAAATCAATATTCAATTCCAGTTATAGAGAAAAGAAGCTACCCAACTTTAGACATATGATTGAGAACAAAAAAACCTGCTGCAAAGTATCTAGGGTAAGCTCCCAAATAAATATCATATTACTTATACAACATAACTTCTCCAGAAACAATCGTTTCCTTAGAAAAAAGATTTGGTAAAATTAATTCAAAATAATGCAATTTTTCACCCCTAGGGCTTTCGGGATTTAATTGATTGATTCAACAAATATCCTGTTGAATAAAATTTATTAGACCTAGTAAAATTCTTTTATTTCCAAAATTAAGTCCTCCCAATTATCATGGTAATAGTAAATAAGTCCATAGGGTTCAGTTTTAACTCTGATAGAATTATTATTTACAAACTGAAGATATACATTTCTGTGGGTAGATGGAGGCGTTGCCATCGCTACGGTTTTTGTTAGATCCAATGATCTATCTAAGGTTCCAAGGTATGTGCCAGAACTTTCTCTTACCCAAGTAATAGACAAATCTAAACTATTGTCTACAATATTGCTCAATGGGGCCTGTGTTCCCGATTGACTCATTTTTACCAAGTAGCTTTTGAAGTCTCGATTTAGATTATAGCCATTACAGATGTATTGGGTATCTTGAATCTCCGAATTCTCTAGGACATTATTATTGTTAAGATCCAGTCCGGAAACCAGTCTAATACCTCCAGTCAAACAATTGTCGCCGGCGTCTTCAACTATCATGTCCAATAATGAATTTTTTCCATCAAGACCTTCTGTTTCACATCCAGTGAAAATAGCCAAGACCAAAATCAATCCAAATAATATTCCTTTCATTCCTAAATTTTTAATTGAATTTAAACCGCTGATTTTCATATATTTGAAAATTTTAGAAGATATCGCCCTTGTGAACAATTTGCGAATATATTAAAAGGAAGAAATTATTTCATAAAAAATTTTATCCCTGAAAGAAATCCTTCAAAAGAGGACACTATTTCATATTTTTAACTTGCTAGAGGTTTTAGAATTCCAATTTTACATATCTTCGCAAGACTATCAGGAATCTTAGCTCAGTTGGTTTAGAGCGCTGCTTTGACAGAGCAGAGGTCATGGGTTCGAATCCCTTAGGTTCCACAATTTTTTATCCTTCTCGGCTTTGACCTCAAAGCTCATCCACTGATTCTAAAAAACCGCAGTTTTACCCCCAGCTACTTAGCAGCCATCTGATTAAAAAACATATCAACTAGGTGTTGATCCTGCGGGAAATTAAAAACCTCAACAATCTTATTGTCCTCAACCTTCCATAGCAAGCAAGACATGGCATTCAAGACAGGCCTGCCAGGCGCAGTACTCCAGTTTCTGTGACAGTCGATTATATAACTGTCATTTACGCCCATTACAATCTGGGCCGCTTTGAAGCCAAATTGATTGAGCTTTTCCAAATAATCCATAAGTTCGGCAATCCCGTTTTTCGTCCCGCTATAAGGATGATTTCCCGGAATATGCCATTTGATATCTTCAGACATCACCTGCCTCATCCCTTCAAAATCAGCAGTTGAATATGCTTTGAAAAAGCTTTCGATTAATTGAATGTTTGGGTGCTTTTCAGTCATCTTTTCTCAGTTTAGATAAGCAAAACTACAGCAGCAGAATCCTGAAAAACTTTAACTACATTAAGATTTTTAAGAATTCTTTCTCTTATCGAGCTGATTGAAATATTCCGGGGAAATCCCTAAAAAGGAGGCAATTCTCCTCTGGGATAGACGGTCTTTGACCGCAGCATATTTCCCACAAAACATTTCATAACGCTGCTCCGCTGATAGGGACATTTGATTGATAATGCGATCATTGGCAGCCATACTTGCATTCTCGCTGAGTATCCTAAAGTATTTTGCGAAGGGAAGAGACTTCGCCAATAATTCATCGAGAGAATTTTTTGACACTTCAAGCAAAACAGAATCCTCAAGAGCTTCTATTCGCATAATTGAAGGCGATCTAGTGCTAAAACTTTTGAAATCGCCCACCCACCAGTCTTCATGGGGAAAATTCAGTGTATATACTTTTCCTGACTCGTCTAGCACCGAACTTTGAAATAGACCGGAAACAACAAAGTTTTCGAAGCGGCAAATATTTCCCGGTTCCAGGAGAACAGTTTTCCTTCCTATTCTTTTAATGGCAAAATAGCCGCTAATTGTCTCCATATCAGACTCATCTATTTTGACATGTTTTTCAATATGTAACCTGAATTTTTTAAAATATATCTCTGATTCCTTATCCATAAAACCAATTAACTAATTCAAATACTTGTATGCTCTTTAGCGCATTAGCGCAAGTCTTCATACTTATGCTCGATTCATTGCAGTCTTCAGACTGCCTTGCCCAGGATTTGATCTAAGCAAAAAGAAGTCTTGAGACTTCATTATCATAGGTCCAAGTCATGAGACTTGAACCAGGGTAACCTAGTGAAAGAAACTTTGGAAAATTCGCAGTCACAGTCTGCAAACTGATCACTGCGACTGGACACTGATCACTAGCCTCAGTGTGGCACAAGTCGTGAGACTTTACAGTTACCTTCCCAAAAACTCCCTCAATCCCATAGCCTTTACCTTAGCCGACAGCGGAAAGCCTTGATCAATCCTGCAGATCACCACTCCTTCTTCCGCTCCGGTATCATCCATGGAGATCTGAAGTCCTTTGGTGAGTTTGGGGGAAAGGGTATTTTTTATTTCTATCGCAGTTTTGACCTGTCCATTTTTCACCAAAAGCAGATCACACTCCGCTCCCTGATGCGTCCGGTAGAAATAATAGTCATATTCTTGCCCGAAAGTCGCCGTAATCTGTTCAATCACAAACCCTTCCCAAGAAGCACCGACTAACACCTGATTAATCAAGGAATCCATGGAAGTCACACCCGTCAGCGAATGCAGCAAACCTGCATCCCGTATAAAAACCTTGGGAGATTTTACCAGGCGTTTTTTGATGTTCTGATGAAATGGCGGCAGCACACGAACCATAAACGAGCCCTCCAAGTATTCCAGATAACGGTTTACCGTGGGACGTGTAATTCCCAAGGCGCGGGCAAAACTTTCACCATTCCAGATTCCTCCCTGCGCATTTGCGAGCATAATCCAAAACCGCTCCACCAGCCTTGGATCGGTGCTCAATCCTATCTGCGCCAAGTCTCTCTCCAGATACGTTTTGATAAAATTCTGCCTCCACAGCTGCGACTCTCTCTCACTTCTTGCCAAAAACGACAAGGGAAATCCCCCACGGATCCAGAGTTTTTCCAACTCATCCGCCTCCACTTCTTCCCAGAAAAAAGGTGTCAGTTCCAAGTACCCAATTCTGCCGGCAAGCGTGTCCGCACTTTTGCGGATCAAATCCGGCGATGCCGAACCCAGAAGAATAAATCTACCCGGCTCACGCTGCTCATCGATCAAACTTCTCAGTTCTGAAAAAAGCTCAGGCATAAATTGAATCTCATCGAGAATAACCGTTTTCTCTGCATGCCCCTTAAGAAAAAGTTCCGCATCCACCAATTTGGCTCGGTCAGAGGCTTTTTCCAGATCAATATAAATACTCTCCTTGGCGAGATTCAGGTTTTTTACAAGCGTAGTCTTCCCCACCTGCCTTGAGCCAAGAAGACCTACAGCAGGGAAAATTGACAGGTATTCCTGGAGCAATGGGAGAATTAATCGATCTTTTACCATGAAAATCGAAAGTATGATTTACGTATTTCATGGTAAATATTGGCAATTAGCTTTACCTTTCAAACTTTTTTACCATGAAAAACGAAAGTGCGATTTACGATTTTCATGGTAAATAATAGAGAAATATAACCATAAATACCTAGATATCTGACTAATACGAGGAAATTTGATGCAAAGAAGCACCATTGTAAATTCACTTGTGTGGTTATTGCTCCGTCGGAGTAGGGTCTAACCCTACAGGATTTCCTTATTCTACAGGCTTAATGAATTCCTCCAACTTGTATTTTGGCGTTCCTCCTTGTTGAGTGGCTACATATGCTCCCATTTTACAGGAAAAGTCTAAAATTTCCCTTGGATTCTTACCTGCCAAATACATCTTCACAAATCCACTTAGAAAAGCATCTCCTGAACCTATTGTATCTTCAACCTGTATCTTATACCCATCATGCTTGGTGATTTCTCCCTGGCAATAAATCATAGCCCCGTTGCTTCCAAGTGTGATACAGATAATTTCAACAGGATATTGGGCAACCACAAAATCACAAAATGCTTTTATAGAATCCAAGTTGTTCTTATGGTCATTTACGTTTTCGATTTCAAAATAATCGGCTAGAAACGCTAATTCATCTTCATTGATTTTTAAAATATCAGCATAGCCCAACAAGCTATCTATCTTGTTAAAATCAATGAAAGGTTCACGAAGATTTATATCAAAAATGGTCAACACAGGTTGTTGAACGAGGTGATAGAGTGTATTCCAAGACATTTCATTTCTTACTCCAAGACTGCCAAACACCAGCGCATCAGCTTCTGTGACTGCCTGTAGATTTTCTTCTGTCAGACGTATAAAATCCCAAGCAGATGGAGCTACAATATCATATTTGATATTTTCCTTATTCGTATCATCGACCAAGACCATACCGGTAGGATGTTCCAAATCTCCTTGGATCAAATCCGTATTCAGGTCATAGCCTTTGACAAAATCCAGAAGTTTTCTTCCATATTCATCATTCCCTAATCTTGAGACCATTTGTACTTCCAACCCCAGTTGCTTCAAATGCAAAGCAACATTCATCGGCGCACCGCCTGCTGTTTCAAAATCCGGAAAGCAATCCCAGAGCATCTCTCCAAAACAAACAACTTTCTTAGTCATGGTATTTTTGTAAATCATTTTGAATCTTTTCCAGAGATCTTCCTTTGGTCTCAGGCATCCTCGTCGCAACCCAAATGAGTTGCAATACCATCATCAATCCAAAAAAAGCGAAAATGCTTCCTGCCCCATAGCGGTTGGCAACTAAAGGGAAAATATTAGCGATCAACGCAGCCAAAATCCAATGGGTAAAGGATCCCATAGACTGGCCAAAAGCCCGGAGTTCATTGGGAAAAATCTCCGAAATAAACACCCATATCACAGCTCCCTGGCCAATCGCGTGGGCGGCAATAAAGACAAATACAAAATAGGGCAATAAGCTACTATCTATCGCTCCTCCAAAATAACTATAAGCCATCAAGGAAAGAGAGATAATATAACCCACAGAGCCAATATACATCAGCATTTTTCTTCCGATTTTGTCAATCAGATATAGTCCCGCCATGGTCGCAACCAAGTTGATCACTCCGATTCCTATAGTAGAAATCAAGGCTGTCTCATTTGCTATACCTGCTGATTCAAATATTCTTGGGGCAAAGTATATAATCGCATTGATCCCCGACAACTGATTGAAACATGCCATCAAAATTGCCATAAAGCTGATGCTCCTAAACCTAGTACTAAAGAGCATCGATAGGGTAGCCTTTCCCCTGATCTTCTTGCTTTCTTCAATAGCCAGTTCCATCGCTTCATCGACTCCTTCAGGATCCGTCCTGGTCAGAATAACTCTGGCGCCATCATAATCCTTCTGCTTTGCAATCAGCCACCTTGGACTTTTTGGCACTTTTACAATCAACGCAGTATAAATTAATGCAGGCAAAACTTCTACCCCCAGCATCCATCTCCAAGCATCATTGAGGTTCGCCGTACCAATAAGGTAATTGGAAAAATAGGCCATCAATATCCCGAAAACGATGTTGAACTGGTAAAGTGCAACGAGCTGGCCGCGTCTGCCGGCTGGAGCGATTTCAGAAATATACATAGGGGCCACCACAGAGGAAGCTCCTACTCCCAGTCCTCCCAAAAATCTAAAAAACATAAAGGAATTGATATCCGGTGCCAGCGAAGACCCCAAAGCAGACACGAGGTAAAACACCCCTATCCATAGTAGCGATGCTCTCCTCCCGAATCGGTCAGCAGGTATAGCCCCAAATAGGGCTCCTATGACCGTGCCATATAGGGCAATGGCTACAGCCATGCCATGCTTAAGGTCTGTCAACCCCCATAATTCTTGAATGTCCCGCTCTGCTCCGGATATCACAGCGGTATCAAACCCAAATAAAAACCCTCCCAATGCTGCCGTGATGGAGAGAAAAAGCACATAGTTTTTGCTTTGCATTATATCTTATTATTTCTGCTTTGTAAGTATTTCAATTCACCAAGCTGAACTTAGTGTATGGATATTTACGGTTTCGTTAAATCCACTTGTTGTTAGCTTGGTATAAGGTGATTCCGGAAATATAATCTCAGTAATGACAAGCTCCCCGTTATTGAAAAACAGCTCCAACGAAGACCTATCAATAAATATTCTGAGCGTCTTCAAGTTCAAGTCCAAATCAGGAATGGTGTGGAGGTTTGCAAACTCTTGGCTAAACTCTGTCACACCCGATAGACTTCTATCCACAAAAATCTCATTCCCCTTCTTGGTCACGGTTACTTTTTCGCCATTATCATTGAACAAAACCAGCTCAAATTCATCTGAATCCAATTCTAGCTCTATTTCAGCAAGTTCATTGGAAATACTGATTTCCTTTCCACTGAGCGATTCAGATGAAGCCCTGATTTTTTCGATCTCCACTACAGGCCTTGACGCCAATAAATAATTGCCTTTGTCACCAAAAATCTCCAACGATCTGGGCAAAGTATTGGCAGACCTCCAGATTTCGGTAGGCACCTGGTTGGCATACAGCCAATTACTCATCCAGCCAATAAACAACTTTCTTCCATCTTCTTTAGGCACATTGGACCAAGTCACCCCCGCATAGTTGTCTGCTCCGTAATCAAGCCATTTTACTTGCTCATCATCTGCTTTAAAATTTTTCCCATCGAAATCCCCTATGAAATATTGGGTAGCAGATCCTCCATTGGGGCCGCCTGGATTGATACTCACAAAGAGCACCCATTTATCATTGCCTTCAGGAGTCTTCAGCTTAAACAAGTCCGGGCACTCCCAAACACCTCCATACGCTGCCCAAGAAGGATTGTAATCACTCTGGTGTGTCCAGTCTATCAAATTTGGGGAGCTGTAAAAGGAGATTTTATCCTTAACAGCAAGACTCATGATCCATTGACCACCACCATTTCCGTCTTCGACCCAATCTACTTTTGGGTCACGGAAATCTTTGATGCCGGGATTCTTCAGTACAGGATTCTCTTCATACTTCTGCCAAGTCCTTCCCTTGTCCACACTATAGGCTATGCCTTGTGTTTGGAAGTCAATTTTTCCCTCTTTCTCTGCTTCCGCATTATGATAGGTGAAAATCGCTACCAGCGGTGGGTTATCGGCAGTCCCTAGACCAGAGGTGTTTTTGAGATCTGCAACAGCAGATCCTGAAAAAATAGTCCCATGCTCATCAGGAAAAATTGCTATTGGCTGATGCTCCCAATGTACCAAATCCTTGGAAATCGCATGTCCCCAATGCATCGGCCCCCAGGTATTGCCCTCCGGATGATGCTGGTAAAACAAGTGATACTCTCCCTCATAGTAAACCATGCCATTGGGATCATTCATCCAATTGGCAGGAGGAGTAAAGTGATATTGGGGACGAAAAGGCTCGTTAAAGGCTCTTTCCCCGCCTCCTATAGTGGAAGCTTCCTTTTCCTGAGGCTTGCAGGAAAACTGTAGCATTGCCAATACCGCAAAAAGGTATTTAATATTCTTAATTTTCATATGATTATATTTTTCTTTTTATGGATCATCCCGATAGCTATATATAAATAGACTACATACCTATGGATAACCAAAAGCATGTAGTCTATCAATTCTATCAGTATCCGGGATTTTGAGTATATACCCCTTTAGTAAAGTCTATTTCACGTTGGGGGATTGGGTAGTATTCATCCCTTCCGGCTGTGAATCTTGCGTTACTTAAGAAGTCTTTTCTCTGCTTTTCCGTATCCAAATATGCATTTAGTACAGGAGCGGCTTCTCCCCACCTCACCAAATCGAAGAACCTATGGCCTTCCATGGCAAACTCAAGTCTTCTTTCAAATTTTAGTGCCTTAAGTGCAAAATCTTTACTTGCGAAAGATGTGTAAGGGGCTACTTTATATACATCGCTCGCTCCGGCGGCCAATGGTCTTGATGTACTTTGACCGGCCCGTTCCCGGATTTGATTGATAATTGGCAGTGCATCATTCCATCGATCCAGCTGGATCAATGCCTCCGCTTTGAACAGTAACACATCTGCATACCTAATGAAATCAATATTTTTGGACGTCCCCATGAACGGGCCTTCCTTTACATAGCAGCTGCAATCTGGAGCTTGCTGCTCTTTCATATTTCCGAAATACCCATAAACTCCCGGATCTCTAGCCCAAGAAAAATTGTAAACCATATCTCCTTGGCTATTGAGCGTGTTTCTGTATTTGAACGGTCTGCCCGGAATACCTACTGTATGGTCGAGTCTGGGATCTATCGTCACTCCTGATGCCAAGGGAGCGGTTCCGTTTGGACTTACAGTATTAAATATGTTCTGGCTGTTGAAGTCATCCAACAATGGAAGACCCTGATTAGAAGTTTTGAACGCATTCACCATATTTTGGCTGGCAAGATGGAATCCACAGCATCCATATAAGTCCGTACCGTGTGGGGAGTTCAATCCGGTCACATAGCTAACTCTACTCACGACTGTGCCATCATTGATGGAAAACTGAACTGCCCAAATGGATTCGGGACCATTATCAAATCCGTTCAAAAAATTATTCCCATAATCAGGTTCCAAAGAGCCCTGCACTTCATCCGCATATCGGATCACCTCTTCCAGCCTGTCTCTATTGATATTGACCACTTGGTGTTGGTCATCCTGCTCGTACGCTTGATATAGTCTCAATTTAGCCAGATAGGCAGCGGCAGCGTTTTTGTTTGCACGTCCTACTTCATCCTGAAACTGTGGCAAATTATCGTAAGCATATAAGAAATCTTCGGCAATTTTATTCCACAAATCATCATTGGGTACGTCATTACTTACTTGGGCAATTTCTTCCTGAGTCAGATCCTCTGTAATGATCGGGATTTTTTTGAAGAGCATTTTTAACATAAAGTGCGAGTGCGCCCTCAAAAACCTCAATTCTGCCTGACGGATTGTTTTATTCGGATAATCTTCCAAAGGAATGTCGTTGATTACTTTCAAGGCAAAATTCGCTCTGGAAATTGCCTTATAGTAATTTGTCCAAGTTCTTGGAGCCATGGCATCTCCCATATCGGGAATGGTCAGGTTATATTGTTCGTACCTGTCAATTTCGTTTACATCCCCTCGGCCACCGCCTCCTTTATACGCATCGTCAGACCTGACACTGCCATACACCCACAAGCTGGTGATAGGCCCTATCATCTCGTCATTGCCAATCCCTGCATACGCTGAGATCACCAGTGACTCTGCATTGGCAGGTGTGCTGACATTTTCACTGGACAATACTCCGCGTGGTTCGTACTCAAGAAAATCTGAGCAAGAGAATGCGCCCATAAGAAAAACTATGAGGAAGCTATATTTTATTGATTTTTTCATGATTTCTGTTGGTTAAAAACTGATACTTAAACCCAATGAATACACTGAAGGAACAGGGATTCTGTTGACATCTGTACGCTCTGGATCCGAACCTATGTAGTCCTTTGGAGTAAACCAGAAAAGGTTTTCTCCCTGAAGGTAAGCTCTCGCACTAGCCAAGCCACCCACCTTTTGTACCACGGATTCCGGTAAAGAATACCCCAACTGTAAGTTTCTGATTTTGAAATATGAGTTGTTTCTAAAAAGGTAATCCGAAGTCTGCGTGTCATTAAATGCAAGGGAAAGCGCTGGAATATCCGTATTGGTATTCTCCGGAGTCCATGCATTCAGTACCCCAAGTCCTGCATTTTCCCTTCCCTGTGTGAAGTTATTCCAGAAGATATAAGGGTCTTGACCGATTCTCCCTGTCACACCAGAGCCGAAAATTGCAAAATCAAAATTTTTGTAATTCAAATTCACTCCGATTCCGTATTCCAATGCCGCAAGGGTGGTCCCGATGAAGTCTCTATCGTCAGCGTCAATAATCCCATCACCATTGAGATCAACAAACTTGATCCCCCCAGGGCGGGCTCCTATTTGAGTTGGACTATTGGCTACATCTTCCTGATTTTGGAAAAGTCCGTCAGTTTTGTATCCGAAAATTGAGAATTGGGATTGTCCAATAATGGAGTTTTGAGCTGTGCCGGGAAAGGCTGCCCTCACTTCTTCGGGCAAATCTGTAATCTTATCCCTAAATGCACCAAAGTTGGTATTTACCGTCAAATTTATCCCATTGGCAAACTGCTTTTGATAACCCAACATCAATTCCCAACCTTGTGTCTCAGTAGAAGCACCATTTAGCACTCTTTGCTGCCCTTCTCCTATCACCGACGCAATCGGCGGCCTTGTCAGAATATCACTGGTATTTCTATGGAAATAATCAAAAGAACCTGTAATAGCATAATCAAATAAGCTAAAATCTAAGCCTAGGTTCACTTCTTTGGTTGTTTCCCATTTCAGATCAGGATTTTCCGCTTGGATGGAAACAAAACCCGAAGGAAGTGTACCCGTGTCGTTTCCAGCGATGTCATAGGCTGTACCCACGTTGTAATAAAACTCAAAAAAACCTCCTCCATATTGTGCTTGATTAGGCCCATATCTGGCTTCATAAAGGCCAAACCTTGCCAAATCTCCAATCTCCTGATTACCCACTACACCATATCCTGCTCTAAATTTCAAATCCGAAATCTGAGTGACTTGCTTCATAAATTTCTCTTCACTCAATCTCCATCCCACAGTCATAGCCGGAAATACACCGTAACGGTTGTTTCTGCCAAATCTTGAAGAACCATCTCTTCTGATGGTGAAAGAAGCTAAATACTTATCAGAAAGGGCATAGTCCACTTTCCCAAACTGAGAAAGCAATCTATTTCCTGTAGTTCTGCCATTATTTGTTCTTGCCCCTGTGGCAGCATCCAATACAAAATAACTATTGGTTTCGACCGCAAAACCATCCGCAATGGCAATCGTTGAGGAGAAATCATCTCTGATTGCTTCTATCCCAGCTAAAATATCTATCCTGTGTACCCCAGCTACTACTTTATAATTAAGGGTATTGGAAAACACCAAACTAGAAAACTCATTGGTGTCATGGATCAGTCTATTATTTGATCTGGTAATAAATCCATTACTCACCCTAGGCTCAATATCTCTTCTGAAAAACGACCCGTAGTCGATCCCTACGCTGGTTTTGAATGTCAAATTCTCAAGGATGTTCCACTCAGCAAATACGTTCCCATAAAAATTATTCTTACGGTTATTGTCCCAGCGATTTAAATACTGCATCAACAGGGGATTGTTCCTATCAGAATAACCTGCACCCAACGGTCCCGCAAACTCCCCATCTAAATCTCTCACCGGAATGGTAGGAGCTAAAGTAATCGCCAAACCGGGAGTCGGTGCATTCCCCACATCTCTGGCTGCCGGAGTTTCATTTGAATTAGTGACCTGCATATTGATTCCAAATCTCAACTTATCATCAAATAAGTAGGTATTGGCATTGATCCTTGCACTGTATCTTTCAAAGTCTGTGTACTTCATGATACCTGTGTTCTTCAAATGTCCCAGATTAATCATCAGTGATGACTTTTCGGTATTGGTGGACACAGTAATTTCATTGTTGAAGACGTAGCCCGTTTCATATACCTCATCTTGCCAGTCGGTATCTCCAACAGGGACATTTGGGTCACCTCCAACGAATGGCCTTTCAGATACAGAATTCAATACAGGGTTATCAAAATCACCGTTCCAATCAAAATTGTAAATTTCACCATATCCAGAATTGGGATCTGCCCCATCATTCACCATCGCCCTCCAAAGCACCTCGCCTCTTTGTCTTGAATTCAGCATGTTGTAGCGCTGTTGCTTTTCTGATTGAATGGAAAAATTGGAATTGATAGTCACACTTAAGCTCTCTCCTCCTGATGCCCTATTTTTGGTGGTCACCACAATCACTCCATTTGCCGCTCTAGATCCATATATAGATGAGGCGGAAGCATCCTTCAACACCTGAATGGATTCAATAGCCTCAGGATTGAGACTTGCAAATACTTCTGGCCTTTTGGTAGGCACACCATCGATCACATAAAGCGGGTCATTATTTCCCAGAGTAGATACGCCCCTGATCAGGACTCTTGAACTGGCTCCGGAAGGATCGCCGGATTTCTCCACCGTCAAGCCCGCCACTCTTCCCTGCAATGCCTGCATGGGATTACCGGAACTCATACTTTGACCTTGAACCGGCCCTAAATCAACCGATACGATCGCCCCTGTTACGTCTGCCTTTCTCTGGCTGCCATAGCCCACTACAACGACCGCTTCTAAATCAGAAATATTCTCTTCAAGTACCACATCGATGATACTCCTATTGCCTACAGTCTCCGTCACCGAAGTGTATCCTACAAACGAAAACATCAAAGATTCTTCACCGGACACAGACAGACTATATTTCCCATCAATATCTGTCACAACTCCTCTAGTGGTTCCTTTTACAGAGACCGTCACCCCAGGGATACTTTCCCCAAATGTTTTGTCAGTTACTGTTCCAGTCACCTCTCTTTGTTGAGCCAACAGAGGTGAAGCGAGCAGAAACGCCAGAAAGATTAGTAAAATTTGTTTTTTCATAGAATTAAAGGGTTTATTGTTGGATTAATCATTTTTAAAGGCAGACACAGAGATCCACGTTAGATTTATAAATAGGTGGAGTTTAAGTTGTAGTAAGATTCTTCAGGACGCATTCGAGAGGTCTGCTCTTAGTCCCTTGCATAAGAGTGAGCATAAACAGCAGCTGTAAAATCATAAGGGATAAAAAAATGGAGAAAATCCTCCACGGCTCTAGGTGGCTGATCATGCACGTCCCGAACAACGTAATCACCACAGTTACCCCCCAGTGAATTTCGTTGCCAAAGGTTTGGGCTTTTACCCTTTGCTTATTGGGAAGTATTTCTGAATTTAATAGCCGGATGACCGTGCTTTTTCCTGCAGCATGTATTACTATAAAGGCGATTGTTATAAATAAATTGAATCCTGATGAGGCTTGTCCAAAAAATCCATACCCCATCATCAAGAGGCTGATCAAATAGCCTATCAATGTCAAATGTCTCCTGCCTATCTTATCGATCATCGACAAGTAAATCCTAACTATCAGATTTACTTCAGAAATGACCACAGCGTCAAAGCCAGAGAGAAAGCCATTAGCCGACACTGTTAAAGTATAATGTATTGTATTTCTGTTCATTGGGTCTATTATTGACGCCAATCTAGACCTATCGAAAAATAAAATATTTTAAATAAGTGTCTAAAACTTATAAATTTGATTCACTGCATGATTTCACATCAAAAAATGGCCTGTAGGCCTCATGCAATCGATTTCGGAGTCTCAAATCAAAATCCAAGGATTTCAAATCTGTTCCATGATTTCAATTTTGTTTCATTTCTGCCCCTGGCTTTCTCTGAATTCACTTGGAGTATAATCAAATGCATTCTTGAAAACCGTCGAAAAATAAGCTGAAGTTTTGAAGCCTGTCTTAAATGCAACTTCTGCAATGCCGCAGGTGTCATTGATCAATAAATACTTTGCCTTCTTTAGCCTGATTTTGACAATGTAGTCATTCACACTATAGCCTAAGGTTGATTTGACTTTTCTGTATAATTGCCCTCTAGACAAGCCCATTTCCCTACCGATCTCATTTACACCAAAATTCGGGTCACCAATATTCTGCTCTATCAAGGAAGTAAAGGCATTGACAAATTTTCTTTCTGACCTGTCCACTTGAGCTGTAGGATCAGATGCGGGCAATTCATGAAGATAATGTGACTTGATTTTTGACCTATTCGAAAGTATGGTTTTGATACGCTCTTTGACGAATGCCATGTTAAACGGCTTGGTAATGTAATCGTCTATGCCTGTCTTGACTCCTTTCAATTGATCCTCATGGGATGTTTTGGCAGAGATTACGATAATCGGTATCGGGGATGTCTTAGGGTCAGCTTTCAGCTTTTTTATTAAGCCCAGCCCATCTTCATTTTTCAGCATTAAGTCACAGGTGATCAGATCCGGCACCTCGTCCATAGCAATCGAAAATGCAGAAGCACAATCTCCTGACTCCAAAACCCTATATTCCCCAGAAAGCCTTTTTTTGAGATAATTTCTGATCTCCGGGTCATCCTCAACTATCAAGATTGTCTGTGAAGGTTCAGGCTGTCTTTCCTCTTCCTCCAAATCATCGTATTCAGAGATATAGGATTCATGATCTAAAACTTGGCCTAGAAGGGAATCTTCTGATAATTCATCCGAACTGAAATGTCCATTTCCCATCTTCAATCTGATTTCAAAGACAGTGTTTTCTCCCTTGAAGCTCTTCGCTACAATCTTACCGTGCTGAAGTTCTACCAACTCTTTGGCCAAGGCCAGCCCCAAGCCGGTTCCTACCTTCCTCACGCCTGAACTCCCCTGATAAAATCTATCAAACACATGCAAAACTTCCTCATGGTTCATTCCTTCCCCATTGTCCACCACCTCTATTACTACTTCATAGCTGGGCATGTCCTGGGACACCTTCAGATAGACAAACCCTTTTCGAGGCGTAAACTTAAAAGAGTTTGACAGCAAATTAAAGATCACCTTATCCATCATAGCGGGGTCAAACCAAAGCTTGATATGAGGCTCTTCACACATCAGTTTGAAGCGAATTTGATTGTCCTCTGCGGTTTTGCTAAATACAGACATGATGTCTTCCAAAAAAGGGATCAAGGCTTGTTGGGAGGCATTTATAGCCATTTTATCCCCATCTATTTTCCTAAAATCCATCAATTGATTTACTAATCTGAGCAACCTGTAGGTGTTTTTTCTGATCAAAAGCAAGTCACCTTTGAATGCTGAGGCATCCTTAGTCTGGAGCATTTCTTCTATTGGCCCCTGAATCAGGGTTAGCGGCGTCCTAAACTCGTGTGAAATATTGGTGAAAAAGTCAAGCTTCTGTTGTGTAGCCTGCTCTGCCTGTTTAGAATAATCCAAGATTTTTTCCTGCTGCGCTAAGACTTCGTCATTTTTGTCTTGAAGTTCTTTGTTGATTTTCTGTTTATCCCTCAGTGACTTGAAAACGTAGGCCAAAGAGATTACGGCTATGAAAAGCGTAATCCCGAATACAATCAATAATCCCTTTTGGCTCTGGTAAATTTCAATTTGATTATCAATCATTTCACTTTGCCTGGAAATACTCGCCTGCTGGCTGATAATTCTGTCAGTCTGTTGTTTAATGATCCTCACATTGGAAGAATCCACCGCAGCTGTTTGCAGTAAATTTTCCCGCAGAAAGCTTTCTCCATGTAATATCTTCTGGGCTACTTCTATCGCTTTGTCGCCCCCCGTCGGGTAAAAAAATGTCGCATTAAGAACTCCGTCAGTCACAGCTTGTACCCCTGCATAAGGGCCGGGTAAGGCATCAATCCCGATTACTTTTTTACCCCTTATCCCAAGTTCATCACAGACCTCCCTGGCCGAAATCGCCATCACATCGTTGTGGGCAAATATCATATCAAAATCATAATTTGCTTCATCTGAAAGATAGCTGCGCAGTCTCTCTTTCGCTACCTCCCTTTCCCACTCTCCTTCGAGCTGGTCCACTATCTCATATTCCGAACCAGCCAAAGCATCTATTAGGCCCTGATGTCTATCCTTTGCGGGAGAACTTCCCCTGAGGCCCCATATCTCCAGGATTTTAATCTCTTTGTCAAAAATATTTCGGAGGTACTGACCTGCTGTATAGCCAATCTCATAATTATTGCCCCCGATATAGGCTGAATACTGATTTGAATTAATTTTTCTATCCACCACGATAACAGGAATGCCCGATCTAAACACCTCCTCTACTATAGGAGTGATCGGCTCAGATTCATTGGGAGACACTATCAGCAAGTCAACTCCTTGCTTTTGAAATTCCCTGATTTGCGCTATTTGTAAATCATTATTCCCTTCTGCATCCTTTATTTCCAGACTGAGGTTCGGATAAAAAGACAACTCCCTAAACATCTCCTCGTGCATAGCATGTCTCCAAGCATCATTCGCAACACATTGGGAAAATCCTATTACAAATTTCTCCTCCCTTTGCTCTTCACACGAAAGAAACAGTAGAGCTATAGTAGAAAATACCAGTGCACTTAATATTGAATAGAGCGAGCTCTTCATAAATAGTTTAAGGCTAGTAAAGCAAGTAAAGATAGAAAAGAATATAGAGGGAATATAAATACTCTCCTTATGGAGATTTAGGTTCTTGACGAGCGTAGTTCCCTAACTTACCTTGGATCCAAGAGATCCGCAGCTAAGAAAATGGAAGATCTTCCTGAAGCAATGGGAAAATTCCTCGGTATTTTACCATGAAACCCGAAAGTAGTATTTACGATTTTCGTGGTAAAAATTTCAAAACAAGTGAACGTCATGAGACTAGAAACATATTAGATAAAATAGAAAATACCTGATAAGATCTATCAGGCATCTATTCCCAAATGACGAAAGTTCCTTTGTCAAAAACTCTCCTAACCTATCTTCTTGCGAGTATTAATCCCAAACGGTAAGTATAAGGGACAATAACTTATAAGTGCGGTAGCTGTAAAAATCACCGCCAGCACACCCAACATTATTGCTAGTGATCCAGAAATTGTCTCCGTGAAGAATAGTGCAGCTATGCTAACCACAATTAGCAAACGGATAATTTTGTCCGCAGACCCCATGTTCTTTTTCATAATTGTTGCTAGTTGTTTATTGATTTACTAATAATCCCTTCACACTAATTCAAAAAGCGACTGAGCGAATTTCTAGCCCTACTGCCTTATCAAATACATTGACTGACATTCTGGTATGTTCCGCCGTTGATGACATTTTGGAAGCCGTTCTGCTCCAGAATGCTTTTTGCCTGACTGCTTCGGTTGCCACTTCGGCAGAATACCACAATGTTTTTCTTTCCTTTGAACTTTGACAATTGGCTGCCAATCCTATCCAAAGGAATATTGACAGCGCCTTTCACACTTCCAGATGCAAACTCACCTGCAGAGCGCACATCTACTAGAAGTGCTCCTTCTTGTATTGCCTCTGATGATTTACTATTGTTTATAGTTCCGAATATTGCTGAGAAAAACCCCATATCTGTTAGTTGTTTCAAGTTTTATGACTGCAATTTCGATAGGAAATATCTAGTAAACAGCGACTTTTGTCACATAGAGCGCATAGATTGATCTTACCTCTTAATTGGAAAATTTGATTCACTGATTTAGCCCAATATTCTTTATCCAAGCTTTTTTTTAATCGGTGTCAATGCAAAACACATTTCCTTTTAAATTCAGGCTATCATTCCAATCGCCTTCTTTATGAAAAAACTCTTACTCTTATCATTATTCATTTTTTCGATCACCATCAGCTCCTGGGCCCAAACACAAACACCCGAGCAGTTTTTGGGCTACAAACCCGGAGATCGGTTCACCCCACATCATCGCATGATCGATTACTTTGAGCATATCGCTACGAACAACCCAAATGTCAAACTCATCCAATACGGGGAAACCAACGAGAAACGTCCGCTAATTGTAGCGATTATTGCATCGGAAGAAAACATGGCCCGAATCGAGCAAATCCGTGAGGACAATCTGAAAAGAGCCGGGATTTTGGATGGTGACCCTTCCACTTCCGTCCCGATCAACTGGATGTCTTTCAACGTGCACGGAAATGAGTCCGTGGGAATGGAAGCAGCCATTGCATCATTTTATACACTGACAGATCCCACCAATGAAAAATCCCAAGAATGGCTGAAAAACCAGGTGATCATCATAGATCCATGCATCAATCCAGATGGCCGTGACCGCTACGCAATGTGGTACAATCAGAAAATGAACACCACGCTTCAGCCAGACTTGCAATCTGTAGAGCACAGCGAACCTTGGCCAGGAGGACGTGCCAACCACTACATGTTCGACCTGAATAGAGATTGGGCATGGCAGGTACAAGTAGAGTCACAGGCCAGAATGAAACTTTACAATCAATGGTTGCCACAATTGCACCTTGACTTCCATGAGCAAGGCATCAACAACCCATTCTATATGGCTCCTGCCGCGGAACCTTTGCATGAGCAACTTACGTCTTGGCAACATGAATTCCAGGACATCTTTGGTAGAAATACTGCGAAATACTTCGATGAAGCGGGACGCTTTTACTTCACAAAAGAGCGCTTTGATCTGCTTTATCCATCTTATGGAGATTCCTACCCCATGTTTAATGGAGCTATAGGTATGACTATAGAGCAAGGAGGAAGCGGTCTGGCAGGACTAGGGGGGTATAATGCTGTGGGTGACACCGTAACTTTAAGTTCCAGAATTGAAGGCCATTACACTGCGGCCATGTCGGCAGCTGAAGTTACCAGCCAGAATGCAGATAAATTAATTACTGAGTTTACTAAGTTTTACAAAGACAACTCCACCAATCCAAAAGGTAAATATAAAGCCTTTGTCATCAAAGGGGAGAGTAACCCAGCTCAAACAGCCAAATTATTGGAATTACTGGACAAAAACGGTATCCGCTATGGGAAAGCAGGTTCAAAATCAGGACTAAAAGGCTTTTCCTATGGCACGGGCAAAAACGAGTCTTTCTCCACATCAGATCAGGACATTGTCATCAGTGCTTTTCAACCGAAGTCTGTTTTGGCCCAAGTGCTTTTCGAACCAAATCCTGCCCTACATGATAGCATTACCTATGATATCACGAGCTGGGCTATGCCCTATGCTTATGGACTGGAAGCTTTCGCAATAGAAACAAGACTTGATGCCACTTCTGCCTATGAGAAAAATCCATTTACCGCAAACCAGGTGGACAAAACACCGGTTGCATACCTTGCTGCCTGGCAAGGTACCCGAGATGCCGCTTTCTTATCTGCATTGCTTCTAGAAGGAATTCGGGTAAAATTCAATGAGTTTGATTTTGAAGTAGAAGGAAAAAGCTTTCCTGCAGGATCTCTTTTGATCACCAAGGGCGGTAATGAATACGTTCCAAACTTTGACGCCAAAGTAGTGGAAATAGCCAATAAGCTTGAAGTAACTCTGGCAACAACCATGAGTGGTTATATGGACAAAGGCAAGGACTTTGGGTCTCCGAATATCCGTATGATCAAAGCTCCAAAGGTGGCCCTTGTTGGCGGAGAAGGCACAAGTTCCCTGAATTATGGTACGATTTGGCATTACTTTGAACAGGATCTTAATTATCCTCTTACTAATCTGGAAACGTCCAGAATGTCCCGTTACGATCTGAGCAAATATGATGTGATCATACTTCCATCTCTCTGGGGCAGTGCTTTGACTGAAGCTGCTCAAAAAGGCCTTATGGACTGGGTACGCGCAGGTGGAAAGCTGATCGCAATAGATGAGGCTTTGAGTTTATTTGCCAATAAGGAAGGTTATGGACTGAAAACATTTGGCTCAGATGATGAAAAGAAAGCATCGGAAGAGGTTGCAGATTCCTTGGCAAAATCAGAACGTCTAGCTCCTTATCAGGAAGGTGAGCGTTTGGCGATTTCAGGCGGTGCTGCAGGTGCCATCTACGAAGTGACCATGGATAAGTCTCATCCACTGGGCTATGGAACCGGTGGAAAATATTATACTCTAAAAAACAACTCCAATCGATATGCCTACTTGGATAAAGGTGTAAATGCGGGTATTATTTCATCCAACTCTGCCTATCGTACTGGCTATATTGGCTATAAAATCAAGTCAAGTATGGCTGAATCCCTAGCGATAGGTGTAGAAAATACAGGCCGTGGATCCATCGTGTATTTTGTGGATGATCCGATTTTCAGAGGTTTCTGGGAATCTGGGAAACTCGTGTTGAGCAATGCAATCTTTATGGTAGGACAGTAAGCGAGCCAGGAGATTAAATTCAAGAACCAAGAAAAGAAACAATAATTTAGAGATACGTTTCAAGACCGGTTGCTGAAAAGCAGGCGGTCTTTTTTCTTTTAAAATGCACGTAACATCAGCTGAATTAAGAAATCCTTGCATTTTCTCATAGAATTGGCCTAACTTTTAGAAATGGCATTACTTGCCTAGTTTTACATATCAATTCCTTAACATTTAATGATTTTTACTGCCCAAAATATTCTTCTAATCAGTTCCGTCTTACTTCTAGCAGGAGTTTTGGCTAGCCGTACCTCGGGCAAAACAGGGATTCCCCTACTATTGATCTTCTTGGGGGTAGGTATGCTGGCAGGATCAGACGGACTCGGTGGAATCAAGTTTGAGAACCCGGCGATCACCCAGCTTCTTGGAATTATCGCATTGACATATATTTTGTTTTCAGGCGGTATGGATACCAAGTGGCCAAGTATCAAACCAATACTTTGGGCGGGGGTTTCCCTTTCCACCTTTGGAGTTTTGCTTACAAGTGCCTCTTTGGGTGTGTTTGTATATTGGATTACAGATTTGTCTATTTTAGAATGTTTACTTCTGGGAGCAATAGTCTCCTCTACTGATGCGGCAGCAGTATTCTCAGTTTTAAGGGCTAAAAGCCTGGGACTGAAAGGAAACTTACGGCCTCTTCTTGAGCTGGAGAGTGGCAGTAATGATCCTATGGCCTACTTCCTGACCATTTCCATCCTAGGCTTTATCACGCTGGAAAATAATTCCATTTGGGAAATCATTCCACTCTTCATTATTCAGATGATCGTAGGCGGCTTACTTGGCTGGCTGTTTGGAAGAGCTATAGTTCTTCTTACTAACAAGATTAAGCTTGATTTTGAAGGATTATATCCCGTCATGTTACTCGCCTTGGTCTTGATTACCTATACAGTGGTGGATCTATGTAAAGGCAATGGGTTTTTGGCGGTATATATGGCTGCAATAACGGTGGGTAATTCCAATATGGCCCATAAGAAAAGCCTGATGAAGTTTTTTGATGGAGTGGCCTGGCTGATGCAGGTGGTGATGTTCATTGCTCTGGGTCTGTTGGTTTTTCCAAAACAACTATTTCCCGTAGCAGGAATTGCCTTGACAGCTGCCATGTTCCTGATATTTATAGCCAGACCAATAGGTGTTTTTTTGGCACTTTCTTTCTTCAAATTCAGCCTCAAAGAGAAAACCTTCATCTCATGGGTGGGTTTGCGAGGAGCTGTACCGATTGTATTTGCCACACTTCCGATGATTGCTGGAATAGAAATGTCTTGGACCCTTTTCCACATCGTTTTCTTCATTGTGTTGACTTCGGTCGCCATTCAGGCACCTACACTACCTCTCGCTGCCAAGCTTCTGGGCTTAGCTCTTCCCGCAGAACTAAAAAGAAAAACCCTACTGGACTTAGAGCTATCTGATGATTTTAAAAATGCGGTAATGGAAATCCATCTTGAAAAAGGCAGTGCCTCCATAGGAAAGAAAATACTTGAAATCGGTTTTCCGGCGAGTTCGCTCGTAGTAGTGATAAAGCGGGACAAAAAATTTATCACTCCAAATGGACATACAGAACTCATCGAAGGTGATAATTTAATGATTATGCTTGAAGATGAGAGCCAAGAATTACAAATAAGGAATCTATTGCTTGAAGGGGCAAAAATCTGATAACCTACCGGAACAGGCGTTATGGACAAGCCCCTACCAACTTGACTTATGGACATTTTAATTATCGAAGACGATCCCATATTAAACTCTAATATTTCAGAAGCTCTCAAGGCAGAAGGATTCCTTACCTATCAGTTTTACGACGGGCTATTGGCAGAGAAAAGCCTTCGGCAACGTGTTTATGACTGTATTATATTGGATATAAGTTTACCAGGCAAAAACGGTTTCGATTTATGTAAGGAATTCAGAACTTTCAATACCTCCTCACCCGTTATCATCTTAACGGCCTTTTCTGAGTTAGAGGATAAAATAAAAGGATATGAAGCCGGAGCGGATGACTACCTGGGAAAACCATTCTTTATGCGTGAGCTTGTATTACGTGTGAATTCTCTACTGAAAAGAGCCGGTTCCAAGACATTGAATAATCAAAAGGTGATTGTCGGTGACCTTTCTATTGACATGGATAAAAGCCAGGTGACTAAGCAGGGTACTGAAATAAATCTTACCCCGAGAGAATACCAAATCCTTAAAAGACTAGCCCAGAATCCAGGTGAAATAGTGCTGAAAAAAGAACTTATTCAGGCAATCTGGGGAACCAATATGGAAGCTAACACCAATACTGTTGAGGTCTATATCAATTTTCTCCGTAACAAAATTGACAAGCCTTACAGTACCCAGACTATCAAAACAAAAGTGGGATATGGCTATTATCTCGATGCGCAATGAGAATAAGAAAGCGGATACTGATCTACTTTGTAAGTGCTGTGACAGTATTGGCCGCCCTGTCACTCACCACTGTTTTTGTACTATTCTCAGAATATAGGGAAGAGGAATTTCAGCAAAGGCAAAGAGCTAAAATTATCCTTACTATCAATCTCATCTCACAGTACAAAGAACAAAGTGAGAATTTGTCCAAAACTATGGATGAACTCTCCATCAATGATTTCTTTGATGAGAAGCTCCTGATTTATGACGGACAAAAATCACTGATTTTCTCCAGTATAGATGATCTCTCCATCAATGATCCAGAAGCTATCCTCAACTCACTTTCCCCAGAAACTATATGGTTAGAAACGAAAGAAGATGATTATGATGTCATAGGCACCTATTATGAAAAAGACGGTAACAGCTTCTATGGTATCTCCAAAGCCTATGATGAGTATGGTATAAGCAAACTGGAATTTCTCAAAAACACATTGGGAATTATCTTCTTGGGTATTTTGGTCACCGTGGTGCTGATATCTTATTTTCTCGCCCAGAAACTGGCCAGACCAATTACTCAGCTTTCCGAAGACATCAAGCATTTCAACTTCAACGCCAGCCAAAACCAATTACTCAAGCTTCCTCCCTCCGGCCTAGTCGAAATAGACCAGCTATACCAGAGCTTCAACATCCTGCTGAAAAGGACGAATGAATCAATGGCTTTCCAGAAACACGCAGTGCAACACATTTCACACGAACTAAAAACCCCCATTTCTATTTTGGTGTCGGAGCTGGAACGCCTCAAAGAAAACGTCAATGATGATCTTCTGGCAGATCAGCTCGCCCAGTTAGCGAACAAAGCAAAATTTCTCGGAGAAATCATTCATAGCCTGCTGCAGATTTCCAAGGTCGAAGCAGGTCAGGAGTTGGATGTAAGTGAAGTTCGCATAGATGAGTTATTATTTGAGCTCGTGGAGGATTTTCGGATGATCGCCCCAGAATTCACCTTCGATTTTCAGTTGGATTTCCCTGGTGAAGAACTTAATGAAGATCGGCTTAAAGTGATGGCGAACCCGGTACTACTCAAACAGGCATTTCAAAACCTATTGTCAAATTGTCTGGCTTACAGTAATAATGAAACCGCTTCAATACAGATAAGCTGTGACAGTGAAAAGGAGCTATCTATTTCATTTTCCAACCCTGGTGAGAGCCTATCCTCTCAGGAGCAGGGGCTGTTATTCGACCATTTTTTTAGAGGGAAAAATAGTCAGGGAAAAGTGGGTTTTGGATTAGGCTTGGTACTGACAAAAAAAATAATCAAACTCTCCGGCGGTTACATTCAATATCTGACTCAGTATCCCCTCGAAAACACCTTCATAGTCAGGATGCCCTTAAGGTAAATTTTATCCATCTTAAGGTTTTTTTAAGGCTATCCAGCCCACTTTTGTCCATCAATCGAATACGATATGGACATAAAAAAGTGCCTGTCAGGCATCTTCTTACTTAGTATTTTTTCTTTCACCACCTCTCCCGCCCAAGACACCTTAAGAATCAGCAGGCAGCAGAGTGAGATAAAATTTTTAGAAGAGAATCTTTTGCTTTTGGCCGAGAAGCTGAACATCCCACAGGCAGAAGCACTGACTTTACAAGCTAAACTGTGGCCAAATCCCACCCTTGAACTCGATGAAATCAATATTGGGACTACAGTCAATGGATTAAACGGAACTGGCTACTTTGGAGAGGGACTGCCTCCCATTTCAGGCAATTTTGGTAGAAATCAACAAATATCTGTTTCCATAGAACAATTGGTACAGACCGCCGGCAAACGAAAAAAACTGGTCGCTTTGGAGGAAGTCAATGAGGCCATGGCAGAGCAGTATTTTCAGGATCTGCTTCGCGGGTTAAAGTTGGAATTCCGAAATAGTCTGAGTGATCTTCAATACCTGCAAATCTCTAAAAAACTCTATCAAACTCAGCTAGAATCAATCCGGCTATTATCCAGCGCATATAAAAATCAGGTGCAACTAGGCAATGTAGCTAAAGGAGAATACATCCGTCTGAAAGCCGCAGAACTGGAAATAGCCAAGAAGATCAATGATCTGGATGATGAACTCCATAAGGAGCAGAAGGATCTCAAGTTGCTCCTGAATCTCTCGCCCTCTACCTATCTGATAATATCAGAAGTGGGTTATGAGCCGGACATTGAGCAGCTGGAAAAGCTAAATCTAGGTGAGCTTTCTTCCCTTGCGATGGAGTCCCGGCCAGATTACAAAATCGAATTGCTTAACGAGGAATATGCGCAGAAAAATTATCGTTACGAAAAAGCCCAAAGAGTTCCAGATCTCGCTTTGAAAGCAGGCTATGACCGGGGCGGGAACTTCCTCTATAATTTCTTCGGATTTGGTCTTACCATGGATCTCCCGGCTTTCAACCGAAACCAGGGAAATATCAGACATGCCGAATTTACGATCAAGCAAGCTGAATTGTTAAGATCCTATAAAGCTCAGGAAATAGGAAATGAATTGATTCTTTCCTGGCAAAATCTGCAAAACAGCATAGCGCTATATCGGGAAATTGACCCGGAATACGAGCAGACTCTGGATAATCTACTGGAAAACTATATCAGCAATTTCAAAAACCGAGACCTCGGAATGTTAGCCTTTCTGGATTTTTTAGAGGCCTACTTAGAAAACAAAACGATCATTCTTGAAAACAAACTGGAAATCCAAAAGAAAGCCGAGGAATTGAAATTCACTCTTGGCACGGATCTATTCAACTAAAAAAATGCAGCAATTCTCCAATAAATTTATCGCCGTCGCTTTAGCTGCCAGTCTAGGTACTTTCAGCTGTAGCAAAGTCCCCGAGCAAACTAAAGAAAAACCAACCAATTTCTGTCTGAATGACACCTTCAAAAGTAAAGTTGGCTTCTATGAAGTATCGCTAGAGCCGATAGTGGAAAAGCTACATCTCACAGGATCCGTGGAAACCAATCCAGATCATGTTCTCAGTTTTATCCCTTTAGTAAGCGGGATCATTACCAACACGTATTTTTCTATAGGGGATGAAGTCAAGAAGGGTCAGGTTCTGGCCGAGCTAAAAAGTACGGAATTGATATCCATGCAGTCCGAACAGAAGTCACTCAATTCACAGTTGAAAGTGACAACTAAACGTTTTGAATCCGCCAAGTCCATGTATGAAAGTGGAATATCCTCTGAAAAGGATCTCTTGGAGGCTGAAAGTGAGCTGGATGTGTTAAATACTGAATTGGAACGTGTCACAAACAACCTCAACCTTTTCAGCCCAAGTGAAGAGAGAGGAGTTTTCCAGATAAAATCCCCGGTATCAGGCATCATCACGGACAAATATATCTCAGGGGGCACACAGATTTCCTCAGAGGGTGATCCACTTTTTACCATCTCTAATTTGGAGGAGATCTGGATCATGGCAAATATCTATGCATCCAATATCAGTCATATCGAGAAAGGAATGCCGGCAGAGGTAAGAACTCTTTCTTATAAGGATCTGACACTACAGGGAGAAGTATCTGTCATTTCCCAGGTGTTGGACACAGAATCTAAAGTATTAAAAGCCAGAATAGTGTTAAAGAATACAGACCTCAAACTCAAGCCTGGAATGCTGGTAGACGTCTACTTAAGCAAAGGAGCCTCAGGCTCTGCACTGGCTGTGCCCATGGATAATCTGATTTTTGATTCCAATCGATATTTCGCTTTGGTCTATAGAAACGACTGTAGTATAGAAGTGAGAGCAATAGATATCATGAGCAAAAACGAAGGAATCGCTTACATCAAAGAAGGGCTAAATGAAGGAGAACAAATTCTTTCCACAAACAACCTGCTGGTCTATGAGCAGCTGAAAAATTTCCAAGACTAAAAACATGCAAAAATTAGTACAGGGAATCGTAGGATTTGCCCTCAGAAATTCCACCGTTGTATTTTTTCTTACAGGACTATTGCTGGTAGCAGGAGTAATCAGCTACATCAATACTCCAATAGAGGCTTTTCCGGATGTCACCAACACGAGGGCCAGGATCATCACCCAATGGCCAGGTAGAAGTGCGGAAGAAGTAGAAAAATTCATCACGCTCCCGCTGATGAAAGAAATGAACACCATTCCAAAAAAGAGTGATGTACGTTCCATTTCTCTTTTTGGCCTGTCTGTAGTTACAGTCATTTTTGAGGATGAAATTGATGATTTCTATGCACAGCAATATACTTCTAACCGCCTCCAAAGCGCCGAACTTCCTGAAGGGGCGGATGCGGAAATAGAGCCTCCCTATGGTGCGACGGGGGAAATATTCCGATATGTCCTAAAAAGCAACAAGCCCATAGGCGAGCTATCTGCCATCCATGACTGGGTAATAGAGCGGGAACTAGTGGCAGTCCCTGGAGTAGCTGATGTGGTGAGTTTCGGCGGTGAGGAAAAAACCTACGAAATCAAAATCAACCCAACAGAACTGGCGAATTATGACCTATCCCCTTTGGAAGTTTTTGAAGCTGTGGCAAAAAGCAACATTAATGTGGGTGGGGATATCATAGAAAGTGGCAGCCAAGCCTATGTAGTGCGTGGCGTAGGCCTTCTAGAGAGTATAGAAGACATTGAGAATATCCTCATTGAGGTAAAAGGTACCAATGCAATTTTGGTCAAGCATGTAGCTGAAGTCAGTATTTCCGCAAAACCACGATTGGGTATAGCCAGTCTTCAAAATGAAGATGATCTGGTAGAAGGCATTGTAGTGATGCTCCGAGGTGAAAATCCCAGTGAGGTGATCGGCAGATTAAAAGAGAAAATTGATGAACTGAACACCAGGATCTTACCGGCCGATGTAAAAATTGAGCCCTTTATCGATCGGACTAAGTTGGTGGACATTACCGTGAATACCGTTACCAAAAACCTAATCGAGGGTATTATCTTGGTATCGGTCATTGTATTTGTTTTCCTATACAACTGGCGCCTAACCCTAATCGTTGCCTCAGTCATTCCCCTTTCCTTTCTTTTTGCCATCACCGCACTGAGGATGATGGACATGCCGGCAAATTTGATCTCCATGGGCTCACTGGATTTTGGTTTGCTTCTGGAAGGAGCTCTGGTGATCGCTGAGCGTACTTTTGTAGGCTTAGAAAAGCGTGCCCACGAACTGGGATTTGAGCGGTTCAATAAAATATCAAAGTCAGGAATCATCAAAAGAAGCGCTGGAAGTGTAGCCTCTTACATCATGTTTGCGCTATTGATCCTGATTGTAGCATTACTTCCTATTTTCTCCTTTCAGAAAGTGGAGGGAAAAATGTTCAGCCCATTGGCATATACACTCGGCTTTGCCCTGTTAGGATCTTTGATTTTAAGTTTAACCTATGTGCCGGCGATGTGCAAAGTATTGCTGACGAAAAACATCCAGGAAAAGGACAATTTCATTACTCGCTCATTCAGGGATGGCCTTTTCAATTTGTACCTATGGAGCACTAAATACCGCAAAGCAACCCTAGCCACGTTTGGAGCACTTCTTCTGATCAGTATTGCCGGATTTATGAACATTGGGACAGAATTCCTCCCCAAATTAAATGAAGGGGCTGTTTACGTAAGAGCTACACTTCCCAACAGTGTAAATCTGGAGGAGTCAAACCGCCTTAGCAAGGAAATGAAGTCTTCCATTCGGGAATTTGAAGAAGTAAAGTTTGTTCTGGCCCAGGTAGGGAGGCCTAATGATGGGACAGATCCCACAGGGTTTTTCAACATAGAGTTTCACATAGAACTGCATCCTGAAGAGGAGTGGACTCGGGATATCAGCAAAGAAGAACTGATAGACCAGATGCGGACATCCCTCCAAACCTACCCTGGTATCGTCTTTGGCTTTAGCCAGCCCATTCAGGATAATGTGGAGGAATATGTTGCTGGGGTGAAAAGCTCCCTTGTGATAAAAATCTTCGGTGAGGATCTCTTCGAACTTGAAGAATACGCAGATCAAGTCGCTGCCAGCATCAAGGATGTAGAAGGTATCGAAGATCTCAACGTCTATAGAAATATTGGACTTCCTGAACTTCGGATCCAGCTTCATGACCATAAGATGGCCCGCTATGCAGTAGAAATGAGTGAGGCGCAGGCAGTGATAGAAATGGCGATTGGGGGAAGGGCTGCCACTACTTTCTTCGAAAACGAGCGGATGTTTGATGTTCGGATCAGATTCATGAAAGAATACAGGGATGATGATGAGAAAATCGCTGAAATACTCATCCCGACTAAAGATGGAAAAAGGGTTCCGCTCCGTGAGATAGCAACAATCGATTTCCACACCAGTCCGACCTTTATCTATAGGGAAGGAAGTAGCAGATACATTGCTGTGGGATTCAGTATAGAAGGTAGAGATCTGGGAAGCACTATAGCAGAAGCAAAAGCCAAAGTAGATGAACACGTAAATTTTCCAACTTCTACCAAAGTCACCTGGGCGGGGGAATTCGAAAGTAAAGAGCGGGCTACAAGGCAGTTAATGTATATTATCCCTGTTTCTTTGCTACTTATTGCATTTCTACTTTGGATGAACTTCGAAGGAAATCTGAAGGACACGTTGATATCACTGATTGTAATTCCATTTGCATTTATAGGAGGATTTTTCTCCTTGTGGATCACCGGCACCACATTCGGGATCTCGGCAGGTATAGGTTTTATCATTCTTTTTGGTGTGGCTACTATTGATGGCATAGTACTGATCGGCAATATCAAACAAAATATGGCGGCCAGAATACCCCTCAATAAAGCCATATCCAACGGGGTCTATAATCGGATAAGACCGGTTTTAATGATTGCCCTGATGGGCTCTGTAGGATTGCTACCAGCTGCACTATCCTCTGGCATGGGCTCTGAAATCCAAAAGCCTTTAGCTATTATGATCGTAGGAGGATTGATAGTCTGCATGATCCTGTCGCTTACAGTTCTTCCACAAGTTGTCTTTCACGCTTATAGAAATTCCTACAAAGGAAAAAACACCTGATTAATGAGTTTTCGAAAAGTAAGCCTCAGAATCAATCCTTTTCTGTTAGGGATGATAAGCATGATAGTGCTGGCCTATTTCTTCCAATTGGAAAACAGCAGTTTAAACAACATCCCAACCGACCTTATTGTGTCGGTTGGGATTTCATTGATTTTCTTTTTTTACGGTCTGAAACTAAGTCCGGAAAAGCTAAAAGCAGGATTGAAAAACTGGAAACTCCATGTAGTGATTCAACTAAGTACCTTCTTGTTGTTCCCGTTGTTAATCCTGGCCTTTCTGCCACTGGTCACCAATGAACAACAACAATTGATCTGGATGGGATTGTTTTTTCTCGCAGTATTACCCTCCACGGTTTCTTCATCCGTCGTTATGGTGTCGCTGGCAAAGGGGAACATCCCTTCAGCTATATTCAATGCCAGTATCTCAGGCCTGATCGGCATATTCCTGACACTTCTATGGCTTGGACCTCTCCTGAAGAATGAGATCGGCGGATTTGATTTTTCAGAATTATACTTACAGTTGATCCTGGAAATAATTATTCCCGTGATCCTGGGTATGTCCCTGCAAAAATGGCTTGGAAAATATGCTCAACGTTATTCAGCACTACTTTCCAACTTCGATAAAAGTATAATTCTGTTGATTATCTACAATTCCTTTTCCCACTCATTTGCCAGCAATTTATTTTCAGGAATGGTGTGGAAAGATCTTGGAATCATAGTGTTAGCAGTGATTTCCCTCTTTTTTGCGGTATACCACTTGACCGGAATAGCTTCTAACTGGCTGAATTTTAATAGAGAGGATAAAATTACTGCCCAATTCTGCGGGACTAAAAAGTCATTGGTCCATGGAACAGTTTTTTTTAATCTGATTTTCCATGGGACTGCCGGTGCGGGGATCATTTTAATTCCGCTTATGCTTTTTCATGCAATACAACTCATTATTATCAGCTATAAAGCATATAAATCCCTTTGCCATAAGGTATAACATCTTCGAAACCGTAGACGTCAAAGTCAAAAATCCCTCCTTGCCCAATATCCAAAAACTATTAGCGAATTAAGGCTATGCGGAAACTCATATTTATTTTTTCATTTTGAAACAATACGCTATCTTTTATAAAATTTAGATTTTAAAGTAAGATATTTTGCACCTTATCTTACTTGATTTTAAACCTATACCAATAACCCAAAATCATGAAAACAACCAGACGTGGATTCTTCAAAAAAGTAGGCGCGGGAACTGCCGGACTAGGACTTGCAGCTTCATTACCTTTCTCTTCCGAGGCGAAATCGAGCAATCAAAATGCCAGCGATGGCCAATTTCTCCAAATCGGAGATGACATTGCCATTGCCCATACTGACTCAGGTAAAATCAGGGGCTACATCCTCAATGATATTTATACTTTTCTAGGTGTGCCATACGGAGCGGATACTTCAGGAAAGAACAGATTTATGCCTCCCAAGAAACCGGCTCCCTGGTCTGAAGTAAAACCAACCATCTGGTGGGGAAATACTGCGCCGCAAATCATGGATAACAGGTATGCCAGCCCGGACTATTCCTTCGCTGATCACTGGAACTATGATGATCTAAGTGAAGATTGTCTCAGATTAAATGTGTGGACACCAGCTTTGGACAGCAAGAAAAGACCTGTTTTGGTTTGGCTCCATGGCGGTGGATTCACCAATGGAAACGGCATAGAGCAAGATGGCTATCATGGCGAAAATCTCAGTAAAAAAGGTGATATGGTGTTCGTCTCCATCAATCACAGACTTGGCCCCATCGGCTTCACTGACCTGTCGAAGGTAGGAGGAGACAAGTACGCCGATTCAGGAAACGTCAGCCAACTGGACATCATTGCCTCCCTGGAATGGGTGCGGGATAATATTGCCAATTTCGGTGGTGATCCCGGGAATGTTACGATCATGGGCCAGTCAGGAGGAGGCGCAAAAGTCACCTCGACTATGGCTATGCCTGCGGCAAAAGGTCTGGTGCACAAAGGCGTTGCACTTAGTGGATCCATGCTTCAGGCTTCTGATCGGGAATATTCCCAGACCTTAGGAGAATATGTGATGAAGGAAGCGGGCTTGACTCCCGATACTGTGGACAAGTTGCAGGAACTCACTTGGCGTGAATATCTGGATGTAGCAAATAAGGCTTTGGCAAAAATGCGCAAAGATCATCCGCTGCCAGGATTCCGAGGTGGTTTTAGTCCCGTGGCTGATGGGGTAAATATTCCGAAGGGCGAGTTTTTTTCCCAAGAAAGTGGATTGGCTTCCGATATTCCATTGATGATCTGCACTACATTCCACGAGTGGAATCCTACCCGCACTGCACCCGAATTGGAGAAAATTGACTGGGCGGGAGTAGCTGAGAAATTGAGTCCCAACTTTGGTGAAGCCACGGAAAAAATCATTACTGCCTATCGCAAAGATTTCCCTGAAGCCTCTCCGGCTGATCTTTGGGCGATGATCTTATCCAACAGAAAAGGAGCAATCAGCGCTGCCAATGCAAAGTCCAAGCAAAAAGCACCTGTTTATTTAGCTTGGTTTGGCTGGGAGCCTGCGTTATACTCAGGGAGAATGAAAGCATTTCACTGCATAGATATTTGCTTTTGGTTTGATAATACCGATCGCATGTACACGCATACCGGTGGCGGAGACCGACCTAGAAAGCTTTCGGAGAAGATGTCTGCTTCTCTCCTTGCTTTCATGAAAACAGGCGATCCGAATGTCGAAGCTCTTCCAAAGTGGCCTGCATATTCTCCCGAAAACGGGGCAACAATGATTTTAAATGATACGGCAGTTGTGAAAAACAAACCGGATGCGAATGGGCTGGCAGCTTTGCCGGCTTAATTCCTCTTACCCAATGTTGAAAGCGCATAACTGATATAATTCTGCGCTTTCATTTTGCACATTCAAATGTGCATATTATACCATTTATGCATTATTTGGTGTATTTGCACAAATGGTTGTGCAATGGAAGAGTTACTGGATATTTCAAACTTACTGATTGACAATACGAAAATTGATTTCAACTAAATTGAAAAATCAACCACCTACCTATGACTGATTTCAGAAATTACACCAACATGGAATGAAAGTCCGGAATTATCTCATACTGGACTATCACGCTTTGGCATGAGTAAATACCTCTTCCATCCCAAAATGATTCGGCAATTCAGAAGGTCTTGCGATATTCGGATAAATTACCCCAAATGAAAAAGTCTTTACAATTCGTTCTCTCAACTAGCCTTTTAACAGGTTTATCCTTCTCTACCTTCGCTCAGGACATCATGCCTCCGTTGCTTCCATGGGATGGAAAAAGCAAAGAACTGCTGGTGGATAAGTCCCACAAATGGGTGACAGCATTTGAACTTTCGGGTGGATTAGAATCTCCGACTTATACCGAAACTATGGCTTGGATCGAGAAGTTAGTCAACAGTTCCGATTTACTGCAAACGAAGACCATTGGACATAGCGAGCAGGGAAGACCTATCCAGATGGTGATTGCTACCGCGGAAAAGGAATCTTCTGCTGAAAAGTTATCCACATCCCAAAAACCCCTGATTTTAATCCAAGCAGGAATCCATGCAGGTGAAATTGATGGTAAAGACGCGGGAATGATGTTACTCAGGGATATTGCTCATGGGAGCAAAACATCACTTCTGGATGAAGTAAACCTGCTTTTTATACCTATTCTAAATACAGACGGACACGAGAGAAGAAGTGAATATGGCCGGGTAAACCAGCGGGGGCCAAAAGAAATGGGCTGGAGAACAAATGCATTAAATCTTAACCTCAACCGTGATTACACCAAATTAGAGACTGCAGGAATCAATGCAATTACCAAAGTTATCAACAGCTATGACCCCGACTTATATATAGACATCCACGTCACTGACGGTGCCGATTATCAATACGACATTACTTACGGATTTGTAGCCACGGGCGGATATTCTCCTGAGATATCGAAGTGGCTATCCGGCTATTTCCAACCTGAAGTAGATCAGGCGTTGAAAGATGAAGGCCATATCCCGGGTCCTTTGCTTTTCGCAGCAAACAACGAAGACTTTACGGAGGGCAATATTGCATTTTCGTTCAGCCCACGCTTTTCCCATACCTATGGAGATATTCGCCATTTGCCATCCATTTTAGTGGAAAACCATTCCTTAAAACCGTTTGAACAGCGAGTTTTGGGAACATATGTATTCCTAGAGCAAGTAATCAAAACTATGGGAACACACTATTCTGAGCTGCAGGCTGCCGTGGAATCAGATAAAAAACAGAAGAAAGAATCCGTGATCGTGAAATATCAGTTCCGGGATACCCCTGCCGATTCTATGGAGTTCTTAGGTGTTGCCTCCAAAAAAATCACCTCCGAGATCACAGGAAAAGAATATGTGCAATGGGAAGGAAAGACAATCACCCAGCATATACCAAATATTCTGATGGACAAACCTGCCGCTTCTGTTCCAGTACCTAAGGCATATTGGATTCCTGCAGAATGGTCAGAGATCATCGATAAGCTGCATACACATGGATTCGAGATGGAATCTTTGGAAGAAGTGAAAGAAGTAATCATGGAACTATCCAAAATCACTGAATATAAACTAAGCAGTGAACCCTATGAAGGCAGGTTCCGATTTCAGTCATTTGAATTGGAGAAAGTGAATACAACGGTAATGCTCAATCCGGGCTCTGTGCGTGTGAAAACGGATCAGCCCTTGGGCGAGTTATTGGTTATCTTGATGGAACCGGAATCTGTGGACAGTTTTTTCCAGTGGGGATATTTCCACTCCATTCTTTCACAGACCGAGTACATGGAAACTTATATTATGGAGCCTTTGATAGCAAAAATGCTTTCTGAAGATGCAAATTTGAAAAAGCGGTTTGAGGAGGAGAAAACTTTAAACTCTGATTTTGCCAAATCTCCCCGGGAAATCTATCGCTGGTTTTATATGCAAACACCCTATTTCGACCGTAATTGGAAAGTAATTCCTATTGGCAGGGAGTGGTAAAAAATAAATATGGTTATATGTAATCCTGCCAGTAGCCCTATTTTCTTTGTTTATGGAGTTGGAAGACCGATGACGGAAGGCCGAAGTAGCCTCGACGCTAGTGTTGACCAAATCCTGTAATGCTTTAGTCTCTTTACCGGCAGAATAGCGGATATACATAAATAAAAATATGAAATCGAGCATGTCGAGAACGTCACACACCGGGATGATTATAAGCCATGCGAGATTCCATGTGGCCCTTACAAACAAATTATAATCACATGAAAATAGAACACCTTGCCATGTGGGTAGATGATCTGGAGAAAATGAAGGACTGGTATAGCCGCTCCTTTGCTATGACATCAGGTGAAAAATATGAAAATCCTGCAAAGGGCTTTAGCT
>CBFGUY010000011.1:0-45102 GCA_965651895.1 uncultured Algoriphagus sp. | reverse complement strand
GACCTTCGGGTTATGAGCCCGACGAGCTACCAACTGCTCCACCCCGCGATATATTTTTAAAGCTTAACGCTTCTTTTTTCTTTACTATAACTGCCCTTTCGGCTAATTGTGATACAAAAGTAGGCCTTTATTTTTACAATGCAAACCAAGGCGCAGAAAAAATATTTACTAACCAATGAGTTTTTCTGACTAAATATAACTCACAGCCCACTTTCTTCTGAGCAAAGAGTAAGCCTTTCAGGCATTTAGAAAGGGATTGACTATAAGGATTAACAAAAGAGAGACTGCCAAATTTTATTTTGTCAAATCTATCAAATCGTCCGGAGTATCTAAAAATCAAGTACCTTTGTAAAAAATTTCTACAATGGATATACAAAAACATCAGGCAGGCTTCGTCAACATAATCGGAAAACCAAATGTGGGCAAATCTACATTGATGAATATCCTTGTAGGTGAGCGGCTTTCGATCATTACTTCCAAAGCTCAGACTACCCGGCACAGAATCATAGGACTCACTAATTCTGATCATTACCAGATCGTTTTTTCGGATACCCCTGGAATGCTCAAGCCCCAATATGAGCTTCAGAAAAATATGATGAGCTTCGTGAACATTTCTTTGGAAGATGCGGACATCATTCTTTTTGTGACGGATCTCTATGAAACCGATGCAGACATTGAGCACGTGATTGAGAAAATCAATGAATCAGGAGTTCCCGTGTTATTGGTAATCAACAAAATCGACCTTGCAAAACCTGGGCAACTGGAAGAAGTCACTACTTACTGGACTTCCCGGATCAAATCTGAGTTGGTAATCCCTATTTCCGCAGGAGAAAAATTTAATACCGAAAAGATTATGCAGGAGATTCTGGACAGACTTCCAGAGCATCCTGCTTTCTACGATAAAGCGGAACTTTCCGACCGATCTGAGCGGTTCTTTGCCTCTGAGATCATCCGTGAGAAAATCTTCGAGAATTATAAAAAAGAAATTCCCTACAGCTCTGAAGTCTCTATAGAGGATTTCAAAGTGAAAAAAAACATCATCAGCATCCGTGCCATCATCTATGTGGAGCGGGACAGCCAAAAAGGAATCATCATCGGTGATAAAGGTGCCGCGCTGAAAAAAGTGGGAATACAAGCCCGGGAAGAACTCGAAAAGTTCTTCGGGAAAAAAGTCTTCCTCGAAACCTTTGTGAAGGTAGAGCAAGACTGGAGAAAAAATAAACTGAAACTGAAAAAATTTGGGTACGACCCAACCTAAACATGGCAAATATAGTAGCGATAGTTGGACGGCCTAATGTAGGCAAATCCACGCTTTTCAACCGACTGGTAGAAGAAAGAAAGGCGATTGAAGACAATATGAGTGGAGTGACCCGGGACCGTCACTACGGACATGCGCAATGGACCGGCAAGTTCTTTTCGGTGATAGATACCGGGGGATATGTGACAGGCTCGGAAGACATGTATGAGGCAGAGATCCGCAAGCAGGTAAAACTTGCCATAGAAGAGTCTGATGTGATTCTGTTTGTGGTAGATTGCCATACCGGGCTTACCGACTTGGACAGTGAGTTTGCAAAAGAGCTTAGAGGCAGCAAAAAACCTATTTATGTAGTCGCCAATAAGGCCGACAATCAAGAAAAAAGCTTCGCTGCGCATGAATTTTATGCTTTGGGCGTGAGCGATTTTGAGGTCTATCCTATAGCATCCGCAAGCGGGAGCGGGACAGGTGAGCTTCTCGACCAGATCGTCACCCACTTCGAGGACGAAGGGGTAGAAGACCCGGATGCGGACACCCCTAAGATCTCCATCCTCGGAAGACCAAACGTGGGCAAATCCTCTTTCTTGAATGCACTGCTGGGCAAAGACCGCTCCATAGTGACAGATGAGGCAGGCACCACCAGAGACTCCATCCATACTAGGTATCAGCTTTATGGACAGGACTTTATCATCACAGATACCGCCGGGATCAGAAAGAAGTCCAAGGTAACCGATGATGTAGAGTTCTATTCCGTGATGCGCTCTCTGAGGACACTCGAAGAGTCTGATGTCATCATGATAATAGTAGATGCCACCAGAGGCCTGGAGTCACAGGATATGAGCTTGATCTCCCTTGCCATCAAAAACAACAAGGGTATTATGATCATGGTAAATAAATGGGATCTAATCGAAAAAGACCATAAAACCATGGGTAAAATAAAGGATGACATGCTGGAAAAGCTGGGAGAAAATAAATGGATCCCTATCATCTTTACTTCTGTGCTGGAAAAACAGAGAATATTCCAGGCTATAGAACTGGCCGTGAAAGTGTATGAAAACAAAACACGCCGCATCCCTACTTCCAAGCTGAATGATGTCATGCTTGCCGAAATCGAAAGGTATCCACCACCGGCATGGAAAGGGAAATACATCAAAATAAAATATTCCACGCAGCTCCCAACAAAGAACCCGGTATTTGCATTCTTCTGTAATTTGCCACAGTACATCAAGTCACCCTATACAAGATATTTGGAAAACAGGCTCCGGGAAAACTTTGATTTCGAAGGGGTTCCAGTGAAAATAATTTACAAAAACAAATAAAATATATTTAAACGGCCTATTGTATTATTGATGAAAACTGTAATACCTTTGCTGTGTAATTAAGAAAACCACAAAAAATGAAAAAAGTATTTGCAATTTTCGCAATCGCTAGCATGTTCGCTGTAGCTTCATGCGGTAACAAAGAAGTGAAAGAAGAAACTGAAGAGACTATCGAGGTAGTTGAAGAGCCAGTTGTAGAGGAAGAAATTATTATCGAAGAAACTGATTCTACTGTAGTGGTAGAAGAGGTAGTAGAGGTTGAGCCAGCTCAATAATCCTTCCTTTCTAAATGTACTGAGTCCCGTATCTGCGGGACTCTTTTTTTTGTATTTTTCGTGATGAGCAACTCTGAAAAGCTGAAAGGGATATTAACCAAAAAAATCCCTGCTGCTTCTGTGGATTATGCGGTACAACTTTGGGAAAGAGAACCTTTCTCCTTTCAGACTACAGCTTCCCGCAAGTCAAAGCTGGGTGATTTCCGCTATCGCAGAGACAGGAAAATCCAGACGATTACAATCAATTCGGATCTAAATCCCTACCAATTTCTCCTGACTTTCATTCATGAAGTAGCCCATCTCCACGCTTTTGTAAAGTATGGAATAGAAATCGCCCCTCATGGAGTTGAATGGAAATCCACCTTTCAGCGGCTGATGAGTCCCTTGCTTACAGTAGATTTTTTCCCTGTGGACTTGCTCATTCCACTGCGGAAGCACATGCGCAACCCAAAAGCCAGCTCTTCCTCCGATCTTTTTCTCACAAAGGAGATAAGCAAATACGATGACAAAAGCACCAATCAGGAGATTGTTTTTCTATCTGACATAAAGCCCGGAATCAGATTTTTGCTTGGCGGAAGGGAGTTTGAAAAAGGAGAAACACGTAGAACCAGAGTCCTATGCCAGGAGGTGAAAACAGGCAAAAAATACCTGATCGCCCAATTGGCGAAGGTGAAACCGATCGATTAATCCCTCTCCTCTCCTATCTGATTATCAGGCTGTGAAAAGTCCTTTGGTTGCGGAAGCTCGGCAAGGGAATTAATCCCAAAATACTCCATAAACTTGCTGGAGGTTCCATACAAAACCGGTCTGCCTAAACCCTCAGACTTCCCCTTGATGTCCACCAGCTCCTTTTCCAGCAACTTCTGGACGGAGTAGTCGCTATTCACACCTCTGATTTGCTCAATATCTCCTTTAGTCACCGGTTGCTTGTAGGCAATAATAGACAAAGTCTCCAACTGGGCAGTGGAGAGTCTTTTTTGTGACTGCTGGCGCAAAAGAATACTGATGGAAGTTTGATATGCCGGCTTGGTCAGAAACTGGTATCCTCCCCCAGAGTGCTGGAGCTGAAATGAAAATTCTTCAGACTGGTACTTTTCACTTAACTCATGGATAGCTTGGTCAATGTGATCCATGGGTATTTCAGCCTCGAACATTTCTCCCAGACACTTGACTATGTCAGCCTTGGATAAAGGCGAGGGGGCACAAAAGATCAATGCTTCAATATGCCTGTGAAGAAAATCCAACCTCTATTTCTTTGCGAGTTTTGCCTCGATAGAATGCATGGTGTGCGGCACTGCCATCAATCGCTCCTTGGATATGAGCTTCCCAGAATCTACACATACGCCATACGTTCCATTTTTAATACGTATCAATGCATTTTCCAAGTTGTAGATAAATTTCTGCTGCCTTGCTGCCAATTGGTTCTGGCTCTCACGCTCCAAAGTATCGGCACCGTCTTCAAGCAGCTTCGAGTTGGCAGCAGTAAAATCAGTTCCACTGTCATTTTTTTTACTCAAAGATTCCTTCAGGGACAGTAATTCCTCCTTTGCACTCTCAAGCTTTTTGAGGATGATCACTTCGAACTCTTTTAATTCTTCCTGCGAATATGCGGTCTTTTCTTCCTTGCTCATAGCCTACTAATATTAAGTAATAGTATTGGGACGGTTGTTTTCAGAATTAGTTCCCTAAAATACGTTTACAAGCTGGATTTCCAAGAAATCCAACGTGTTCATCCAATCTAAAATAGAGCCAAATCCGCCCTTAAAAGCCAGCAATCTTTCTTATAATTTTATGAGAAATGAATTGTATTACCTACTAAACACTATATCATTCTTACCACAAAGCTCTCAAAATACTGATATTCAAACTACTACACCCAACATTCAAATGTCACTCTCGCATTCACCTGTAGTTAGCAGGCGGATTAAGCCGTTTTAAGGAATTATTTAAAAAAAAATCTCTCTTCGAAAAATATCTTCTTTTACCAAGAATGTTTTTTAGTATAATCAATCGGACAAATTAAATCTGCAACAACATTATTCCCACTAGGGAAAGGTTTTCCGCTTTCCTCTATCAAAACAAGGAATTCCTTAACTTGACTGTAACTGCAATTGCGTTTTGCCCCTAAACCTTACTCCGTAGAATTGGAGGTTCAAAAACAGTCCTAAAAAAAAACCGTCATGCGACGGCCTTCTCTTCCAGGATGATTTTTCTAAGCCGCGTTTGCAGCACAGCTGGATCCACATCGATACGATGCTTCATTGTTAAATACTGCATGACCTCCTTGAGGTCTTTGCCATTCTGAATATAAATGGACTGCAGGGCTTGGGTGATAAGGTCTTTTTCCATATTTCGGGGCGTTAATCGGATTAAGATACTATTTTCTGCTCTTGAAACACCCATCTAGCCTATAAAAAATTTAATCCTATATTAGTATAGATCGCTAATCAACCCGTAAGTGCAAATCAAAAGCTACTTAAAGCTTTGTAGCCACCACAATCGTTTTTCGCACGATTCTCTGCTCACCTGACAGATCATACAATTCAACTAACAGCACGTAATAGCCAGGCCGTACGATTTTCCCTTGGCTATCCGTACCTGTCCAAGTAAACAACCCAGAGCTGCCAAGTAATTCGTTTTGAGCCAGTACCTTTACCAATTGGCCTGTAGTAGTATATATCCTGAAATTGCCGATCCAGCCACTTTGCCCCAATTCATAGCGGATTGTCGTAAGGGTGTTGCCATTGCTCCCTTCAGGATCAAACACTTCGGGCTCGATCTGAATCAAATCTTCGGTAAATTCTCCGAGAATTACCTGGGAATTCCTTCTCCCCGGTGTCCCATACTCCTCAGTCGCAGAAGCTGAGTGCCAGTTGGCAGGTGAAGATGTCGGAGTCTCTGTAGAAAGCCGCTCAAGTGAGACACCTTTCGGATCCCTCAATAAGGGATGGTGCAAATCCGGGGAATAGGCAAACAAATCGGCCACAGCACCTGCTGAGTCCAATAAAACCACAGTACCTCCGGCGATAGGATAACTCGGCAGGGAAGACATTCTTAAAAAGGTGCCGGATGCGGATTTTGGAAAATCCAGTTTCAATAAGTCGGTATCCGTAGTAATTGCCAAATAACCGCCCGGAGGGATCACCAATGAAAACTCACTGAATTGCCTGATCTGGTTGATTTCATCAGCATTGTCCAAGTTTGCAAGCTTCCAATGCTTAAGTTCAAGATAATTAGCCGTCACATTTTTTACTTCTACAAACTTCGGGGAACCCGTTCTGGGATTGGCCAAAAGTTCATTGATAAAAACGTCCCCCACGTGAGCCTGTACTGGCAGTACCAACTCCACAGGTATTGTCTGCACAAATACATTCCCATCACAGTCTATCAACTCAGGAATATGGAGCAGGTACACCTTACTTGCTACGACAATCTCTGAAAACACCAGTTGGATCTGTCTGGAATCCACCTGAGCAACAGAATCAATTTGCAAATCCGGCTCGAACGTAAAACCTGATTTCAGATTATTTACTATCATTGGCTTGGAAAATGTAAGCAACAGGCTTTGGGCAGAAGTAAATTCAGCTGCTTCCAAGACAGGAGGTGTTATATCTACAGTGAGGTCAAAAACAGAGTTCTTTTTGCCGGGTGTTCCCCTCACCGGATCAATAGATGACTTTAAGTTATCACTTTGATCACATGGAAAATATGGATTAGCGACCTCTAGGCTATAACCTCCCCCGGCAAACTCACTTCCTCCCCAGCTATTTGTGGAATAGGAAAGCGCATCGATCAAGTTTACCTGATCATCTTTAAGCGTAAGGTGGTCACCTGAATTCAGTAAAGTCGGCCAACTAGGCACAGGAAGCACTTCCCCATACTCTTCGAAGAGTGAAGCTTGAATAGAAGGAGCCAAAATCAAATACTCACTCGGCAGAACCCATTTGTCCTGCAAAACCACAGAGGATCTGGAATTGGAATACCCAATCCCACCCGTGCGGACAGCATACTCACCGGCATTAAAAACCTCTACGTATTCCACATTTGGGAGATCAAGATCAGCTCTGGGGGCAGACATGATTTCATTCAGCACAAGCATTTTGGGAGGAATATAGGTGGGGTCAAAAAACTGAAATGAAATAAGTGTGTCCCGGAGGAAATTCCCTTCCAAATCAGGTATCTGGGAAATTGACAGGCTGAATTCTCTGCCAATTTCCAGTTTCTCTTCAAAGCTCAGATATACCAGAGAATCAGATTTCAGTTCCACATAAGAAGGTTCTAACCCATCCAACTTATAGCTGATCGCCAGCACTGAAAATACAGGATCCACAGCCTCATCAAACTGGACTTCTACTTGATTTTCGTCAAAACCCCGAACTTGATCGACCTTTGGGGGAATCTTGTCTTCTTCAAATTCCCCAAACTCAAAATCATCCATCACCCATTTTGCGCAGCTGCCTGAGCCTGATCCATAGCGAATCTCCAGACGGAGAAAAACCTCCTCATTTTCATTCAGATTATCTGGCAAAATCAGTTCAAATATCCGAAACTCCTGATCCTCATTGGAAAATTCCAGTGTTTTTCCCAATAGTTCAGGCTCATTGTAATCTCCCGCTAAATTTTCACCCCAACTGTAAAAAACTTCCGCAGCCCTATTACCTGCACCATTTCTAACAGACCTGGCCAAAAAACGCACCTTGGGATCGTCAAAATCACCAGGATAAAGTCTAACAAAAACTTCACCGTTAAAAGAAGAAATTGGCTGTACAGCCATAGCCTTGCTCCCATTTTTACCCAATCCATTTGCCTGGTAAATGCGGGAAGAGGTACTTCTTACTTCATTGGCATACCAGTTGGGCAAAAATTCATCCGGGTAATTAAGGGCTGTAAATTCAGCTTCAAAATCCTGCGTCATGTTAACCTCAGACATACCGCTTTCAGTCTGCACAAAAACAGAGAAACAGAATAAGTGCCAAATAAAAAATAAGCCAACCATCCGCAAGTCAGATAAAAAGTCTATTCTAAATATAATTATCAAAATGATGTCAAACTATTCTTTCTGTTGATTTTTAGGTGATTTAGATTAAAATATTTCATAATCAGGCCTGAAAATGAATTGATAGCCCTTACTTTTGTGCTTCAAAAATTTTCAACAACTACTTTAAATCTGATGAAATTAGCAGTGGTAGGAGCTACCGGCTTGGTAGGCTCAGAAATCCTAGAGGTGCTCGCAGAGCACAATTTCCCTTTTGACGAACTTCTATTAGTCGCCAGCGAGCGATCTGTGGGTAAACAGATCGAATACAAGGATAAACCCTACACTGTTATCGGTCTTGCAGAAGCTGTTTCATTGAAACCTGAAGTAGCTATATTTTCAGCCGGCGGGAGCACTTCCACAGAATGGGCCCCGAAGTTTGCTGAAGTAGGCACTATCGTCATTGACAATTCTTCCGCATGGAGAATGGATCCGACTAAAAAGTTGATCGTTCCGGAAATCAACGCAAAAGAACTGACCAAAGAAGATAAGATCATCGCAAATCCAAACTGCTCTACCATCCAAATGGTACTGGCATTGGAGCCTTTGCGTGAGCGCTACGGCATCAAACGTATCGTAGTGTCCACTTATCAGTCTGTAACCGGTACAGGCAAAGCCGCCGTGGATCAGATGATGGCTGAGCGTGCCGGAGAAACCCCGGAAATGGTCTATCCGCACAAAATCGACATGAACGTACTTCCCCATATAGATGTGTTCCAGGATAACGGCTATACAAAAGAGGAAATGAAGATGATCAAGGAGACCAAGAAAATCTTCAGTGACGATACGATCCAGGTAACTGCAACTACAGTGAGAATCCCCACTATGGGTGGTCACTCGGAGGCAGTAAACGTGGAGTTCAAAGAAGACTTTGATTTGGCTGAGGTTCGTGAGTTGCTGGCTGCGGCCCCAGGTGTAATTGTACAGGATGATCCTGCCAACTTCATCTACCCTATGCCGATCACTGCGCATAAAAAAGACGAGGTATTCGTAGGCCGTCTGAGAAGAGATGAATCCCAGGCGAATACGCTGAATATGTGGATTGTGGCAGATAATCTTAGAAAAGGTGCCGCAACCAACGCCGTGCAAATCGCTGAATACGCGCTCGCAAACGGTTTGATTTAATGGATTTGACCCAATATCATCGGGCCGACTTCCAACAATTTGTGCAGGATCATCTTACGGAAGATCCTGCACTTTTGCTTTTTAGGCATCAGGGCAAAACTGATTTTGACCTAAAAGCAGCTGTGCAACAGATCTCTGCAAGACAAAAAGCAGCAAAAAAACTACCCTCTTGGTCTTCCAATCCCAAGTTGATTTTTCCGCCATCGATCTCTTTGGAGCAAAGTTCTTCAGAGCAAACTGCTGAATTCAAGGCAAGAGGAAGAAGCGGGAGCCTCATGATTGATCTCACAGGAGGTTTTGGTGTGGACAGCTATTTTTTAAGCAAAGATTTTAAAGAAGCCATTTACTGTGAGCAGCAGGAGGAGTTGGCAGAGATTGCCCGGCATAATTTGGAAATTCTTGCCCCCACTAAATTCACGGTCATAAAAGGCGATGGATTAGCATTTCTAGCTCAGACTGAACACCACTTTGACCTGATTTATGCGGATCCTGCACGCAGAGGAAAAGAAAACCAAAAGCTTTACAAACTGGCGGATTGCGAGCCTGATGTGGTCAGCTCATGGGAAATGATGAAAAGCAAAGCCGACTCGATTTTGTTGAAAGTATCGCCTATGCTGGATATTTCCCAAGCACTCAGCGAGCTTCCCGACGTCAGGAAGGTGCAGGTGGTTTCCGTAAAAAATGAAGTCAAAGAGTTGCTTTTACACTGGGACAAAAGCTCTTCAGAATCTCCTTTGACAGTAGAAGCTATTGATCTGGGTGGCAGTGAAACTTGTTTTTCATTTGAGCCAAGCGAGGAAGAAGGAATTACTTCAAAGTTCGGGAAAGTAGAAAAGTACTTGATTGAGCCATTTTCAGGAGTTTTGAAAGCTGGGGCATTTAAGACATTTGGAGAACGATTTGGTCTGATAAAACTAGACCCAAATAGCCACTTGTACACTTCATCTGAAGTTCCAAAGGAAATCCCGGCTAGAATATTCCAAGTCATACAAGAAGTACAGCCGAAGAAAGCTGAAATGAAAAAACTATTCCCTTCAGGAAAAGTGAATGTAATTACCCGAAATTACGCCACAGGTTCTGAAATTTTGAAGAAAAAACTGGGGGTAAAAGACGGTGGAGAAGACTTTTTGATCGGCACAAAAACCCAAAGCGGATTCAAGGTTTTTTGGTGTAGGTTGGCTAAGGCGAAATGAAAAAAACGATGGTTGGATTTGGGATTACAAATCCCGAATAGCCCTTGGCTTAGCATCCAGCTGGATAAACATAAAACTTCAGCTTCTGGAAAAGCAGGGCAAAAATTTAAAACTGCGAACTTTTCGAAACCTTTGCGCACTTTGTGGTTAAAAATAAAAAAAGTGAAGGATTACTCCTTCACTTCTTCATAATCGACGTACTCGCCGCCTTTAATATCCTTGTTGATTTTTTCTTTTTGCCGTTGTGGCACGAAGTCTACTACTACCTCATCCTTGGGAGTAGATGCATGCCGCTGGGCACGCTGCTCTTCCCGTGCTACTTCGTTTACATGCTGGGCAAATTTGGCCAGCTTACTTCTAAGAAAATACCTGATCAGCTGGCCTAATAGCCAGCCGACCCCGAGTACTATTACAAGAAATTTCCACACAATACTTAAATGTTTTATAGTTCTTATCTACTCAGATACAGATTTCTCTCTGCGTAGATTTTCAAGAAATAATCATCCATCAGGTCTTCGATAAAGTAAATCGCCTCACCGGTGGATTTCATTTCAGGCCCCAATTCTTTATTTACTTTTGGGAATTTATGGAAAGAGAAAACAGGCTCCTTGATAGCATAACCCTTTTTGTAAGGGTTGAATTCAAAATCAGTTACTTTTTTCTCTCCCAACATCACCTTTACGGCATAGTTTACATAAGGTTCTCTATAAGCCTTGCAAATAAACGGCACGGTACGGGAAGCTCGCGGATTTGCCTCGATGATGTAAACCTTATCGTTTTTGATGGCAAACTGAATATTGATCAAACCTACCGTCCTAAGTGCAAGGGCGATTTTCTCAGTATAAGTTTCGATCTGGCGAATTACCAAATCCCCCAAGTTATATGGAGGCAACACTGCGTAAGAATCACCTGAATGGATTCCTGCCGGCTCAATATGCTGCATGATTCCGATAATATAGACATTCTCGCCGTCACAGATCGCATCAGCTTCGGCCTCGATAGCCCCTTCCAGGAAGTGATCCAGCAATATCTCATTGTTCGGGATATCTCTCAATACATCCACTACATGCTGCTCCAGTTCCTTCTCATTGATCACGATCTTCATCCCTTGTCCACCCAGTACGTAGCTAGGACGCACCAAAAGCGGGAAGCCGATTGTTTTGCAGAGCTCTAGCGCTTCGTCCGTATTGTGGACTGTTCCAAATTCAGGATAAGGAACATCTAAATCCTTCAAAAGAGACGAGAATCTCCCCCTGTCTTCTGCCAGATCAAGAGCTTCAAAACTGGTCCCGATGATTTTGATACCATACTTTTCCAGCTTCTCGGCAAGCTTAAGTGCTGTCTGACCACCTAGCTGCACGATCACACCTTCCGGCTGCTCGTGAAGAATGATCTCGTAGATATGCTCCCAGAATACAGGCTCGAAGTACAACTTATCAGCGATATCGAAATCCGTAGAGACCGTCTCCGGGTTACAGTTGATCATGATGGTTTCGTAGCCACATTCTTTAGCTGCCAATACCCCATGTACGCAGGAATAATCAAACTCAATCCCCTGACCTACACGGTTCGGGCCTGAGCCAAGCACCACTACTTTTTTACGGTCTGACTTTACCGACTCATTTTCAGACCCAAAGGAAGAATAGTAATAAGGGGTTTTTGCTTCAAATTCCGCAGCGCAGGTATCTACCAATTTATACACACGCTTGATGCCCATCTCCTTGTATCGCTTATCAAAAACTTCGCTTTCCAGGCAATCCAACAAATGCGCAATCTGACGGTCTGCATAGCCTTTACGCTTAGCCAGATCCATCAGCTCCTGAGGGATAGTATCAAGTTTATACTTGCCAATTTCCTTTTCCAGATGGATCAAGTCTTCGATCTGCTTGAGAAACCACTTATCTATCTTGGTTAAGTCCTGAATCGTGCGGAAGGAAATCCCAAGCTTGAATGCGTCATAGATATGGAACAACCTGTTCCAGCTAGGATTAGCCAAGGAATACAAAATTTCATCCTGATTGCGGAGTTCTTTGCCATCTGCACCAAGACCGTTTCTTTTGATTTCAAGGGACTGGCAAGCCTTCTGAAGCGCTTCCTGGAAGTTACGGCCTATCCCCATCACTTCACCTACTGATTTCATGGACAAGCCTAGCCTTCTATCGGCTCCTTTGAACTTATCAAAGTTCCAGCGAGGCACTTTTACAATAACATAATCTATAGAAGGCTCAAAAAACGCAGAAGTTGTGCCCGTAATCGAGTTTTTCAGTTCATCCAGATTATAACCTATCGCCAGTTTGGCGGCAACTTTCGCAATTGGATAACCAGTAGCTTTAGATGCCAAAGCTGAAGAGCGGGAAACGCGTGGGTTGATCTCGATGCCGATGATTTCAGAATTATCCGGGCTTACCGAGAACTGTACATTACAGCCTCCGGCAAAATTCCCGATACTATTCATCATCGTAATAGCGAAGTTCCTCATACGCTGATAGGTAGTATCAGGCAAGGTCATCGCCGGTGCCACAGTGATAGAATCGCCTGTGTGTACACCCATAGGATCGAAGTTCTCTATGGAACAGATCACGATCATATTACCGATATTATCGCGCATTACCTCTAGCTCGTATTCTTTCCAGCCGAGGATGCTTTGCTCGATCAACACTTCATGAACCGGGGAAGCCTGAAGACCAGCCGAAAGTGCTTTTTCAAAGTCTTCCGCCGTTTCTACAAATGCACCGCCTGCACCACCTAGCGTGTAAGATGCCCTGATAATCAATGGGAATCCTATTTCCTGGGCGATTTCCTTTCCTTGCAGGAAAGAGGTAGCGGTAGCTCCTTTACAGACACCTACACCGATTTTTTCCATCAGTGCTTTAAATTTTTCACGGTTCTCTGCGGTATCGATCGCATCGATATCCACGCCAATCATTTTCACACCGTATTTATCCCAGACACCGCCTTTTTCGCAGTCAATGGCAAGATTCAAGGCTGTCTGTCCCCCCATAGTAGGGAGCACAGCATCGATATCCGGGTGGTCTTTGAGAATTTGTACGATGGATTTCTTTTCCAAAGGAAGCAAATAGACATTGTCGGCCGTGACAGGATCAGTCATGATAGTCGCCGGGTTCGAATTGATCAGCGTGACAGTGATTCCTTCTTCGCGAAGTGACCTGGCTGCCTGTGAGCCTGCGTAATCAAATTCGCAAGCTTGACCTATAACGATGGGACCTGAACCAATGATGAGAACGTGCTTTATACTGCTATCTTTAGGCATTAGAGAGGGAGATTGAAGAGAAAGTTTTACTTAAGTCCAAATTGGGGCAAAATTAGAAAAATATTCTGAAGGGCCACTGTATAACTCAAAGAAATCAAAAGCAACACTTAAACTTCTCGTAAATTCTCAAGGGATTTATTTCGTTTTTGGCAAAGAATTGGGCGGTAATTATTGGTAAACCAATAAATGGCGTTTATTATTGTCTCATCATAAACATGAACAGAAATTTAATTTTTTGATAAATCCAAAATTGTAAATCTGCCTAAAATGACTAAAAGAATAATCACCCTTGGCGAAATCATGCTCCGACTTTCCACTCCGGGACACGAACGCTTTATAAACACACAATCCTACGAAGTCAATTATGGTGGTGCCGAAGCAAATGTAGCCGTCTCATTGGCGCACTGGGGGCTATCCGCAGCACATGTGACAGCATTTCCTGAGCATGAAATCGGAAAAGCCGCGGTGAACCAACTGAGGTTTGCGGGGGTGGACACCTCTTTCATCCGCTATAACAAAGGGAGAATGGGCGTTTATTTTGTAGAAAACGGGGCAATGCAGCGTTCCTCTAAAATCATCTATGACCGCTTTGATTCCGCATTTGCCCAAGTTAAAGTCCAGGATTTCGACTGGGAAGAGATTTTTGAAGGAGCTGACTGGTTCCACTGGACGGGCATCACCCCGGCGATTTCCCAATCCGCGGCCGACCTCTGCAAAGCAGCTGTCACAGCGGCGTCTAAACTTGGGGTAAAAATCAGCGCAGACATCAATTACCGAAGAAATCTCTGGCAATATGGGAAAGGCCCAATGGACATCATGCCAGAACTCATAGCCCCTTCCCACCTGATCATTGCCGGACTTACAGATTTTGAAAACTGCATGGGAATCCAAGAAACTGACTACCTGCAGGCCTGCGAAAAGGCAAAAACGATGTGTTCTTCCTTAAGCTATGTATCCACCACCCATCGGGATTCTATCAGCGCTTCCGAAAACAACCTAAGCGGAGTATTGTGGAACGGGGAACCCCTACTCGAATCCAAAACCTATGAGATGACACACATAGTGGATAGAATAGGTGGTGGAGACGCATATATGGCAGGATTGATTTATGGCTTACTAACGTCAGATGATCAGAACGCGCTGGACTTTGCAGTGGCAGCCTCTGTGTTGAAACACTCCATTCCCGGAGATGCAAACTTCGTCTCCCTGGAGGAAGTAAATCAGCTGGTGGAAGGAAAAAATGTAGGCAAACTTTTACGATAAAAATAAGTATGAAATTTTCACAAAGTGACATGTTACAAGCCATGAGCGACACAGGAATGATCCCGGTGTTCAATCATGCAGATATAGAAGTGGCAAAAGGCGTGCTGGACGCATCCTATAAAGCCGGAATCCGCGTGTTTGAATTCACCAACCGCGCGACGAACTCCCTGGAAGTGTTCAGGACACTTTACACATACGCTTCCCGCTATCCTGATATGGTAATGGGAATCGGTACTATTTTCACTACCAAGGACGCGGATGCTTTTATCGAAGCCGGAGCAGATTTTATCGTCTCACCTGCTTTGATTCCTGAACTGGCGGTGTTTTGCAATTCCAAAGAAGTATTCTGGATACCGGGATGTGCGACCATGTCTGAGATTTTTCAGGCAAAAAAACTTGGAGCAACTTTGGTGAAGGCTTTTCCTGGAAATGTTGTAGGGTCGGCGTTTGTAGCGGCGGCCAAGTCTGTTTATCCTGAACTACATATCATGCCTACCGGCGGAGTCGAACCAACCCAAGAAAACCTAAAAGAATGGTTTGATGCGGGAGTCTACTGTGTGGGAATGGGTTCTCAGCTTTTCCAGAAAGACTGGATCAAAAACCAACAATTTGATTTGCTGGAGAATAAAATAGCGGATACGCTGAAGATCATCAAAGGCTTGTAAGTAGAGGAGTTATAATCACTCTACCCAACCAAAGGAAATTATACCTCCTCCTAGGAAAGTCCGGTGTCCGGAGTAAACAATCCCCGGGAAAACAGGGCAAAGTGCATCAAATCTGCACTTTGCCCTTTTACTTTTTATTCCCCCAAAACCAACAGCCAAGCCTGCTGCGACCATAGGACTACTAATTGAGGACTATTAGGAATTCTTTTAATTACCACTTACAAACTCCCTTTTTTCACTCGAACTTTTCCTTTAGTTTTTCCGGAACCCGATGTAATTTTCTCAATTTCAATGAGAACCAAATCACACCGACACCGATCATTATGAAAGTCAGGGCTGTCAGCGACACCAGTGTCAATCCTGTCACTGCAGGATTCCAGATCAAGAGAAAGGAAAGCACTACCCCTGCTATGCTCATCCAAAGCAAAGATTGGTACTCACCTCCATGGTCTTTCAGGCTAAAGGCAAAGCTCACTCCGGCAATGGCCCTGAACAGTACCCCAAACCCTACATACAAAGGCAAGGTGACCATGGACAGTGCCGGGTTCGAAAGGAGCAAAACACCAATTAATGCACTAAAAATCCCTGAAGCCAGAAACCAGCCCCAATTGTCAATGGATTCACGGTTACTCAAAGCGAAGGAAATCTCAGCAATTCCTGAAAGCAAAAAAGAAATACTGAAAAAGGTGGCTAAAACCAGATATGAGGACAACGGCGTACGGAAAACCCAGACTCCCAAGAGGACGAAGACCACCCCGACGATGGTGATCAAATACCAATGAGCTAATGCTTTTTTAATGGATTTTAATGGTTGAGGGGACATAAATACTAAGAGTTAAGGTTAAAATATAAGATAACAAAACATTACTTTTCATCCGATAAGACCAATTCATAGTATTGCTCCAACATGGCAACTCCAAAATTCATCGATTTCATTTCGCTGATCTTACGAAAGCCCATTCTTTCGTACAAACTGACCGCAGCATTCAGTCCTGATGTGGTGTATAAATAAGCAGCTTCATAGTTAGCCTCCTTGTAGAACTCCAGCCATTCTTTCATCAGCCTACTTCCTATTCCGAGTCCACGAAACTCTTTAGTCAAAATAAAATACCGCAACTGGGCACGGTTTGCAGGGCGATGCATGAGTAATACAAAACCTATCATTTTACCTTCATTCTCCACCACCCATACACGGTCTTTTTGTTGATTGTATGCACGATAGAATTCCAACAAGCTTTCCATGACATACGCTTCAAAACCCAATCCAAAATCATGTTCTTCTGAATACACTTTCCCATGCAAGGCTGCCACCTGCCCAAGATCCCCTGGCTCAAGTGTATTTCTTATTATATAGTTTGAATGGTCTCGCATACTTTCAAAGTATAAAAAAATAATGAAATATTCTTATCCAATAAGACAAAAAAGTTCTCTCAATCCAAGGAAAGAGCAGAACTTGGACATAAGGATAATCAAGACCATCCTAAATTTCAACGTCCGCCTTCTGGAAAAGCAGGACAATCATGCTCTCCGCGAAAACCTCCGCGCTCACCGCGGTTAATAACAGAACTGCCTTATCAAAACATTTATTAAGGTAACTTCCTCCAGAGGGATGAAAGTGCAAATTAAATCCAGCTTCTGGAGAAGCAGGATAACACAGAAATACGACTTCGATTCCACTGACAATTATACCTAAGCTGCGCCCTCCACGAAACTCCCCGTGTCCTTGGTGGTAAAGCAAAAAAATAGCCGACCCAATCGGCCGGCTATCCATTAATCTTCGGTGTAGTTGAAACTATCAACCTGCTCTTTGATCCAGTCATGGTATTTTTCCTTGCGAAATTCTACCCACTCGTTTTTATATTTAGAGTCTTCGATCAGAAACTTAAATGCGGTATTGGCTTTTGGTTTAGTCAGTGAGCTGACCAAATCCTCCGCCAGGTTTCTTTCCTTGACCCGCCTGTCTATAAAGTCCTGCATCATCTGATGCTCCTGAGCTGGCTCCATCTGGGTAAACTCCGCATAATTATCGGGATTTTCCTCGATCTCATCCAGTACATCCTCTTCAGCCTCTGTCAGATCATAATTATAATAATCCTCGTCATCGGGCATGTGATGAATTTTCTTCTTATCGATCTGATAGAAACAGATCATTCCTTTGAGTAATTGAGTTGAGATAAGGTCTATCTCCTTTTCAGTAAGGGAAAGCATTGATGGTTTACAAAATTTTCAGAAAAATAGTGAAAGTCGAATTCTGATCAAATTCTATTATTAATTAAGCAATTGAGGCACTAATATACTGCGATTTAATCACTTGAATCAAAAATTACTGAAAGCATTTCAACGTCTAGTTCATGTCCTCCCGAAAAAGTCATTCTTTTGACATTTTTCCCCAGATTCCTGATCAATCCCTCCTGTATTTCAAGGCTTTCCGGCGTAACAAATTCGTCCTGATCTCCTAGGATCAGCGTAAATTCAGTTTGTGAAAATTTCTCCCGAGCATCGTCCAAAACCATGTCTTGCGCAAAACCTCCGGACCAAAGCACCAGCCGACTTACTTCACCTGTCCATCTACTTGCCCAACGTGTGGCAGTAGCCGCTCCCTGTGAGAATCCCAGCACATTGACTATCGGTATTTCCCTATACTGCGAAAGTAGCTTGTCCATCAAAAGATCCAGGTAAGTATGGTTGTTTTGTATGGCTACTTCACGTTCATGCTTTGTCATCCAATTCGCACCAACTCTCCCCGAAAAACCATTGAGATAACTGTAATTCGTGGCTTCAGGTGCCACAAAAAGCCGATCTGCAGAATCCAAGCCCTGAAATTTCCTGAGAAAAAACTCGCCCAATTGCCCGTATCCATGCAGCACCAACCAGATTTCTTTCTCTTCGAAAGTAGGCTCATGTGAAATTGAATAGTGTGCCTGATACTGAAAACTGATACTTTTCTTCAAAACTCTAGGTGTTCAGATCGTCAAATTTGAAAGGCAAAAGCGTCTGGATTCCATGAAATCGAAGTACGGAGCCATCGGGATTTTGAATAAGAATCGAAATAGGTTGGTTAAATCTCATTTCCACTTCATTGATTGTCTGTCGACAAAGTCCGCAAGGAGAAACTCCCGCCCAGATCTCATCCCCTTTTCTTCGTGCAACTATTGCGATTTCCTTCACCGCAAGATCAGGGAAGTTGGCTCCCGCATAGCCAAGCACCAATCGCTCAGCACAAACTCCCACAGGGAAACTTACATTTTCCTGATTACTGGACTGTAAAATTTCGCCGGATTCCAGCCTCACAGCCGCTCCCACATGAAAGTCAGAATAGGGCGCATAGGCTTTTTCAGACACTTTCCTCGCCCGCATCATCAGCTGCTGCTCTTCTACAGTCAGTTCCTCCCACGCCAGTTCTTCAAACTCAGCTTCTATTTTTATTTTCTTACTCATCTTTCTCTAATTGGAGTTTTCCTAACGGGTAAGGTAAAAAATTGTTCCCTTTAATATTCTCTCCACAATTTTTTACCCTAAAATATATTCTCGATTTTAGGCGGGGCAACTCTCTATCACATGCATACCATCCTGATTTTAGGCGGGGGAAAATCCGCCATTTTCCTGATCGATTTTCTGGCAAAAAGCTGCCAATCAAAAGACCGTCGATTAATCTTGGCGGACATAGATCTGGATTCCGCAACCAAAAAGCTTAAAAATCAGCCAAATACCCAAGCCCGTCAACTGGACATTGAGGATATGGAATCCCGGCAGTCACTTATCAGAGAAGCCGATGTGGTGATCTCCATGCTTCCAGCCTTTATGCATCCCATCGTGGCAAAGGATTGCCTGAAATTAGGTAAGCACTTCTTTTCGGCTTCCTACGAATCTGAAGAAATGCGAGAAATGAAATCGGAAATCGAAGCAAAAGGACTGCTTTTTCTGAATGAATGCGGGCTGGATCCTGGGATTGACCACATGTCTGCCATGCAGATCATCAACTTGGCGAAGTCAAAAGGCGAAGAAATCCTCTCTTTCAAATCTTATTGCGGCGGACTTCTGGCGCCGGAGTCAGAGGATAATCCCTGGAAATACAAGTTCACCTGGAATCCAAGAAACGTGGTGCTGGCAGGTCAGGGAACTTCCCGCTACATAGAAAATGGCGATTTGAAATTTGTCCCTTATCATCAGCTTTTCAACAGGCTCCAAACTATTCAATTCCCGGGATTGGGAGACTTCGACGGCTATCCCAACCGTGATTCGCTCAGCTATAGGCAGGTGTACGGACTGGAGAATATCGACACCATGCTCCGTGGGACTTTAAGAAGAGCCGGCTTCTGCAAAGCTTGGAACGTCTTCGTACAACTGGGAATGTGTGACGATGGTTTTCAGATGGATCTGCCCGAAGGAACAACTTTGAGGCAATTTTTGAACGCATTCTTGCCGTACGATCCTGGGCTTTCCGTAGAAGAAAAACTCGGGAATCTGATCCCTGATTTTGATTTCCCGACATGGGAAAAAATCCAATGGCTGGGATTATTTGGAAATGACTTGCTTCCGCAGACAAAGGGTTCTCCTGCTGCTATTTTGCAGGCAATTCTTGAGAAAAACTGGAAGCTTTACCCCGAAGACAAAGACATGATCGTAATGCAGCACCTCTTCCAAATCAAATCTGCAGAAGGCATCAAAGAAATCCGATCAAGTCTGGTATGCTTTGGTGAAGACGCCACCTACACAGCCATGGCAAAGACGGTGGGACTTCCGCTCGCAATTGCTGTTGACCTATTTCTGGATGGGGACATTAAACTGAAAGGCCTCCACGTCCCCGTGCTTCCGGAAATTTACATTCCGGTGTTGGCGGCACTGGAAAACCATGGAATCAGCTTTCGGGAAGAAGTGCGAATGGGTTAAGCTTTAAAACCAAGCAGAAAATCTGACACTAGACCGGCATAAGTTTCATGAGGCGTCCCGTCTTCGTTTTTGATAAAAATATCCTTGGCTTTGACTTCAGTGTGGTTTCTGACGAATGCACAAATCTCCCGCAACATCCGTCTTCCGGGCTTATCCCGCAGTGTGAATTTGACTCCAAGAAACAGTCCATACCGCGCTGCTTCTTGGTGAAAATCCTGCATTTGTCTCGGAGGAAGTATAAGCCAAAACTGCCCATCCTCTTTTAAAAGCTGCACTACTTTTCCCAATAAATCCTGAAAGGAGAGCTCATCTGTATGCAAAGCCATGTTGCGCTGCACGTCAGATGATTTCAAATGATCGGGAAAATAAGGTGGATTGCTTACAATCAGGTCATATTTCTTCTGAGTTTCGAAATCTTGAAACCTACCCTCCCAAAGCTGCATACGCTCCGAAAATGCATTTGACCGGAAATTATCCAAAGCCTGGGAAGCAGCCGGCGGATCTATCTCCACTGCCTGGATTTTTGCTTCGGGAAAACGCTGGGCAAGCATCAACGCAATGACTCCCGTTCCCGTGCCTACATCTAAAATCTCCCGTGGTGAAGCAGCATCTGCCAACGCCCCCAGCATGACAGCATCTGTGCTGATTTTCATCGCACAGTTCTCCTGATTGACCCGGAACTGCTGAAACTGGAACCAGGTATTGGCCATTAGGTACGGGCTTTACTGAAGAAACTCATATTGAATCGTGGCTTGTCGTCCATCACATTCAGATCATCCTCAGACACCCGCTTCACACTCTCAATGGTATAGAATGCTTTCTCATCTATGCTCTGGACTTTGGCCACAAACTCTGTCAGACTTTCCCTTTTCATCACGGTAAAAAGCAAATTCACCTTTCCAAATCTCCCTTCACCACCTACATTCGTAAAGCGGAAATCACGGGCCTTCATATATTCTATCAATTCAGGGAGAGGCTTTGGCGTAATCACCCGTACCAGCACCCTTCCTAGAGCAAGTTTTTCCTCAAAATACATCCCCACATAAGTCCCTGTACCAAACCCGCCCGCATAGGCAATGTAAGAAAGGGGGTTGTCTATGTTTTGAAAAATCTGCCCAATGGCGAGTAGCCAAATCAATGCCTCAAAAAAACCTAAAAACGGGGCGATATTCTTTTTCCCATTCATCATAAACATGATCCTCAGGGTATTGATAGACACATCGCCCACTCTCGCGCAGAAGATGAGCAGGGGCATGATCAGGTAGTCGAATAATTGTTCGGAGATGCCTAGGGAATAAAGAAATTCTTGCATAGCAGACAGGGCTTAATTTGATCACAAAACTACATTCTATTCCATCAAGGACGAAATATTATTTGGGAATTAGATTTTATGATCTCTTCCTGCTGACATACCGAAATAGGTAAAGATCCCTGCGAAAATGAGTAAAAAATAAATAAGGACATTCCAATTGTTGAATAGATCAAGAGAAACTCCAAAGAGCATGGGACCCAAAGCTGCAAGATAATAGCCGGAGGACTGCACCATGGCGGAGAGTTTGGCAGTAGTCTGATCTTCTGCTGTTCTTAGAGAAATCAACGTATAAGCGATACTCAAACTTGCCCCCATGCACAAACCTATTATCGCTAAGGCCACATAAGTAAGCAATTCATTTTCTATAAAAAGCGCAAGATATCCTATCAAATACCCGGCACCGACCGCCTTCACCACCCCGGTTTGTTCCTTAAGCTTAATCAGTAGATTAGGCGCAAAATAAGAACCTATCAACGAAACCATCTGCATTAAAGAAGCAACTATGCCGGCTTGGGCAGGGGTCCAGCCCCTGGAAATCAACATATCAGGCAGCCAGGTGATCACAGTAAAGTACATGATAGACTGTGCTCCCATAAAGATCGTCACATGCCAGGCAAGCTTGGATTTCCAAACATTTTTAGCCGGCTGAATCACTTGTTGCAAATTTGCTTTTGGGCGCTGGAGCTGAGGAATCCAGATGATTAGAGCTATCACCATAAAGATAGCCCAGAAAGCCAGTGATCCTCTCCACCCCATGTTCAGATCAACTGCCAATGGTACGCTTACCGCTATGGCTATAGCTGCAAAAAGCGACATCATGGTAGCAAGCAGGGCAGTCATCAGACCAAGTTTACCCGGCAGTCTCACCTTAATAAGCGGAATCAGCAAAACATTGGCAATCACTATTCCAATACCTGTAAGTGCCGTGCCCAAAAACAGCAGAACTACCCCATCCAAAACCCTTACAACAACTCCTAAAGTCAAAATAGCAATAGCCAAGAATACTGCCCTTCCCATTCCCAATCGCTTTCCTATCGCGGGAGCAAAAAGTGAAAAGGTAGCAAATGTCAATAAAGGAAGCGTGGTGAGAAATCCCGCCAAGCCATTGGACAAACCCAAATCCTCCCGGATAAACGGAATCAATGGCCCAACCGACGCTATCGAAGTGCGTAAATTGATCGAAACTAAGATAATCCCGGTGATAAGGAGAGATTGGGAGGAAAATGATTTGGTCAAAACAGCGATGTAAAAATTAAATACTATGGGTGAATAGTAGCGACTGATTTAAGTGAAAAGCCCAGAGAGCTGAATATCTATAAGTTTTAATTCAAACCGAAGGTATGCCACTTTAGTTCTACTCAGCCCACCAAAACTAGGGAATTTTTAAGAGGAATTGTCCCTCAAGGCAGGTCAAAAAATATTGTCTTCGCATTGTACTATCCAACTCTGGTTTCTATTCGCCCATGTGAGTGTCTCACTCACATAGTACTCCATTTAGTTCTAGTCTTTCAACAAGGTAAATGGTTCAAGTCTCACGACTTGGACCAAAGACATTGCAGTCTTCAGACTGCCTAGTTGAGACAACAAAAAAGATAATCAAAACTCATAAATCACCGTATTCATGGATAACCCAAGCATCGTCTAACCAGTTTTTGCAGTCTGAAGACTGCATTATAGTAAGTCCAAGCCTACCTGCTGCCTTTAGGTTTGAAAACTTGAACTAGCAGGAGATTCTACCAAAACCTTCGAGGTTCGAAAAACCTCAAAGGTTACCCCTTTTCGCCGTGCCTCCCGTACAGCTGTCGGGAGCGCCGCCGCAAGAGCCCCCCTTACAACTCACCCTTCTGCATCAACCCCAACTTCCTGTTAATCTCAGAGATCTCGATTCCGACCTGCTGTAGCGTCAACGGTTCCTGTGGAAACTCGTCACTCATATAATATTCAAATTTCCAGATCTCCCGAACCTCTTCCGCAGGAACTGTGTAAGGTGTATAAACAGGATTCAGCGAGCGCAACAAAAAGTTTCTTTCCTTCGCCTGAAAACTCAGCATTTTAAAACTGACACCTTCACTCGCCGTCACTACCACGCAGGGGGTTTCCTTGGCAAGCCTCCACTCGGACAAATACGAACCAATCACATAAGCTCCATCCGCAATCGGCAGCATGCTGTCTCCTTCGGTTTGAAACATACGGTATTTTTTGTCTTTAGGCAGATTTGGCAGATGGAAAACAGGCAGCGTACTCAAATACTCCGGATCCCCAAAACCTCCCAAATATCCGGCCTTGGCTTTGATCGGTACGAGTTCTATATTATCCTCATTACTTGAGCTGACGGTGGTCGCGAGAATCCGAACTTTCGAACCGCTCAGAAAAACATCATTCCCGGCTTCCAGATCACGGATTTTCAACTCACTCAGTTTGGACAAATCCACCCGCAGCAGCGTATCCACACTCATCCTGAAGTAATCCGCACAAAGCAGCAAATCCTCAATCGCCGGCGACTTGCTATGCCCATTTTCATGCGAATTCAGCTTGGCCCGGCTCATGCCAAGATTTTCGGCCAACATGTCCTGACTCAATTTGCGTCGCTTTCTGAGAAATTTCAGATTGGCCGCCCAGAAAAAGCTTTGACTTCTCATTTTTATTCGGTAGAATTAATGACAACAAAATGATATTAATACTATCAAATATAGGGAATAATCTGAGAAATGGAAAGGCATATCGTGCATTTGGATCTGGACACGTTTTTTGTGTCTGTGGAGCGGTTAAAAAACAGTGCCCTCAAAGGCAAACCCGTCATCATCGGCGGCAGTTCCGACCGGGGAGTGGTGGCTTCGTGCAGTTATGAAGCCAGGACATTCGGCGTGCATTCCGCCATGCCCATGAAGTTGGCGCGAAGGCTCTGCCCTTCGGCATTTTACATCAAAGGAGACCATGATAGCTACAGCCAGCATTCTCGCCTGATCACTGAGACACTCCAAGAGCAAGTACCGATAATGGAGAAAGCATCCATTGATGAGTTTTACATCGATATGACTGGCATGGATCGGTTTTTTGGCTGCGAAAAATTCACCAAAGAATTACGGGAAAAGATCTACAGGCAATCGGGTCTGCCGATTTCCTGCGCACTGGCAGTGAACAAACTGGTCTCCAAAGTCGCTACCCATGACGCCAAACCCAACGGGCAGACAACCATTCCTTTTGGCACAGAAAAACCCTATCTCGCCCCACTCCCTATCCGGAGAATGCCCGGCGTGGGCGAAAAAACCTCCGCATTGCTGGAGCGCATGGGAGTAGAAAACATCAGGCTACTCAGTGAGATTCCCCCACGGATGATGCAAAACCTCCTTGGAAAATCAGGCATTGATCTCTCACGAAAGGCCAACGGAATCGATGAGTCTCCGGTCATTCCCTACACCGAGCAAAAGAGCATCGGAACCGAAAACACCTTTGAATCGGACACCATCGACATGGCTTTTCTCCACAGTCAATTGGTACGGATGACAGAGAAAGTAGGCTTTGAACTTCGCCGAAAGCATAAGCTATGCGGCTGTATCACAGTGAAGCTTCGCTATGCAAATTTCGACACGGTCAGCCGTCAGTGCATTATCTCCTACACCAGCTCGGACGAAGTGCTTTTACAACGCGCCAAAGAGCTCTTTGCGAAGCTCTATGAAAAGAGAATGCTCGTGCGTTTGATCGGCGTGAAGGTCAGTCATCTCGTTCAGGGACATCAACAGATCGATCTTTTCCAAGATACCGAAGAGGGCGTGAGTCTATACCAAGCCATCGACTGGATCAAAAACCGCTATGGCGAAAAAAGCCTGACCCGGGCCATCACCCTAACCCGCACCTAAGATGTTTATTAATTGTAAAACATGGTTCAGCTACCGCTACGGCACCTACAGCACCCAAGACCTCGTGGACGCAGCTGCAGAGCTTGGTCTAGCTTCCCTTGGCCTCACCAATATCAACAGCACTGCTGATATGTGGGATTTCGTGGACTTCTGCAGAGAAAAGAAAATCAAGCCCATCGTGGGAACCGAGATCCGAAACGAAGATAGGTTCTGCTATACCTTACTGGCGAAAAACGATGCAGGCATACTCGAAATCAACCGCTTTCTCTCGCTGCATTTGCAGGAGGAGCGCCCCTTCCCTGAGCGTCCTGATTGCTTTTCTGAGGTGCTGATTGTCTATCCTTTTGGGAGTTTTGCTCCGCAAAATCTAAAAGAACATGAATTTATCGGCATACTGTCAAGTGAGCTGAATCGCGTGAAAAAGCAGGAAGTAGAAGCTGCACCGAAGAAATGGATCATCCGACATCCCGTGACTATCCAGAACAAAACCTTCTTCAATGTACATCGCCTGCTACGTGCCATAGCTAAGAATACACTCATCAGTAAATTGGTAGAAAAGGACTTTGCTTCCCCGGATGAAATGTTCGTTTCGGAAGCTGCCCTGATGAGTTCTTTTCGGAATTTTCCCGGAATGATCAGCAACACGCTACAGCTGATCGATGCCTGTGAGATCAAGACCGAGCTCCTCACCGACAAAAACAAAAAGCACTACAGCGTCAGTGGAGAAGATGATCGGATTTTACTGGCAAAGCTTGCCATGGAAGGTTTCCATTATCGATACGGCACTGATCCTGTGGCCAAAGCCCGTCTGATCAAAGAACTGAAGATCATCAATGACCTGAATTTCAATGCCTACTTTCTCATCGTATGGGACGTGATCCGCTATGCGCAAAACCGTGGCTTCTACTACGTGGGCAGAGGCAGCGGTGCCAATTCCATCGTGGCTTATTGCCTAAAAATCACTGATGTGGACCCGATCAAGCTCGATCTGTATTTCGAGCGCTTTCTCAATCCACACCGGACTTCCCCTCCGGATTTTGATATTGATTTCTCCTGGAAAGACCGGGACGAGGTGATCGATTATATTTTCAAGCGCTACGGCAAAGACCATGTTTCACTGCTGGGCATGTACAGCACCTTTCAGCGGAGAGCCGTGATCCGTGAGTTGGGAAAAGTTTTTGGCCTGCCAAAAGAAGAGATCGACCAACTCGTGAGAGGCAAGGATCAGCCGATGAATGAGGATAAAATCCAGCGTACCATTTTGAAATACGGGCAACTGCTGGAGAATTTCCCCAACCATCTTTCCATACACCCGGGCGGAATGCTAATTTCTGAGAAGCCTATCTATCAGTACACGGTGAATGAATTGCCGCCGAAAGGCTTTTGCACCGCTCAAATAGATATGTTTTTGGCAGAGAAAATCGGGCTCTTCAAGCTTGACATACTCAGCCAACGTGGATTGGGTCACATCAAAGACGCGATCCGACTCGTCAAGCAAAACCGTGGGATTGACATTGACATTCATCGAGTGGAGCAGTTCATGAGCGATCCCAAAGTGGCGGAGCAGATCAGGAAAGCAGATACTATCGGCTGCTTTTACATCGAGAGTCCGGCCATGCGGCAGCTGCTCACCAAGCTAAAATGTGACGATTACCTCACGCTGGTAGCGGCGAGTTCCATTATCCGTCCCGGTGTGGCACAGTCAGGCATGATGAAGCAGTATATTGAGCGCTTTCATGACCCTGAGAAGATCGTCTACCTCCATCCCAAGATGAAAGAACTGCTAGAGGAAACTTTCGGTGTGATGGTCTATCAGGAAGATGTAATCAAAGTGGCTCACCACTTTGCTGGATTGGATATGGGCGAAGCGGATATTCTACGCCGGGCCATGTCCGGCAAGTATAGATCACACAATCGCTTTAATGAAATCAGGGAAAATTACTTCAAAAACTGCAAAGAGTTAGGCCATGAAGAAACTATAAGCGCAGAAGTATGGCGGCAGATGGAATCCTTTGGGGGATATTCATTTTCCAAAGCACACTCGGCATCTTTTGCGGTGGAAAGTTATCAAAGCCTTTATCTAAAGACCTATTTCCCCATGGAGTTTATGGTGGCGGTAATCAATAATTTCGGGGGTTTTTATGCCACGGAATTCTATTTTCATGAGCTGAAGCGCACCCGAGCGAAAGTAAATCCCCCTTGCGTAAACCAGAGCGAATACCTCACCAACATCCGGGGCGAGGAGGTTTTTGTCGGGTTGATCCATGTACAGCAGCTGGAAAAGAAACTCTGTGACGTGATTCTGGAGGAAAGGGAAAGAAATGGAAATTACCTGAGCTTGGAGGACTTTATTGAGCGCACGCATGCCGGACCAGAGCAATTGAACATTTTGATCAGCGTGGGGGCTTTTGGATTTACGGGTTTGGGCAAGAAAAAACTGCTTTGGAAAGCCAATTTTGCCCAAAAGCATCTGGCAGCCATTCCGGATTCACCTGCACTTTTCAGGGAACCTCCGATGGATTTTACGCTTCCTGATTTCCCTGATTACCCGCTCGAAGATGCACTAGACGAGATCAATGTGCTCGGTTTTGCCCTTACGGATATGTTTAGGCTCTGTGCGGATGACGGCAAAGGAATGGCTCTGGCACATCAGCTGCCCGAGTTACTAGGCAAAAACGTGGAAATGCTCGGCCAACTGGTCACCACCAAAGACGTGCGTACTGTCAATCGGGAGCACATGGCATTTGGAACCTTTCTCGATGCCAAAGGTGACTGGCTGGATACCGTCCATTTTCCCAATTCTTTAAAACGCTTCCCTTTTCAAGGCAAGGGATTCTATAAAATCCGGGGCAAAGTGGTTGAAGATTTCGGGACGTTTGCAGTGGACGTACACGGCATGTGGAAGGTGGGGTTGAAGGATAAGAAGGAGGTGCCTCCACTAGCAATGTCAACTGCAGCACCTGTGTAAATCAAACAATTACAACCGTATGAAATCGAGCATGACTCAAGGGTCACACACTGGGATGATTATAATGTATGCGAGATTCCACCTTCCTTCCGGCAGGCAGGTGTGGCCATTGAAAAACAAACTATAATCATATGAAAACAATGAACATTTTCGAATACCTGTTGATTATCTCACCTGATGAGGAAATTAAAAGTTATGTAATGAGGTTAAAAAAACTTTTTGCAGATCGCTATGGTTGCAAAAAGGCCGCAGGCTTAATTCCCCACATTACAATGGGAAATTGGCTTCGTAGCCATTACGATGAGGAACGGATCATTGCCAACATCAAACGTTTTGCTGAAACTGCCAATCCTTTCTTGGCTCAATTTGATGGACTTGGCAAATTCGATAACCATGCAAAGGATAATTTCAAAACCATATTTGTCAATGTCTTTAATAAAGAATCCTTTGCACACATCTCAAAAGGACTGAACCGTTCCTCTCGCCACCTGCTGAAAAAGTTTGCAACGTTTCCAGGCACTGCCCATCTGACGATCGCCAGGTCTATGGAGTCTGAGCAGTTTGAAAGAGCTTGGAGTGAATGGGAAAATGAAGAGTTTAAAGCTTACTGTGAAGTTAGCGGAATGATCCTACTTCGGAGAGAATTATACAAAGACGGCCATGGCACTTACGAAACTATTGCAACTTTTCCCTTTGCTGGAAAAGAGCCACATATTCAGCAATTGAAGCTTGGGTTTTGAGGCAAAACAGAGACCTCAATAACTCAGACAATTACTCCACCTGCTCCTTAATCCAATTAGTCACCACTTCTAGAGCCTTTGGTGAAAAGGTCTGCTCTAGCTCTGCATACTCACTAATGAGTCCTGTTTCTGCTTCCTGAAACAAGTGGTTCAATCCAGGCAATTCCATCGTGGTCACGCTAGTATTTCCGCCCTTTTCCAATGCAGCTTTGATTGCCTCCAGATTCTCTTTAGGAGGAACTTGCAGGTCTTTTTCCCCATTGAGTGCCAACACAGGACAGCTTACCTTTTCCAAAGCCGGAGCAGGATCGTACTTAATAAAGTACTGCATCCAAGGACTGGTGAGTTGATCTACTTGTGCGGTTACAAAGTCTTCTTCGCTCATTCCCTTGGGGATATTTTCCGCAGGAATGTTCCTAAAAACCTGAGCCATGTAGTTTTTAATCTCACTTCTCGTCTCTTCTACGCTCTGATCTTTGAGTATGATCTCAAAAGTTTTCTTACTGATCAAATCATTTTCTCCCAGCTGGTTTGGGCTCATACCGGATGCTTTTCCGATCAGTTCCTGCTGGGCAAGAAGTAGCTTATCTCCCCTGATTCCGGTTCCTGCGAGCAACACGATAAAGTCGATATCCTGGGAATTCCCGGCTACCATCGGCGCCACAATCCCTCCCTCGCTGTGTCCTATAAGTCCGATTTTGCTTTTGTCTATCTCAGGACGCGACTGCAAATACTGAACAGCCGAAGCGACATCCGTGGCAAAATCCACCGAAGTCGCGCTTTCAAAATCCCCTGTGGAAGCCGCCGTTCCACGATCATCAAAACGTAAAACTGCAATACCCTGCCTAGTCAGGTAGTCCGATATAACCAAAAAAGGTTTATGTCCCATCAATTCTTCATCACGGTTCTGCTGACCAGATCCAGAAATCAACACTACCGCTGGATACTTTCCATCTTCTTCTGGCATCGTGAGCGTACCAGCCAGCAGTATTTCAGCTTGCTTATTTTCAAAAATCACTTCTTCAGAGCGGTAAGGAAAAGGTTTTTTAGGCTCTTGAGGTCTATTAGAACCCAGTTTCTCGATTTCGTCTCTGGACAGGTTCATTGGAAAGGATTTTCCTGCTTGGATAAAAGTCCCGGTAATCAGCTCCCCATCACCCAGCGTGCCTTCGTAGGTTATATTAGCATTGGAAATCGTAATTTTCAGGACATTATTTTCGAAGTGGGCCGAAGTCGCTGGAATCCCAAACGCACCTTGATCCGGACTATCCATAGTCGCGCTATAACCGCTTTCGGTTTGCTCCACATTGAATACCAGTCGCAATTGGATTCCTTGAACTTTCAGCGCACCGTGCCATTGTCCGTTGATATCTTGGGCTAGGCTGCTCAGGGAAATTAAAAACATCAGGGTAATCGGTAAAAATATCTTCATACTTGTTTTATACGATGTGCGATGATTTTTAAAATCAAGGCGGTTGGTCTTGATGAGGGAAATTAAGAAAAAACACTCATGAATTTATACTGAAGTAGTTCTGACCTCAGCATTTGTCTGGCTGACAAGCACTAATACCATCAACTAATTAACTCACCATCATTGCGAGGAAAAATCAATGACCAAAGGGGAGTGTTTTTGACTCCTCAATCTCTTTCAAATACCATGTATAATGATAATGAGATCGCCGCGCTTCGCTCGCGATGACGAATAGCCACTGATGTTTGGTGCGATTCGATATTCATCATTCGACGTTCGGCATTCGATATTCTTTAGTGAAAAAACGACTAACCCCTTCCTGACAATTCCCACAAATTCTAACCTGTGCCCAAGCAATCCTCCGCATCCACTGTGGCTAAAACAGACTTTCAGAAAGAAATATTCAAGAATCTGGACACCTAAAACAGGCATGAAAGTGGTTAATCCGATATAGGAAATCCGTGAAGATCTGCGCTTCTGCGTTAATCTGCGGGAACTAATTATACTTCCAGGAAAAATAATTGCGGATAACTGAGCAATTGGAAGAGATAATTGTCCCGTTCATACGAATTGCTTATTTTCCACGCTACAATTAACAAACCCAACCTCAGTGCTTACACTTTTCAGTTTCTTAGCTTTCACGGGCTTCGTAGCGATCTATTCCACATGGATGCTACGCAAACAAAATCTTCAGACCCAAGACGGTTATTTTCTAGGCGGTCGCAGCCTGACAGGCGTGGTCATAGCCGGCTCCATGCTGCTCACCAATATTTCCACCGAGCATCTCGTGGGGATGAATGGTTCAGCTTATAAAAACGGGGCAATTATTATTGCCTGGGAAGTTACTTCAGCCATCGCATTGGTGATCGGTGCGCTGTATTTTATCCCAAAGTATTTGAGAATGGGATTGACTACCATTCCCGAGTTTTTGGAGAAAAGATTTGATAAAATGACGCAGGCCTTGATTTCCCTACTGCTGATCATCTCTTTTGTGGTGACACTATTGCCCATCGTACTCTATACCGGAGCGATCAATATTGAATCGATTTTTGGCATTTCGGAAACTCTGGGAATCACCCAAACAGAAGGAATTTGGCTCACTGTGGTCGTGGTGGGAGTGATCGGTGCGATTTACGCGATTTTTGGAGGATTGAAAATGGTGGCTTACACAGATACGATTAATGGTTTCGGGTTGCTTATCGCGGGGTTGTTGGTTCCTATTTTTGCGCTTTGGGATATAGGGGATGGAAGTATAATTGAGGGGCTTGCTAAAGTGTTTAACAATGCTCCTGAAAAATTTAATGTAATCAGTAAGGAGCCATCAATTGGCCCGGGATCCAGAGATTCTATTCTGCCTTTTGAAGTATTGTTCACAGGACTTATTATCAACCAGCTGTATTTCTGGACCATGCACCAGTCCATCGTACAGCGTGCACTTGGAGCGGTGAGTCTGAAAGAAGCCCAAAAAGGCTTGTTGTTCACCGGGATTCTAAAAATCCTGATCCCGCTGGTAATCGTACTGCCGGGAATTATTGGCTTCTATTATTTCGGAGATACACTCTTTGATTCACAGGACAGCGTCTATCCGGAGCTGGTCAAGCGGGTACTCCCTCCTTGGATGACGGGATTTTTTGTAGCAGTGATTATGGGCGCTATTTTGAGCACCTTCAACAGCGCTTTGAACAGCGCAGCTACTATTTTCAGTTTGGACATTTTCAAGGTCTATATCAACAAAGCCGCCAAGGAAGGGCAGCTTGTTCGAATCGGAAAGTGGGTCTCGGCTATTTTGGCAGTAGTATCTATAGTAGTTGCTCCTTTTGTGGCCAATGCTCCTGCCGGGCTTTATCAGCTTTTGCAGCAGCTCAACGGAATCTTCTTTATCCCTATGGCAACGGTAATTATTGCCGGGTTCTTTTTCCCAAAAGTATCTGCTGCTGGCGGAAAAGCCGGATTGGCTTTTGGGCTGGCATTCTATATTCTGATGGACCTGATATTGAAAGTCAATATTCATTTTGTACACATCTGGGGAATAGAATTTATTCTAAATCTAATCGTGATGCATCTCGTATCAATAAAATATCCGGTTACCGTCCCATTTGTAATGGCAGATTCAGGTAAGTTGAGCATCATTCCCTGGAAACATGCCAAAACTTTGGGCTGGATTTTGATTGCAATCACAGTTATTATTTATGTAATTTTAGGTACAATCGCTTAATACTATGGAAACTACAGAAAAGGAATTCAGGAATTACGATCACGTGGACGTGAAAGCTGCCGTAAAGGAGCACTATCGTAAAATGCGCATGTATCAGACTTATGATTATGTGCAGCGGATGAAATCCAAGTATCTCAAATTTGACAATCCGATGGATCTTTGGGATGCGATGGAAAAACTCAACGCGCTAATCGATGTAAGTGATCCGGATCTTGATTTGCCAAATGTGCAGCATTTGATCCAGTCTGCGGAGGCTTTGAGGCATGACAACCGTCCTGATTGGATGCAGCTGGTAGGTTTGATCCATGACCTCGGCAAAGTCATGTATTTATTTGGAAGTGATGAAGACGGTACGAGTCAGGATGAGCAATGGGGACTCGTAGGAGATGTATTCGTAGTTGGCGCAAAATTGCCTGACACCTGCGTTTATCCTGAGTTCAATGAGCTAAATCCGGACATGAAAGATCCCCGCTACAATACGGAATTGGGGATTTATGAAAAAGGATGCGGCCTGGACAACCTTCAGCTTGCCTGGGGGCATGATGAGTATTTCTACCAAGTACTGAGAAACCACAAAGAAAACACAATCCCTGAAGCAGGAATGGTGATGGTGCGCTATCATTCTTTTTATCCATGGCACAATGGGGGAAGTTACTCCCAGTTTGAAGCTCCCCAGGATGCACAATATAAAGAATGGATTCTCGACTTCAATCGATACGATCTATACACCAAGTCTCCAAAAATCTATGATTTGGATGACGTGAAAGCGTATTACCTGCCGATTGCCGAGAAATATCTCGGAAAAGGCCCGATTAATTGGTAATTCCACATTTAAGCTTTCTAAGTATTATTCAAACACAGCCACTGCACGTACCGGAGAGCCGGTTCCGCCTCTGATCTTCAGAGGAAGCCCTATAAACCTAAATCTACCTCTATCGATCAAAAGGTGGAGGTTGATTAAATTTTCGTAATGGGTAAATCCCATCTCTCCGCAGATTTGATGCACTTCCTGGTTGGTAAGCTTGGGGATTCCCGGAGACATTGTCTCTACTCCAAAGGCGGAAATTTCCTGCTCACCGAGCCAGCGGGTAGCTTCGACAGTGAGTCCTGGACCTTTGTCCCAGTTATCTGTGCCGAAATATTTCCGATAATGATCCGTGCAAAGCAAAACAGTATCTCCTTGGAGAATAGACAATCCGGCGATTTGAATTGCCTGCTGAATATCCTCCACGGTAATTAATTCCTGCAATCCCTTATGGGATAAATCCAGACAAATGCCTTCCGTATAAAACATGGAAAGGGGCATTTGATCTATCGTCTGCGCAGCAAATTCTTTCCCCATGTGATTGAGTCCATCAACATGAGTACCTGTATGCTCACTCATCGTGAGCTTAAGCGCACTTGGGGTATGGGTTTGGGGATTTATTTCCTTTGCCCATTGCTCATGCGTGGCGTGAACACTGATTTTGACAGGAGCCATGCTATGGTGCATAGGCATGTCCTCGAATATTTCCTGTGAGAGGTCAATGATTTCCGGCATAAAAAATATTTCTTCAATAATAAAAAAAACAGTCTTAAAGGTTCCCTTTTCCCAATCAATTAATGACAACAGCCTTCAGGTCTAGCATTATCGAACAGTCCTAAAGTTGTTTGGGTAAAATGCTCCAGAATGAATAGTTGAACAATTGATTTTACGAGAAATAAATCAAAAACATCAATTCTGGGAAATGAAAATTTTAATTGGAGAAATAGATAACCTGAAAATTTTAATTACACTGAGACTCTTAAGTGGAACAGAATAATTTGTTTAAGTTCAAGGAGTATTGTGTAGTTACGTCTATGAGATTTGCTGATCCCAAACTAATTCTGAATCTTGGAGTTAGATTTAAAAAGAGATAAACCCAAATTCAGACACAATGGACTTTAATCAAAATGAAAATCAACGGATGATCGCCCAGATGATCCGTGATTTCGGAGCCAAGGAGATCACGCCATTCCGCAAGGACTGGGATGATCGGCAATTTTTCCCCGGGGAATTATTCAAGAAACTTGGCGAACTGGGGTTGATGGGCGTTTTGATCCCCACCCAATACGGAGGCTCTGGCTTCGGATACTTAGAATACGTGACTGCTATCGTGGAGCTTTCCAAGCTTGACCCTTCAGTCGGACTTTCTATGGCTGCCCACAACTCCCTTTGCTCAGGCCATATCATGGCTTTTGGCTCTGAGGAGCAAAAGCAAAAATACCTTCCCAAACTGGCTACCTGCGAATGGCTGGGTGCCTGGGGACTAACCGAGCCAAACACAGGTTCAGATTCCGGAAACATGCGTACCGTCGCAAAAAAAGAAGGTGAGTATTGGATCATCAACGGGGCAAAGAATTTCATCACCCACGGCGTATCAGGGGATGTTGCTGTTGTCATTGCAAGAACCGGAGAAATTGGGGATTCACATGGAATGACTGCATTTATAGTGGAGCGCGGCACGCCCGGTTTTGAAGGAGGAAGAAAAGAAGACAAACTAGGAATGCGCGCTTCCGAAACCGCTGAGATGATCTTTACCGACTGCAAAATTCATGAAAGTCAGGTAATAGGGGAGGTTGGCAATGGTTTTATCCAATCTATGAAGGTGCTGGATGGCGGCAGAATTTCTATCGCGGCACTTGGCCAGGGAATAGCTGAGGGAGCTTTGGAAGCATCCATTCAATATTCCAAAGAACGGCATCAGTTCAACAAACCTATCAGTTCATTTCAGGGGATTTCATTCAAATTGGCAGATATGGCAACCCAGGTAGAAGCTTCAAGATTACTCATATTCAAGGCGGCAGATCTCAAAAACCGGGGAGAAAAAGTAACCTTGGCCGGAGCTCAGGCGAAATATTTCTCTTCAGAAGTCGCTGTTTCCGTTTCCAATGAGGCTGTGCAGATTTTCGGCGGCTATGGCTTTACCAAGGATTATCCTGTGGAAAAATTCTACCGAGACTCCAAGCTGTGTACCATAGGCGAAGGAACATCAGAGATACAAAAGATGGTAATTGCGAGAGAGATTTTGAAATAACCCCAGCTTCATCAGCACCAAAAAGCCTGAGATCTGGACAGATTTCAGGCTTTTTGACGTCTATTTGGTGATCGTAATCACCAAATAAACGTATTTTTAGTGATTACGATCACCAAACTTACTAAAAACCTGAGTTCGACCTTAATATATTGATCAACTTTTCCAAAGTTGCTGTTTAGTTGACATTTCTTAATATCTGTCAGAATTTATAGTTGCATTAGACTCTTAAAATTAATTGAAACTTTGGAAAAGGTTTGTTTAAAGTAAGTCAGAACATGTACCATGCGGTATAATTATCGATTAATTAATCGAACTCAGGTTAAAATAAAGGATTTATAGAGAAGTTAGCTTCTTAAAAAGATTGTCGGGATTCTGACGATTGTCCCAAAAAATTAACAACTTAATTCTATTAATTTCCGGCATGTAGAATAGCGAAACATTCTTATGAATTAAAACCCTTCTAATATCAGGATATTCTGTACCCTCCCCTAAAAAAGGATACTTCAAAAGATGCTTTAACTTCTGCTCGGTAAGGTTTATAAACTTTTCTGAAATTATTTGTCCCCAATTATCTTCTATAAAAGAAATACATTCCTCAAAAGACTCTAGAGAAAGTGGAGTCCAAAATATCGTAGAATTCATTTTCTTTTTAACAATTCCCTCACAGAAGTATGAGGAATTAGCTCTTCATCCGGAGTGGATTTTGAACGCTCAAGGAGCTTTTTGATAGGATCGGGAAGATTTTCCTCAAAACTATTTTTCCTAAAATCCTCAAGTGAATCTACAATTTTCTCATTCTCTAACTCCGTGATCCAGTGAATCAATTCTATTTTCTTCTGCTCGATATTCATAGTGCTAAATTTATGCAATGCTTTTTTCATGTGTTCATGATTTGATTTTATTTGGCCACATGCCTGCCTGCCGTCAGGCAGGGAATCTCGCATGGTTGATAATCATCCCTCCGTGTGATCCCGTACCTACGGGATCATGCTCGATTTCAATATACTGACTTTACAACCAAATCTAAAACCCAAACTTTGACACTCAAAGTTCCCTAAGATCCCGCCAGCAAATACAATCCTGCCGCCAAAGCTGCTCCCACACATGGCCCCGCTATGGGAACCCAGGCATATCCCCAATCTGAACTTCCCTTGTCTTTTATAGGCAAGATCTGATGCATTAGTCTTGGCCCAAAATCACGGGCAGGATTGATCGCATAACCTGTGGTGCCACCCAGCGACAATCCTATCACCCAAACCAGGAATGCTACCGGAATCGCCCCCAAAGAGCCCATACCGATAGGAGTTTTATTGCCGTCACCTATTTCTACTCCATCATTATAGAGAATAACTAAAATCAAGACAAAAGTCCCCACCACTTCAGAGAAGAAGTTTAAGGGGAGATTTCTAATTGCAGGCGAAGTGCCAAAAGGAGCTGCTTTAATGCCTGCATCGCCAGAAGCATCGTAATGATCCTTATACACCAACCAGGCGATCCCTACTCCGATCATTGCTCCCAACACCTGCGCAATAATATATCCCGGGGCCAATGCCCAGTCAAATTGACCCGTCAAGGCTAGGCCGACTGTTACCGCCGGATTCAAATGCGCCCCGCTGTAAGGCCCTGCCACCACTACACCTACAAAAACCCCCAATGCCCAAGCCGTACTGATTTCCATGATTCCACCACCATTTCCTTTGGTCTTTGGCAGCAGCATATTGGCTACAACTCCTGAACCCAATAGTAACAGCAAACCTGTTCCTATTAATTCTGCTAGATATACATTCATAGTTCCACCCAGCTTTTAGATCGCTCCACTGCCTTATGCCAAAAGTGAATCAATTTCTTCTGTTCTGATTTTTCCATGTTCGGCACAAAACTTTTATCCGCATTCCAAAGTGAATTGATCTCTTCCCGGTCTTTCCAAAACCCAACTGCCAAACCGGCCAGAAATGCCGCGCCGATTGCCGTGGTTTCTATTATTTCCGGCCGCTTGATTTCACAATCCAACAAATCCGCCTGAAACTGCATCAAAAAGCTGTTGGCGGTAGCTCCGCCGTCCACCCGAAGCTCTTGTGTCGGTTTTCCACTATCTTTTTCCATGGCTTTGAGCACATCATAAACCTGATACGCAATGGCTTCCAACGCTGCCCTAGCCATATGCGCTTTGGTAGTTCCGCGAGTGATTCCAAAAAAAGCTCCTCGGGCATTCTGATCCCAATGGGGAGCGCCTAACCCGGAGAGTGCAGGCACAAAATATACCCCGTCATTGCTTTCTATGCTATCAGCCAATCGCTCACTTTCACGCGCATGCTTGAAAAGTTCAAGCCCATCCCGTAACCATTGAATTGCGGCTCCGCCAATAAATACCGATCCCTCCAACGCATAATTGATTTCATCACCAATCTTCCAAGCGACCGTTGTGAGCAATTGATTTTTTGAGCTCACCGCTTCTTTACCGGTATTCATGACTAAAAAGCAGCCCGTGCCATAAGTGGTTTTTGCCATTCCGGGCTCAGTACACAGCTGACCGAAAAGTGCGGCCTGCTGATCTCCGGCAATACCTGCGATAGGGATTTTCACGCTGAGCACATCTCCGGCTGTTTCGCAGTAGATCTCACTGCATGATTTCACTTCCGGCAAAAGGGACTCAGGAATATCAAATAAATCCAACAACTCCTTGTCCCATTCCTGTGAATGGATATTGAAAAGCATCGTCCGGCTAGCATTGGTAATGTCAGTGATATGGGTTTTGCCGGCAGTTAGCTTCCAAATCAACCATGAGTCCACTGTCCCAAAAGCAAGTTCCCCCGCCTCAGCTCGTTCCCTAGCTCCTTCTACATTCTCAAGAATCCATCTGATTTTGGTGGCCGAGAAATAGGCATCGATAATCAATCCTGTCTTAGAAGCCACCATTTCGGCATGTCCTTGACTCTTGAGCTCGTTACAATACTCCGCAGTTCTCCGATCCTGCCAGACGATTGCATTGTAAATAGCCTCCCCTGTTTCCCTATCCCAGACGATGGTCGTCTCCCGCTGATTGGTGATTCCGATTCCGGCTATCTGATTTGCCCGGATACTTTTGTTCACCAGCGCTTCGATCATCACAGAAGACTGGGAAGTCCAGATTTCATTGGGATCATGCTCCACCCAGCCTGCCTTTGGGAAATGCTGTTTAAAATCTTTCTGGGCAATCGATACAATCTTGCCTTTTTTATCAAAAAGAATAGCTCTGGAGCTGGTCGTACCTTGATCCAGAGCCATTAAATAGGGTTTATTTTGGCTCATTTTGGGTTATTTTTTTATCAAATACTTCGACGCTGTCTTGAGAAAGTCAGCCAATTCCGATTCTATCCATTTTTCATCTTTCCCCATTTCTTCAGCCATCAGCTTGGCAACTTTAGGCGCAGTATCTATGGCCGCCTGAGCATCCAGCATGAGCATTCGGATTCTCCGTGAAAGCACATCTTCTACTTTCATTGCCATCTCTTCGCGAACTGCCCAGATTACTTCTGCTTCTATATTGGGGAAATCAAGGTGGAGTTTTTTCTTCCAAGCCTCATTCTCCCTAATCAAATCCTGTATGGGTTGGGCGTCAAAGCCATAAATTCCCCAATGGCCTGCAGGCACCCGATTGGTAGCACCATGAATTTTCATATCCAGGGACTTGCTTTTCTTGAGCTTTTCTCCGGTCACTTGGGTGAAATACTCTACCGTATCTTCTCCCATTTTTCTGAAAGTGGTCCATTTGCCCCCAGTCAAGGTGACCAAACCGCTTTCAGATAAAATCACTTTATGAGAACGTGAGATCTCTTTGGTTTTGGTACTGCCTTCCTTCGGCCTGGCAAGGGGTCTGAGACCTGCAAAAACAGATTTCACATCTGCTCTGGTCGGCTTCTTAGCCAAATAGCCTGCTGCGGTTTCCAGCACAAAATCAATTTCCTTTTGTAGCGCTTCAGGTTCCAATTTTGGTTTTTCACGAAGTGTGTCCGTAGTCCCGACCACGAGTTTCCCATGCCAGGGAACAGCGAAGAGCACTCTCCCATCTCTGGTTTTTGGGATCATCAATGCATCTTTTCCGCCCAAAAAATCAAGATCCAACACCAAATGAATCCCTTGACTTGGCTGGATCATTTTTGATGCTTCGGGATTATCCATTTTTAGGATTTTGTCCGCAAAAACCCCCGTTGCATTCACCACCATTTTGGCTTTCACTTCGTATTTTTTCCGCGATAATTTATCTGATACATGCAACCCGGTGATTTTGCCTACATTATTTTTCACCAAACTGTTCACACTGACATAATTCAATACACAGGTACCAGCTTCATCCGCTGATTGGGCAAGATTCAGCGCAAGCCGTGCATCATCAAACTGTCCGTCATGGTAGACCACACCACCATAGAGTCCTTCAGGCTTCAGACCCGGCAGCCGTTTGATAGTCTCTTCTTTCGAGATAAACTGGGATTTCCCCAGACTCAACCTCCCAGACATCCAATCGTACACTTTCAGCCCGACGCTGTACATGAATCGGTCTTTGGCAGTGAAAACAGGAATAATAAATGGCTGGTTATGCGCTAAATGAGGAGCGTTTTGCAATAGTTTTCCACGCTCTTTAAGTGCCTCAAACACTAACCCTACGTCCCCTTGCGCTAGATACCTCACGCCTCCATGGACTAGCTTGGTAGATCGGCTGGATGTGCCTTTGGCAAAATCAGCTTTTTCGAACAGAACAACTGAAAGTCCCCTGGAAATAGCATCCAATGCCACTCCGAGGCCTGAAGATCCGCCGCCGATAACAGCGATATCCCATGTTTTACCAGTGTCTTGTAATTGTTTGAGGTTTTCCGGGCGATTCATAGTCTTTTAAAAATACCGATTTAAGGTAGAAAAAAAATCGGGAAAGAATAGTCTGAATCACAGATAGAATCACACAGTTTTTCTCAAATCAATAATCCTTATAGGTTTTCCGCTCTACAGAAGAAGTTCCATCGCTTTCCAGTGTAACGATGTAGATGTAGTTGTATTCCGAATCTTTGAGATCAGCATATTTTTCAGCCTCTCCCACAAAATAATTAGCGACTTGGCTAACTGTGTTGCTATGACCTACAACCAGAATATTTCCTTCCAAAGTTTTCAGTTTCTCTACCAACTCATCATGATTTTTTGGATTATAAGTCTGGATTTCGATTCCGGCAGCACTAGCAGTTGGGGCTGCTGTCAATCGGGTTCTTTTATAGTCCGTGCTATAGATATGACGAATATCCACATCGGCGAGAATCTGGGATAGTTTTATGGATCTTGCGTTGCCTGCTACGGAAAGCCCCGGATCTTCATTGGTCAGCAATTTTTCCGCATGGCGGACAATGTAGATGGTTTTAGGCTGTTGCTTGCCAGAGCATGCTGCAAATAATGATATAATTAATAAGAAGACGATATATTTCATATGATTACAATTTGTCTTTTAAAGTCCACCTAGTCTGTCTCACATGATTTATAAGCATGTGTTGTTTTGCACAGGCAGGCTAACTTTCAATCTCAAAAGTTATGCAATTCTATATATGAATTTTAACCAAAAATAGAAAAGCAAAAGAAGGATAAACTCCACACCTTTTTCAGAAAAATCCTCTGTGCGGTAAACAATTATAAAAAAACCTCCGAGACTTATGTCATCCCGAAGGTTAAGTATTTATCCGCTGAAGGAATTGTCCAGATGCTGGTCTTTTGTCTTCACACTTTCAAATTCCAGGAACTGCTCCCAGAATTCTTCTTCTGGCACAGCAGCTCTCAGGTATAGTTTCTCTTTTTTAATCGGGTGAACAAAGACCAAATTAAACGCATGCAGATTGATGCTTGCATCCGGATTTGGCTTTGCAAAGCCATACTTGATGTCTCCACGAATCGGACATCCCATAGATGCCAATTGTACCCGGATCTGGTGTGGACGGCCTGAGACAGGCCGTACTTCGATCAGCCAATGGTCATTCATAAAGCCCAGCGTCTTGTAGTTCAACTCAGCTTTTTGGGATCCCGGCACTTCACGGTCGTGTGCTGTCACTACGTTTTTCTGCTCGTCTTTGACAAGATAATGGGTCAATTTCCCACTTTCTTCTCTTGGTTTTCGCTTTACGAGCGCCCAATAAACTTTATGTATATCCCGCTTGCGGAAAAGCTCCATCATACGCTCAAGACCCTTAGAGGTACGGGCGAAAGCCACCAAACCGCTTACCGGTCGGTCTAGACGGTGAATAGGATGCAGGAAAACAGCCCCCGGCTTATCGTATTTCTTTGCTATGTATTCCTTGAGGTAATCTATCAAGGTTTTATCCCCAGTCTTATCCCCCTGCACGAGTATGCCTGCAGCTTTATTTACTATCAACAAGTGGTTGTCTTCATAGACAACTGTGAATGGCTTCTTTTTCATCTGTTATTAATTGTTTCCCAATTGTCAGACCTGCATTCCGGCAGGCAGGTCGCAACTCATTTAATCGGTTCTCTTTCTGACTTTCAGGATAATGCCTGATTTCATAATCAGCTACAAAGGTAAGAATTTCGCAGAGTTGAATGATTGATTTTTCAGGGATGTGTAAATGGGGAATGTTGAACAACTGATATTCCGATATTTTTACTAGTTCACTAGGTAAATTATCCGATATTTTCACTAGTATACTAGGCAAATTATCCAACTATAGCCCAAAAAGCTGTCAGAAGCTCACCTTCGGGCTCCCGGCTTTAATGCTATCTCCCCATCCTTTCACCAGCTCCAATCCGTACTCCGTCAAGTGCGCCTCTGGATGGTATTGAATCCCGAGAATCGGCAAACTCCTATGTACCATCCCCATCACTTCTCCAAGTTCAGTTTCCAGTATCACTTCGAGTTCCTCCGGCAAATCTGTTAATTGGAGGGAATGATATCTAGTCACCTTAAAAGTCTGAGGAATTGCAGCTGTGTATTGATGTATTGAAGTCTTTTGTACTTCATGCACTTTGCCATGCGTAGGGATCATATTCTTGGTCAGTCTGGCTCCAAAAAATTCACCGATAGCCTGATGCCCCAGACAAACCCCCAATACGGGGACTTTATCATAATATTCCGCTAAGATACTCATGAGATTCCCGGCATCCTGAGGCACACCAGGTCCCGGAGAGAGGACTAAGCCGCCAAAATCCAACGTGTTGATCTCTTCCAACGACACATCATTGCGAAGCACCTGTAATTCCTCTCCAGACTGCCTAAGCAAATCTGCCAACATATGGCTGAAGGAATCAAAATTATCTAACAGAAGCAGCATCCTTTATTTTCTCCACGATCTCGTCCAACTGTTTTAGACTTTCCTCCATACTCGGAAGAAAGGGCTCAATGAATGCCACAATACTCGGTGCTATAGGTTCGATAAAATAAAGCATCTCTGAGTCCTTGGTCCATTGAAGAGGCATCTCTAGTTTGAACAAGCTTGACAACCAGAAGAACAGGCTTATAAAAAACGCTGCCTTAACCACTCCGAAAACAGCTCCCACAGTAGCATCCAACGGCCCCAACAGCACCATGTCCATAATCTGCTTCAGGATCCATCCTGCAACCCGGATAATTAGAAGCGTAAGGACAAAGATCACGATAAAGCCAAAAATCGGGAAACCCAGATTGAACTCTGTGACATTTTCAGCTAGCCAATCATTGGCCGGAGACATGAAATATATCCCCAAAATCACGGCTATCACAAATCCAAAGAGGCCTAGGACTCCAAGAAGGAAACCTTTACGAAATCCTTCAAAAGCTCCCAGGCCAAGAATAAGTACAATGATGATGTCTATGATGCTCAACTTAGCTATTCAATAAAGCTTTCACTTTTTCTGAGATCACCTTTCCGTCTGCTCTTCCTGCCAATTCCTTACTAGCTACTCCCATTACTTTGCCCATATCCTTAGGACTTGATGCCCCCGTTTGCGCAATGATAGTTCTGATCACCGCGGTGATTTCCTCATCTGTCATGGCTTCTGGCAGAAACTCTTCCAACACCTTCAATTCAGCCATTTCCACCTCATATAAATCAGTGCGGGACTGTTTCTCATAAATGTCCGCAGAATCTTTACGCTGCTTTGCTGCCTTGGTCAATAGCTTCAGCTCATCCTCTTCACTGAGTTCAGCCTTTGCTCCGCTTTTGGTTTCTTCCAAAAGTATCAGCGACTTGATTGATCGCAATGCACCCAGACGGGTTTTATCTTTTGCGATCATTGCTGATTTAATTTCACTTTCTATTTTCTGCTTTAAACTCATTAGTCCTAAGTTTGTGTTACACTTCTAAATATTACTGACAAAAATACCTTTTTCGACTCGGATATGACCAAGCTAAGCGTAAATATTAATAAGATCGCCACCCTGCGGAATGCTCGGGGAGCTGACAACCCCAATGTAGTCAAAGTAGCACTGGACGCTGAGCGCTTTGGTGCCCAGGGAATTACCGTACATCCACGGCCAGATGAGCGGCATATCCGCTATCAGGATGTGATAGACCTCTCCCGAGTAGTTACTACCGAATTCAATATTGAAGGCTACCCTGATCATCGCTTTATGGAACTGGTACGCTTGGTCAAACCTGCGCAAGCGACACTCGTACCTGACCCCCCAACTGCGATTACCTCAAACAACGGCTGGGATACCATCTCCAATCAAAGCATGCTGAAAGATATCGTAGCCCAGCTGCATGAATCTGGGGTGCGTGTATCCATATTTATCAATCCGGAAGTCAAATATTTTGAACCGGCAAAGCTAACAGGCACTGACCGTGTGGAACTATACACAGAACCCTATGCCTCCCAATATCACAAAGACAGAAATGCAGCAGTGAAACCTTATGTGGAGGTAGCAGAAATAGCAAAAGAACTGGAGCTAGGCCTGAATGCCGGACACGATCTGGATTTGCAAAATCTTGCTTTCTTAAAGCAAAGCATTCCCTATCTCGATGAAGTCTCCATTGGTCATGCCTTGGTTTGTGATGCACTGTACTATGGTTTGGAGAATACCATACAGATGTACAGGAGGAAGCTGGAGCAGTAGAATTGGAAGATTGAAACATTTAAAAATTAAAAAATTGTCAGAGAACAGGAAAGAAGGTTTGAGGATCTATGGATCTCGTAAATCGTATTTCGTAACTCGTAATTCAACATGAAATTAAACTTCAAAAAAATAGGCAC
>CBFGUY010000010.1:0-46348 GCA_965651895.1 uncultured Algoriphagus sp. | reverse complement strand
CAACCATGCCAACGGAACCGAAAATATATTCCGAGAAGAGGAGAACTATAGGTTCTTCCTCCGACAATATGTCAAGTATTTAGGAGAAGTTGTGGATACCTTTTTTACCTTTTCCAAAGTTCGAAACTTTGGAAAAGGTTTCTACTAAAAGAACATAGAAGAATGGAACTAGGTCAATCGTACCATATTTTTAACCATGCCAACGGGACTGAGAATATTTTCCGTGAGGAGGAGAACTATAGATTCTTCCTTCGGCAATATGTCAAGTATTTAGGAGAAGTTGTAGATACCTATGCCTATTGTCTAATGCCCAATCATTTTCACTTGTTGGTGGGAGTGAGGGGAGAGGCTGATTTGACTAAAACTTTTCCAAAGTTCGAAACTTTGGAAAAGTTGGTCTCGAAACAATTCTCCAATTTCTTCAGCTCCTATACTCAATCTTTTAATAAGAAATATCAAAGAAAAGGAAGTCTGTTTATCAAAAATTTTAAAAGAAAACCGATTCTGACAGAAAGCCAATGGCAGGAAGAATTTCTATATATCCATCTCAATCCGGTCAAACATGGTTTTGTCAAAAATCATATTGATTGGAAATGGTCTAGCTTGCACGCTTACCAGAATTCCGATAAGCCTTCTAACTTAGATAGAGGCTATTACTTAAATTTCTTTGACGGTTGGGAGCATGTGAAGGATATGATGGAAGTAAAAAAAGAATGGTTGATGAATAAAAATTTGGAATGATTTATAAGGAAAACTTTTCTAAAGTTTTAAAACTTTAGAAAAGTTGCCAAACGAAAAGTTATGATCAAACGCACCCTCTTCTTCGGCAACCCAGCTTACCTCAGTACCAAGAATGAGCAGCTGCATATCTCTTTTCCTGAGATGGACAAGCCTGACAGGACAGTTCCCATAGAAGATCTGGGGATGATCGTATTGGAAAACCAACAGATCACCATTACCAATGGCTTGCTAGCGAAACTGACCGACAGGAAAGTGGCTATTGTATCCTGCAATGCCCAACATCTTCCCGAAGGCTTATTGCTTCCCATGCAAGGGCATACGGAGCAGACGGAGCGGGTGAGGTATCAACTGGAAGCTTCCCAACCGCTTAAGAAAAACCTTTGGCAACAGACTGTCGCTGCCAAAATCAAAAACCAATATGCCTTGCTGTTGGAAAAAGGGAAGGAATCCAAAAGAATGGAATACCTCTACAAAAATGTAAGCTCTGGAGATACGGGAAACCATGAGGCACAGGCTGCTGCTATTTATTGGCAGAGTTTGTTTGATATACCTGATTTCAATAGGGGACAGGCAGGCATCCCTCCCAATAACCTGCTCAATTACGGTTACGCCATCTTAAGAGCGGTTATTGCAAGGTGTTTGGTTTCTTCGGGGATGTTGCCGGGAGTGGGGATTTGGCATAGGAATAAGTACAATGCCTATTGCCTGGCAGATGACATCATGGAGCCTTATCGGCCTTATGTGGATTTGGTGGTGTCTTACATAGTGGAAAACCAAGATGAATATGCGGAGCTCAATACGGATCTGAAAAAGGAATTGCTCAATATTCCCGCATTGGATGTGAAGATTGATGGTCAAAAAAGCCCCCTGATGGTAGCGGCATCCAGAACGACCTCCTCACTGTTCGAGTGCTTTGCCGGGATCAGCAGGAAAATCATATACCCCGAGTATGGATGAAAAATATTTCTCACGTCTTAACCAATACAGGAGTTTGTGGGTCTTAGTTTTCTTTGACCTACCCACTGAAACCCGCAAGGATAGAAAAATCGCGACTTCTTTCCGGAAAAAACTTCTGGATGATGGATTTGGCATGTTTCAGTTTTCGATCTACATGCGCTTTTGCGCCAGCCGGGAAAATGCCGAGGTACATATCAAGAGAACCAAGAAAAACCTGCCTCCAAAAGGAAAAGTAGGGATTATGTCTATCACCGACAAGCAGTTTGGGATGATGGAGCTTTTTTATGGTACCAAACCCCAAGAAACCGAACCTCCATCCCAGCAGTTGGAATTGTTTTGAGTTGGAAACTTTTCCAAAGTTTTGAACTTTGGAAAAGTTAAAACCAACCAGATCTAAAATTTACTGTCCAAACCATAGCTACTTTTTAAATTGAAAAAAGGTACATAAAAAACAGCATACCAGTTACTTAACGTGGGGTATGCTGTGATTTCACTAGTAAAGTACTGATTTGAAAGCAATTCACAACCATAAACCTCCTGCTTTTCGCATTTACATAGCTGTGATTTCACTAGTAAAGTACTGATTTGAAAGCAATTCACAACCTGTGGTGTGATGCTATATGTCCATAATGGCTGTGATTTCACTAGTAAAGTACTGATTTGAAAGCAATTCACAACCGAAGGGCTCCGGTTTAGTAGATGGTTCTGGCTGTGATTTCACTAGTAAAGTACTGATTTGAAAGCAATTCACAACACAGAGCATTTCGTTTTACCTACAGGTCGAGCTGTGATTTCACTAGTAAAGTACTGATTTGAAAGCAATTCACAACACAGAACATTTCGTCTTACCTACAGGTCGGCTGTGATTTCACTAGTAAAGTACTGATTTGAAAGCAAATCACAACTGGCTTTGTGCAGTAGTCGCTACACCGCTTGCTGTGATTTCACTAGTAAAGTACTGATTTGAAAGCAATTCACAACGGTAGACTGCTTTCACGATGTGCCTAAAATGCTGTGATTTCACTAGTAAAGTACTGATTTGAAAGCAATTCACAACTGCTATGCTTCTTTTTCTGCCAACGCTCTCGCTGTGATTTCACTAGTAAAGTACTGATTTGAAAGCAATTCACAACACGGAAACCAACGGCTTTAACCCGCCTTCTGCTGTGATTTCACTAGTAAAGTACTGATTTGAAAGCAATTCACAACCAGTACGATCGAACCTTGACAGAGGAAAGAGCTGTGATTTCACTAGTAAAGTACTGATTTGAAAGCAATTCACAACGAGGAACTCGGGGTGAAGGTGCCGGAATAAGCTGTGATTTCACTAGTAAAGTACTGATTTATTCACTTGTTTATGATTTTCAAAGGCGTTCATGAATCTCCCGTTGGTCGATTTGAAAGCAATTCGCCAATCAACCCTAAAAGTTGGGGGGGCATCCGGCATCGCTCTGTGGAAATCTGAATGAATGGGCTTTTGATTTCCCCTATGCCCTGCTTCATTTCCCTAGGATGAAGATCCTGTTTTTTGTGCAATGTGATTGAGCTCCTTGTTTAGCCTATGCAAGGCCTTAGGGTCAATATATTTTGTTGGGCTGACCAAAATACCTTTACACTACTGATCGTGCCGTTGGACTCTGAAAACATATAAACTATATCGTTGACCCAGAATTACATCCTGGGCATCTACAGTCCTTGCCTTTGGCAAGGGAAATCATTTTGCCGGAAATGAGTTGGTTTAAGCGTTTGTGCCAAAGGCACAACAGGTAACCGCCCTGTATGCAGCAAAGCGAAATTCAGAGTTGGGAAACCCGAATGGATTCGCCAAGAGTGCCAACGGCACGACCGGTAAATCCTGGGGTACTCTTACAGGTATAGCTTTGGTAAAAACCAGGGTGGCTTAATGGCTATGGGATCCAACACAAGTTAATTACATACATCAAGCAACACGATCCCACGTCAGATATTCAGACTGATCCGTAATTTCATTCAGTGGTATAGGCTGTGATTTCATTGGTAAAGTACTGGTTTATTCACTTGTTTATTATTTTCAAAGGTGTTCATGAATCTCCCGTTAGTCGATGTGAAAGCAATTCAGAGCATCAAATGGGTGTGATGCACATACCTTTGGCTAGTTATCAGATCACCGACTCGAAGTATTCGATTGTTTTAACCAACCCTTCCCGAAGATTCACTTTAGGCTCCCAGTCCAGTTCTTTTTTCGCCAGATCAATCACTGGTCTTCTCTGCATAGGGTCATCTTGTGGTAGAGGCAAGAAAGTGATTTTACTCTTGCTGTTTGTCAATTCTATGATCTGCTGAGCCAGTTCCAGCATGGTGAACTCCCCAGGATTCCCGATATTCACCGGGCCGGTAAAACCATCACGGCTATTCATCAGGCGATACATGCCCTCTATATTATCGTCCACATAGCAAAAAGAACGGGTCTGTTTTCCGTCTCCGTACATAGTGATGTCCTTTCCTTGCAGGGCCTGTACTATAAAATTGCTGACCACGCGACCGTCATTTGGATGCATTCTAGGCCCATACGTATTGAAAATACGCATCACCTTGATGGGAACCTTATGCTGCCTATGGTAATCGAAAAAGAGTGTTTCAGCACACCGTTTACCTTCATCGTAGCAGGCACGAGGGCCTAATGTATTTACACTGCCCTTATAGCTTTCAGGCTGCGGGTGGACTTCCGGATCTCCGTAGATCTCCGAAGTGCTGGCTTGTAGGATCTTGATTTTTAGTCTTTTTGCCAATCCTAGCATATTCATAGCCCCTATCACAGAGGTTTTTGTCGTCTGTACCGGGTCAAATTGGTAGTGGATAGGAGAGGCAGGGCAAGCCAGGTTATAGATTTCATCTACCTCCACATACAGGGGATGGGTGACATCATGACGGAGAAGTTCAAAATTTTTGTTGTCAAGCAAATGATGGATATTCCTTCTGTTTCCAGTGAAAAAATTATCCACACACAACACTTCATTTCCTTCGTCCAAAAGTCGGTCACATAGGTGGCTGCCCAGAAATCCACCACCACCACTCACTAATACTCGTTTCATTCAGATAATCTAAAAGGGTTAAAAACACTTGTGGCCAAAAATAAGCAAATGTTTTTCAAATTAAGGTAGGGGATTCAGGAAGAATTAATTTGCAGGTAATCAGGCCAGCTTCTTAATCACTTTGGCTGGATTGCCGCCAATCATTACATCTGCCGGAAAGCTCTTGGTGACCACCGCTCCGGCAGCTATTACTGTGCGTTCACCAATACTGACCCCTGGGCAGATTACGGCTGATCCTCCTATCCACACATCATTTCCAATGGTAATAGGCTTCCCATACTCCCACATGTCACCTCTTACTTTAGCATCCACTGGATGAGTGGCTGCATAGAATTGAACATTCGGTGCGACAAACACACGATCGCCCACAGTGACTTTGCATACGTCTAAGACTACACAATTGAAGTTGAAGAACACATCGTCTCCAACTTCAATGTTTGTTCCGTAATCGCAGAAAAAAGGAGGCTCTACCCACAGGTTTTTTCCGGCTTTGCCAAAGACTTTTCTTATCAATGAAATTCTGCCATTCGTATCCAGTGGATCAGAATCATTAAAAGTCTTCACCAGTTTTCTGGCCTGCAGGCGCTCTGCCACCAATTCAGGATCTCCTGCTTGGTATAGCTCGCCTGCAAGCATTTTTTCCTTTTCGGTCATTTTTTTTGACTATAGAGCAATGCTGCTTCCACGCCTCTGATTTCCGCCAGACCTTTCAATCTTCCTATAGCTGAGTAGCCTGGATTGGTCTTTTTCTTCAAATCATCCAACATGAGATGCCCATGATCAGGACGCATAGGGAGGCTTTTTCCTCTTTTTTGCTGCACTTGGATGATTTCATCGATCACGGCTACCATAGGCACATTTCCTTCCAGGTGGTTGTCCTCAAAGAAATTGCCGTTTTCATCTCTTTTCGTGCTTCGCAAATGGATGAAATGGATGTGGTCACCAAATTCCCTGACCATAGCGGGAAGATCATTGTCTGCTCTTACGCCGAAGGAACCCGTGCAGAAAGTCAGGCCATTTGCCGGGCTTGGCTGATCTCTCAGAATCCTACGGGCATCATCGGCCGTACTCATGATACGGGGAAGACCAAATAGCGGGAATGGAGGATCATCCGGATGGATCGCCACACACATTCCATTCTCTTCAGCTACAGGTACGATTGCATCAAGAAACTGTCTCAAGTGATCGGCAAGTTTGGTAGCATCGATACCATCATAGGTCGCCAGCATGGTTTTGAACTCTTCCAACGTGTATCCAATCTCAGACCCAGGAAGGCCTTTGAGGATATTGTCGAAGATCATTTTATGTTTTGTTGGAGTTAAGGCTTCATAGTAAGCTTTCACTTCAGCATATTCCTCAGCGGAGTATTCAGCTTTTGCTTCTTCTCTTTCCAGGATAAAAAGGTCAAATGCCTGCACTGCTTTTTTCTCATACAAAAGAGCTTTTACCCCATTTGGTAACTCATATTCCAAGTCAGTCCTCGTCCAGTCCAGGATAGGCATAAAATTGTAGCAAACCGTATATATTCCTTCTGCCGCCAGGTTTCTTAGGGTTTCCTTATAGTTTTCGATCACCCGCAGGTAATTTCCAGAGCGGGTTTTGATCACTTCATGGACAGGCACAGACTCTACCACTGACCAGTTCAGCCCGGCAGCTTCTATGATGTCTTTGCGTTTCTTGATTTCTTCCCTAGTCCAGGTTTCTCCGTTGGGGATATGGTGAAGCGCTGTCACAATTCCTGTTGCTCCTGACTGAAGTATATCCCGTAGGCTTACCGGGTCATTTGGGCCATACCAGCGCATGGTTTGCTCCATTTTATAGGTCATAATATTTTAGGTTAATTAGCAATAATCAAGTTCAATGCTCTTTCCTATAGTCGGAAATCGGAAATCTCTAGACTCCTGAGTAGGCGCTAAATCCTCCATCCACGGAGACAATGGTTCCTGTCACAAATTCGGAGGCATCCGCACATAGCCAGTGGAGTGTTCCGTTCAGGTCCTCTGGCTTTCCAAATCTCGCCATAGGTGTATGACTCATGATCTGTTTGCCCCTGCCGGTCAGACTTCCGTCAGTTTCTGTGAGCAGTGCCCTGTTCTGCTCCGTGAGAAAGAAACCAGGGGCTATGGCATTTACCCGGAAGGATGGGCCATGTTTGGTGCAAAGTTCCACAGAAAGGAATTTTGTCAGATTATCGATCGCGGCTTTGGCAGAGGCATAGCCCATGACCCTTGTCATCGGTCTTGAAGCGGCCATTGAGCTGATGTTGATGATGTTTCCTTTACCATTTTTCAGCATCAGGGGAAAAAGAATTTTGGAGGGGATTGCCGTGCCCAGGTAATTTAGATCCATTACTTTGCGCAAGCTATCCAAATCCAAATCTTTTAATGTTTTATCAGGAGTGATCACTGCGCCAGGCATATTCCCGCCAGCTGCATTGATTAGGATATCTATATAGCCATGATCTTTTTCTATAGAGGAATAGGCGTTCTCCACACTTCTCTCGTCTGTCACATCACAGATGTACCCGGAGGCAATACCTCCAGCGGATTGGATTTCCTTGACTAAATCATCTACTTTAGCCGGGGTGCGTCCAAGAATTAGCACTTCAGCACCTTCTCTACCCAGATATAAACTCATAGATGTGCCCAATACTCCGGTGGCACCGGAAAAGGCTATTTTTTTCCCTTGAAGGGAAAATTTGGGATTACTCATAATTAAACGTGAAAGTTTTTTGGATCAAAGTCAAAATAGTTTTTTGCGTTGTGGTAACAAATATCGGAAATGATACCGCCCAGCCATTTTTCGTCCCAAGGAAGTTCGCCATTTGCTACATCCTGGCCAAATAGATTACAAAGTATCCTTCTGAAATATTCGTGGCGGGGAAAGGAAAGAAAGCTGCGTGAATCAGTGAGCATTCCTATAAAGCAACTGATCAGCCCCATATTAGAAAGGGTGTTGATTTGCTTTTCCATTCCATCTTTCTGGTCTAAATACCACCAGCCTGAGCCAAATTGGATTTTACCTTTCACAGACCCATCATTGTAGTTGCCGATCATGGTGGCAAAAACCTCATTATCCCTAGGGTTTAGGTTGTAGATCACTGTTTTTGCAAGCTGATCATTGCTGTTAAGTTCATTGAAGAATCCGCACATGGCTTTTGCCTGATCAAAATCGCCTATGGAGTCAAACCCCGTATCGGGGCCGAGAATTCTTAATGAGCGCTCATTGGTGTTTCGTAGGGCGCCTAAGTGAAATTGCTGTACCCAACCTTTAGCATGATACATCTTGCTAAGGGCACGGAGGGTACTGTACTTGAAAAATTCTATTTCTCCCGTGGAAAGCTCCTTTCCAGAGACCACCTGCTTAAATATAGATTCTATAGCATAAGCGTCGTCTGCATAGAAGTATAATTTTTCCAAACCATGATCAGATAGTCTGCATCCCCGTTCGTGGAAGTAGTCTATTCTTTTACTCATAGCCTCAAGGAGTTTCTCGTATGAGGTGATTTCAAACCCGGCGCTTTCGCCTAGACTACGGATGTAAGCAATATAGTTTGTGGGGTTTTCTACCGAATAGGCTTTGTCAGGACGGAAGGCAGGGTACATGCCAAGGCTTTTTCCTTTACTGTGAAAAGAGATGTGTTGATCCAGAGAGTCTATAGGATCATCAGTAGAGCACACTACTTCTACCTTCATCCGAGCCAACAATCCTTGGGTAGAGTAGGAGTCCTGTTCTAAGATCGTATTGCAGTGCCTGTAAACTTCCCCTGCATTGGATTCAGACAATAATTCATCAAAATCAAAATATCTTTTTAACTCTAGGTGAGACCAATGGTACAATGGGTTTCGGAGTGTAAAGGGCAAGGTCTTCGCCCAGTTGGTAAACTTCTCTTCGTCGGAGGTATTTCCGGTGATATATTTTTCGTTTATGCCAAATGTCCGCATGGCTCTCCACTTATAATGGTCACCGGCCAGCCAGATTTTTGAGATGTTTTCAAATTTCCTGTTGGCATTGATTTCAGCAGGAGGAAGGTGGTTATGGTAATCAATGATAGGTAAGTCTTTGGCATACTGATGATAAAGGATTTTGGAAAAATCGTTCTGTAATAAAAAATCATCAGATAAAAATGAGGCTTTGGTTGTTGAGTAGGTCATCGGCTAATTTTGGCTAAATTTCTAAAACTTTTTCTTGTCCTAAAAATACCCTGAAACAACTGTAAATGGCTAATAAAATGCGGAAACGTTTTCGATATTATGCAAGTGGTATGGGGCAAATACGCCCAATCATTTGTAATTTGTGCATTATTCTAAACCCAATAACTATATTACCATGGCCGGAGGAATAAGTCTAAAAGAATTGGCCGCTGAGTTGAAGCTTGCCCCATCCACAGTCTCAAGAGCTTTAAACGATAGTTACGAGATATCCGAAGCAACTAAGAAGAAGGTGATCAGCATGGCTGAAAAGCTGAATTACCATGCAAATCCGTTTGCACGCAGTTTGCGCGAAAATAAAAGCAAGACTATCGCAGTAATTATCCCTGAACGCATCAACAATTTCTTTGCCCAGGTGATGGATGGAATCGAAGAAATTGCGCAGGAGCAGGGCTACCATTTGCTCGTGTACAATACCCATGAAGATGTAGAGCGGGAAAAGAAAATAGTGAATCTTTTGCTAAACGGAAGGGCTGATGCCATCGTGATGTCAGTCACCAGTCAGACAAGCGATATTACACATTTAATGAAGCTGCATGATAGGGGGCTTCCCATCATTTTTTTTGACCGGGTGAGGGCGGAAATTCCCACGACCAAGTTTATCACCAATGATTATGAAAGTGCCTTTGAAGGGACAAAGCACTTAATAAACCAAGGGTGTAAAAAGATTGCCTTGCTTACCTTGGGCAAAGACCTGTCCACGACAAAGGAGCGGCAACGGGGATACAACGATGCGATTGTAAGTGAAGGCTGGGAGCTGGATCCTGATCTGACATTGTATTGCTGTCATGATGAGGAAAATAATGTGAAATTGATTGGGGACTTGCTTGCTTCGTCCAATAGACCTGATGGCATTTTGGCATCGGTGGAGAAATTGGCATTTGCGACTTATCAAGCAGTAAAGAAAACTGAGCTTAGAATCCCTGCTGATCTGAAATTGATCAGTTTTTCCAATGCTTCAGTGGCCAATCTGCTAAATCCCTCTCTGACCACGATCACCCAGCCTGCGTTATCTATTGGCAATGAATGTGCTAAGTTACTGATTAAGAAACTGACCAAGCCAAAGCACTATGATCTTCTGGATCAGGTGATCACTATCCCGTCGAAGCTTATGATCAGGGAATCGACAATTTCTTTTTAAAGACTTGTTTTAGTTTTTTGTTATTTTAAAGTTAAGTGTAGAGGCTTCGGCAACCTTGAATTATTTACGAATTACAATCTCGGATTTATGGAGTTTCCTATAACCCCTCAGGTATTTTATACTTGAAGGTTTCATAGTATCTCCCGTAAGAGGTAGCGAATAGTCTCTCTGCTAAAATCTTCATGTCATTCATACTATTAAAAATTAAAAAAAACTGCCCCGACATATTCAGAGCAGTTTTTAATTGATTTCTTTAAATTTTAATACCCCGGGTTTTGAGGAAAGGCACTTGCACCTCCTTCAGCCCGATCAATTTGATTCTGTGGTATTGGTCTAAGGTTATGGAATTCCTGAATGCCCTCTGCTCCTTGAGGGTTGTACATTTTTACCCGCTCCACCAATATTCCCCAGCGCTTCAGATCTAGCCATCTAGTCTGCTCTCCGATAAGCTCTCTGGCCCTTTCTTCGGTAATGAATTCGAAGGTCAGATCGGATTCTGAGATTTCCATCTCAGCTTCTTTACCAGGGAAGGCTGCTCTTCTTCTTACCACATTGATGTTCTCTGTAGCCAGCCCGATTTTGCCTTGTCTAAACTGAGATTCGGCAAGAAGTAAGTAGGTATCTGCAAGACGCATAGCAATGTAGTCTCTTCCTCCTTCAAATTGCGTACGGTCCACACGTCCCGGATCTTTATGCTTCTTCATTGGAGGGAATAATCTCTCTGTGTAAAGTTCCGGAGTCAGCACTTGATATGGATATTTAGCTCGCTCAGCCTCAGTCATATTATAGCCTGGTAGCCAAATTGTGGTATCGCCTGCTGCATAAGTTACCGAAGCTTTAGATTTATCAAAGGTGGTATTGAAGGTACCAGGATTGTTGGATAGGAAATGATCCACATACGTGTTTTTATACCTAGAATCATTCACTCGGTCTGCAAAGATAGTATTCAACGTATAATCAGTGGATTTATACCGCTTGAACGGTCTTCCGTTTTCAGTATCCCGGATCATTCCTGGCTGTACATCATATTCCATCAGGAAAAATACATGGGCATTGTTTCCTTCATTGAATACGGGATTGGCAGCTGTATTCCCCTGCTGGTTAGTAAGGGGATCCCGGGTGTATTGTACAGACCATATTACCTCGTCATTTATTTCATTTCCAAAAGCATGGACATCCCCGAACTCTGGCAATAAAACAATGCCATAATTATCAATTACACTTTGTAGTAATGGTTCAGCATTGGTATAATCTGATGCTTCACCGGCTTCTGAGGTGGCTTTGGTAATATACACTCTTCCCAAAAGATGCTCTGCTGCAGGGCGGGTAGCTCTCCCATAATTATCCGATTTAGCTTTGGCTTCCAGATTTGGAATCGCTTCCTTCAAATCCTGAATGATAGCTGAATAAACAGCTGAGACAGACGTTCGGGTTACCTCCTTAGTCGGGAGAATAGTTTCGGAAAGCTGCAAATCCACCGGCCCAAAAAGCTGCACCAGAAGGAAATAATGATGTGCCCTTATAAATTTGGCCTCTGCGACTCTTTTTTGGATTTCTTCTTCAGAAAGTCCAGTAACGTTTTGAGCTCTGTCAATTACAGCATTACAGGTGTTGATCCCTCGATAGAATTCGTCCCATACCTCACGGACATGACCGTTTTGCGAGTCAAATTGGTTAGTATAGAAGTTCATAAATTTCCATGAACCATCAGCACCGTTTGTAAAGATATCGGTGCCGAATATGGTAAGGTTATTTCCACGCTCTGATCCATACCATGCTCTCATAGAACTGTAGGCGGCATTGACCCCATCATTTAGCCCTTTTGCGGTATTTAGGTAATCGTTTCCTATTTGAGAGGTGACGTCTTCATCTAAAAATCCGTCACAGGAAGCGGCTAGAGAAAGCCCAAGAATCAAGGCAGATGATTTAGCCCAATAGTTTATATTTTTTGCTAGTTTGTTCATCATAATTAGAATTTAGCATTGATACCAAAGGTGAAAGAAGTAATAGCGGGCGATACATTGGCATTGACCGCACCTGCAGTCAAATTTTGCTCCCCATCCATGAATACTTCGGGATCGATCCCCTTATGCTCAGATCTGTATTTCGCAAAAATGAACGGCTGCTGGATACTTGAATAAATCCTCAAGCTGGTCATACCGATTTTCTTCGCGGCTTCAGGAGTGAAGTTGTATCCGAAGTTGATATTTCTGACTTTGATAAATGACCCGTCAAAGTACTCCATGGAACTCGCATACTTTGCACTTTCCTGGTTTACATTTGGTCTAGGATAGGCATTGGTTGGATTGTTAGGAGTCCAATAGTCGATATCCAAATTGTTGTATCTTCCTGCCAATGAATTGTTTTGGGTATGGAATTGGGATCTAATCATGTAGCCAAATCTTCCATAAAGGAAGAAGGACAGATCAAATCCTTTGAAGCTGAATCTATTGGTAAATCCTAAAGCAAACTTAGGGACTACGGAGCCCAAGAATTGTCGGTCTTCAGAATTGATCACTCCGTCACCATTGAAATCTTCGATTTTGATCTCACCCGGAACACTTCCGTATGATTCAGCCTCATCCACTTCGTCAAGTTGCCAGATTCCGATTTTCTTCAAATCATAGAAAATAGTCAAAGGTTGGCCTATAAATCTACCTGCTGAGATATCATCTCCGTTGGGAAGGGAAATTATCTCTTCATTATTCTTGGTGAAAACAATATCAGAAGACCAGGTAAAGTCACCTTTTTCAATATTCAAAGTGCTTAAAGTCAATTCAATTCCCCTGTTCCGGGTCTCGCCAATGTTGGTGATGAAACCACCAAACCCAATGGAATTAGGGAGGGGTTGCGGCGCAAGTAAGTCGCTGGTATTGGTTACATAGTATTCAAAGGATCCAAATACCCTGCTTTTCCACAATGCGAAATCCAAGCCTATATTGAGGGTGGTGGAGGTTTCCCATCTCAGATCAGGATTGCCGATCGATCTGGGACGATAGCCAAAAGCAGGACTGTTTTCATATGCATAGCTGGTCCTGCCTAGCAGTGCCTGTGTCTGATAAGGGTTTATTGCCTGATTACCTATAGAACCGTAGGAGGTTCTCAGCTTCAGTTGGTCGAAAATTGCAGAATTTTGCATAAAGGGCTCAGAGTGGATATTCCAGCCTAGGGCCACGGAAGGGAAATAGGCAAATCTGTTGTTCTCACCAAATCTAGAGCTACCATCTGCCCTTAAAGTCGCTGTTACCAACAACTTGTTTTTGAAATCATAATTGACCCTTCCCATAAATGACATCAATGACCATTCTATCAAATTGGTGTTTGCCCCGGTGATCTGGGATGCGTCTCCCAGTCGGTGGAATAGCTGTGATTCTGCAGGAATTCCCAAAACAGACACTGTGGTTTGCTCAAATCTATCTTGTTGTATTGACTGTAATGCGGTGATATTCAGATTATGGACTTCATTGAAGGTTTTGGTGTAGTTCACAATGTTTTCGAAGGTATAATTGAAAGTGAATCGATCATCTACACTGCCTGTAGCGGCTCCTCCTCTTCTGGCATTGGTCTGTGAGCCCGTGAATCTTCCATTTCTGCTGATGGTAAAGTCAGGGCCAAACACCATTCTATAGCTTAGTCCGGGAAGAATATCCCACTGTGCGAAAATACTGTTGAAGATTCTGTAGTTCTTGGTCAGGTCCATCTGGGCTCCATCCACTATTTCAGCAAATGGATTGGTTCTTAATCCATCTTGAGTAGGGAGGAAGATTAAGTTTCCTTCCTCATCGTAGGGCTTCCCGAGGGGATTCTCTGCAAGGGCTCCCCCAAGTGGATTGAAGTTTTCACCGTTTCGCTCACTGTAGGAAACCAGGGTAGAGGTTCCGAATTTGATGTTTTTGGAGATTTTGTGATCGATGTTTGCGCGGAAAGTATATCGGGTGTAATCCTGATTGATGATTACCCCTTCATCTTTAAAGTAGTTGGTGGAGACAAAGAAGGTTGTTTTCTCACTGCCTCCACTTACGCCGAGTTGATAGCTCTGGATAGATCCGGTTCTCATCAGGCCCCCCGGGTAATCTGTAGATCTGCCCTGGGCGATCCCATCAAGCTCTATTGGTTCAAATATAGATTCATCAATAGCTGGAGTAGTGGGGCCTTCTGGGATCTCTCCACCTGCTCTCCTCGATTCTCTTTTGTATTCAGCAAATTCAGGTCCGTTAAACACATCGATTCTCCCCAACTCTTGGTTGATACCATAATAAGCATCTAAAGAAACCACGGTTTTGCCTACAGTACCTCTTTTGGTGGTGATCAGAACGACCCCGTTGGAGCCTCTGGATCCATAAATAGCAGTTGCAGACGCATCCTTCAATACCTCCATGGATGTAATATCCTGTGGGTTGATGTCTTGTATGCCCCCTGCCAGCGGTATTCCATCAACCACATAAAGCGGCTCATTTGATGCATTGAATGACCTTCTACCTCTGATCCGTACCTGAGGTGCTGCCCCGGGTTTCGACCCAGGTTGTGTCACATCCACTCCGGCTGCACGTCCTTGAAGTGCCTGCCTGGCATCTGTAATAGGCAGTTCCTGGATTTCCTTAGAGCCTACGGAAGAAATCGCCCCGGTCAACTGGCTCTTTTTGGCAGTACCATACCCCACAACTACCACTTCCTCTAGATCTGCTAGATCCGGAGTTAAATTGACATCAATGCTTGATTGATTTCCTACTGCTATTTCAGTCGGATTGTATCCTATGAAGGAGAAAATAAGTGTTCCATCGGGTGGGCTGGAGATGGTGTATTTCCCATCGAGATCCGATGTGGTTCCTGTAGTAGTGCCTTTCACGAGTATAGTTGCTCCTGGTAAAGGCTGTCCGGTTTCGTCGTAAACCGTCCCAGTGATTTGTACGTTTTGCGCATATCCACTTGAGATAGTAAGCAGCGCAAAGAATAGTACACTCAAATAAGTGTAAAGTTTTTGCTTCATAATTTTGGGTTTTTGTTATGAGAAAGTAACTCTGATAATCGGTTATGACTGTAGGAAATTTAAGTACACTCGTAAACACACATTATCAAGCATTAAGGTATAACATATGTGGGGCTTTTTAAAAAATGTTAATTCCTATTTACGAAATCGATTGCGCTGTTGAATGGTTGTGGATCGGTATATTTGGAATGTATTGCCTTTAATCGGTTAAAAAAGCTATTTTTTGATTGCATTCGGTTTGCAAAAGGCCTTTATATAAAAGATGGTTTAGGCTTATTCTGTTTTTGTATAATGCACTTAGTTGATCAGTTAATCACTATTCTTTTATATGCATTTTTAATTATAAAAGTATCCTGTGCTATCATGGTAAGTTTGTATTGTCAAAGTATATGGATAGGGTTGGTAAAAGCAGAAAAGAGGCTGCCTCATAAGTAGGTTTTCTTGTCAGGCTGAGTAAGAAAAATTTAGAATTTACAAAAGAATAATGACGGAAAGGGATTTAGGAACAACGTTAGGTCACCCTGAGCGGAGTCAAAGGATCCTCGACTCCGCTCAGGGTAACACAACATTTAAATACGTCATTGGTAGCAGCCTGTCTGCCGAAGGCATGAAAGTCGAAGCCTTTAATGCGCTAGTTAAGCCCATTTCGATTTCGAGACTTTCGTCTCTCAAGTGCTCAATGTGACAATTATGAATTATGAGACAGCCTCTTTTTCTAAAGAAGAGTTCTGATTAATTGTTAACCTTTAGGTTTTTGATTTTTATATTCCTAAAACTTACCTCATCGCCATGATCCTGTAGGAGTATATGTCCTTTCTCAGCTTCTCCGAAATTCTCCCACTTTTCATACTTACTGATAGCTACCAAATCGCGGTATTCTTGAGAGCCTCTTACATATTCCACTACTTTTACCCCATTTAGGTAATGGGCCACCTTGTTATCGGGAGTCACTACTACTCTTCCTTTGTTCCATTCTCCTATGGGCTTTATAAATCTGCCGTTTTTATCAGCTTTAATAAGGTCATAAAGAGAAGCCAAGGTACGGTTTCCGTCTCTTCCCATTTTGGCATCCGGATGTTTCTCATCGTCTAGAATCTGGTATTCCAACCCTATGGCAGAACCTTTGTTGCCTTCAGAAAGAGTGACGAAATACTTTACACCGGAATTGGCACCTTCGCTCAGCTTGAATTCAAACGCCAGGTCAAAAGCTGAAAATTGCTCTTGGGTAACGATATCCCCGGCATTGGCAGATTCCCTTCCATCGGATGCGGCTATAGTCAGGATTCCATCTTTGACAGACCATCCTGATTCAGGGAATGTTTCCTTATAGGCCCCTTTCCACCCATCCGCATTCTGACCGTTGAAAAGCAATTTCCATCCCTTGCTTTTTTCATATTCTGTCAATGTGTTCAAGCTATTGTTGACTACAAACACATCTTTGTTAAATGCTTTTGGTTCAAGATTTTCAGTTTGGATCCGTACATTTTTAAACGTAGTCTTTCTGCCCGCATCTTCCGGATTTTGGATGCTATGAACCTGTAAGCCGATGAACCCGGACTTATCCATATCATCCACTATATATGCTACTTCCTGTCCATTGATCCAGGTTTTGATTTCATTGCCTATGGCCTCTATCCTGTAATGATTGAATTCTCCCATTTTGAAGGCAGATTTTGCTTCGGGATTCAGATCCAGGGGATATAGCCATCCTCTTCTTGCCTCATCATATACTCCGCCAGACCAGGCTCTTTCTGAAGGATCTGCTTCAATCTGGTAGCCGTAAACCAAGCCTTTTCCATCTCTGGCTGCCGGATCAAACTGTCCTCTGGCCATCACTCCAGAATTGCTGGAAAGGTGTTCGATCTTAAGATCAAGCTCCAGGATAAAATCCCCGTAGGTTTCCTCCGTAATCAGAAAAGTGTTTGGGGATCCAGCTACGGCTACCCCTTCGATAGTTCCATCTACTACATCAAAGGTGGCGGTTCCGGCTACCGGCTTCCAGCCGCTAAGATCTTTGCCATTAAACAGATCAGTCCAGCCATCATCCGTTTTTTGCTCGCCTGCACAGCTTATCAGCGCAAAAGAAGTGATCAATGCCGCAAGTGCGTTTCGGGTGTATTTCATAAAATTGAGGTGTTGTTTATCAATATAAAATTCAAGATTTAGGGGCATTGTGCCAAGAAGTATCCTTTATAAGTTACGCAATCGTTTGCGACTAATCGTTGGGAAAATGACCAATCACAACCTCTGTGAGACAAGCGGGAAGAATCCGGCGATCTTTCATCTGGTTATTATTGATTTTTATAGGTCATATGGAATGCCCCGAATATCATCCTGCTATTCGAGGAGAACTTGTCATGGGCATTTCTTACTTTTGCGCATGCTTGATTTTAATCTCAAAGGAAAAGTTTTTGTTACCTGTAAGGACCGCTCGGTCTCATACTTGGAAAAGGAGGTTCGCGAACTTGGTTTCGTACCTGAATCTGTCTCCAGGACAGGCATAGAATTACGGGCAACCATGGAAGAGTGCATGGATCTAAACCTATACCTGCGCACGGCTTCCCAGGTACTCTATGAAATCAAATCTTTTTATCTCAGAAATGCAGATGATATCTACCGTAGGTTCAAAGCCATTCCCTGGGAAGAGTACCTGGATGTGGATGGTTATTTCTCAGTGAATTCCGTAGCGGAGAACGAAAGCATCACTACTCCTTTGATCGTCAATGTAAAAGTGAAAGACGCTATTGTAGATCGCTTTAGGGAACTGAAGGGTAGGAGACCGGATTCCGGATCAGATTTCAATGGCTTGGTCTTTCAGGTTTATTGGAAAGACACCCAATGCTCGGTATATATCAACACTTCAGGTGATACGCTTGCCAAGCACGGCTACCGCAAAATACCCGGAAAAGCACCTATGATGGAGGCTTTGGCCGCAGCGACGATCTATGCTACCGAATGGAATACACGTGTTCCTTTTATCAATCCCATGTGCGGATCGGGTACATTGGCTATTGAAGCAGCACTGATGGCTACCAAGCGCTATCCGGGATTGTACCGGGATCATTATTCTTTCCAGCATATTTTAGGGTACGATGAGCAAGCCTTCCTAGCAAAGAAGAAAAAGTTAGAAAGTAAAATCATGGAGCTTCCGGACTTGAAGATCATAGCCTCTGACATTTCCTTACAGGCGATATCCTTTGCCCAAGAAAATGCAATAACAGCCGGGGTGGATCATATGATTGAGTTTCAGGTATGTGACTTTGCTGAAACAGAGATTCCAGAACGTCCTCGGGGTGTGATCATGTTCAATCCCGAATATGGGGAAAGGCTAGGAGAGAATGAAGAACTCGAACTCACTTACAAGAGAATGGGGGATTTCCTGAAGCAGAAATGCGCTGGATACCGGGGCTATATTTTCACGGGAAATTTGGAATTGGCAAAGAAAATCGGCCTAAAAGCGAATAGGCGAATAGAATTCTGGAATGGGACGATTGATTGTCGCTTGCTGAAGTATGAGCTCTATGAGGGGAAAAAAGAGGAATGATGTGGCCGAGTGATAGTTTTCCCGCTGATTTTCGCTGATAATTATCGCAGGCAAGGGCAGATTTAAAATTAGATCGGCGTGAATCTGTGGGTTTTTCTTCGTGAATCACCTGGTCACCAAACTTTTATTGATGTTAATATCAAACAAGAGGAATGATGTGAGCGAGTGATAGTTTTCCCGCTGATTATCGCTGATAACTATCGCAGATATTCGCAGATTTAAAACTGATCGGCGGGAATCAGCGGATTTTTTTTGCGTAAATCAGCGGGAAACCAAAATTTTACTGATGTTCGTCTCTCAGCAGATCATTCACGGTCTTTACAGGATTGAAAGTGATCAGCGGTACCTCCACGAAAATCGTGTTCCAGCCTGACATGGATCCATTCCATAGTCCGGGTAATTCCAGAGCTTTAAGATCTTTGCCGCTTTTTGACTTCTCGGTGATAAAGCCGGTCATCATATCCCTGAATTCTAGCAGGTCAAAAGACTCTCCTTTATAGTTGCGGGTGGCACAGACCAAGTCCACAGGATTGAAGTGGGTAGATGCATTGAAATGCTTTTTGGAAGCAGGATCGTTCAGATCAATCTGGGCCGTTTCCAGGATCTGAAGGGATTGAAAACCGTCCTCTTCCTTAACCCAGAAGGGACCTCCTCCAGGTTCTCCGGTGTTTTTCACCATCCCACAGATACGCATAGGTCTGTTAAGTTTCATTTTAAGAAATGCCGATTTCGCCTCTGAGGACAAAGAAGAGAAATCCACAGGTAATTTTGCGCCCAAATCCTGAGTGAATACCTGTTCTGCATGGTTTATAGACTCCTCATCTGCCTGTTTGTCCAGTGCATGTAAGGCCTCAAACGCCTTTTGCTGTACTTCCAAAAGCAGTCCGCCAATTGCCATTTTATAGTTTTTGGTTTCTGCTTTCAGCCGATCCGGTACCACATTGTCCACATTTTTGATAAAAATAAGATCGGCGGACACCTCATTGAGATTTTCCAGCAAAGCGCCATGGCCTGCCGGGCGGAAGAGTATGCTCCCGTCATCTTCTGTAAACGGGGTGTTATCGATATTCACCGCAATGGTATCAGTGGACTTTTTCTGCTGGGAATAACTGATGTCAAAGTTCACACCATGCTCTTGTTCTATTTCAGGTAGAATTTGTTCAATTTCTTGTTTGAATTTTTCTGTATGCTCAGGAGAAACTGTAAAGTGGATTTTCACCAATGATCCTTTGCCAACGGCATATTGTACACCTTCGATCAAGTGCTCGTATGCAGGGGTTCTCCGCCTATCTTTATAGCGGTGAAATTTAAGTAAGCCTTTTGGCAAATTGCCATAGCCAAGTCCCTCATCTAAAAGCAAAGCAGCAAGAATGCTTTTGTAGTCTTTGATGTCGAGCGCATGGCTGATGCTGCTGCCCTGTTTTTGTAATACCTGATCCAGGTCTTCGTAGAAAGCAAACTTCTCGATGTTATTCATGAATTTCTGCACAAAAGCGGAGTTGCTGATATCACCATCTCCCTCCAGAAATGCAAAAAGATCCTTAAACATCCGGGATGCCGCACCGCTTGCGGGTACGAATTTCACTACTTCTATTTGGGCTGCCTTTTCAGGATAGGTCTTTAGATAGTGCATCAAGTCCTTTTCATTGAGCACTTTAATGCCATCGCCAGGAGTGGCAGGAGCTGTAATGTCCAGAAAAGGAAAACCATTCTCGAAATGCTGTATCTGTTGAGCTACCGTTTCAGGGTTCATGCCCTGCTTTAAAATCTGTTGTTTTAAATGATTTTCCATAAGGTCAATTGTCAAAGTAAAAGTTTAAGATAATAGGCTTTGTGACTTTCCTCAAGCCTGTACAGGGATTTTTTCCAAGAACATAAAGGAAAGTAAGCCGACATTGACTGAAGTGGATTACAATCTTTGGTCCAGTTGGAATAATTTGAAGTTCTCTGATTTCTGTTTTTCAAAAGGTAGTCATTGGATCAAGGTAATTGCTTGAGCAGAAACCTTATTTTTTGCCCAGGTTTCTTTTGTGCCAAAATCCACAGCCCATCCTCAGTCACTTGCAGGATTCTAGGATATCCTCCTGTAACTTGGGCATCTCTCATCAATATGATCAGTTTCCCCCCAGAGGTTAGTTGCACCGTACCCGGAAAAACAGGGGCGGTAACCATTTCAGGAAGAGAATTGGGGACTAATTCATTCAATTGAATAGCCATTCTGTTTTTGAGGTCAGAGAGGGTGAAATCGCCGGATTCCAGCAGTATTTGGGATTCCTTATCCATTTGCTCCCATTCGGAGCCGGGAAAGGCTTCTATTACTACGTCTTCTGCCCGGTGGAGATTCCATTTGGCTTTGGAAGCTGTACTATCCGGAGGGAGCGGAAAAGAGTAGTAGGGGACTTGATCTGCTTTTTTTGCATAAACAGAGTCTGTAATTCCCTGATACCAACTTCTGGAACCCATGATTTTTTCGCTTTGCACGCCCTGTTTGATGCCTAAATAGATCACAGCCCCCTGCTGAAATGCGCCTATTTCCAATAGGTCGCCTCTTTGTATAGCCTGAATGCCATAGTAGGAAATCTTCTGTCCATTCAGCAGTACCTTGGCTTCTGCACCCGCAAGGCAAATGATAGTAGGGGAGCCAAAGGAAACCTTAAATCCAGGATTGCAGATTTCCAGAGCAGCATCAGAGGGATTGTTTTTCAAAAGATGATTTGCCCAGAGTAATGCTTTCCTGTCCAGAGCGCCGGATAGGGGAACTCCATACTGGGCGAAATTCTTTCTCCCTAAATCCTGGACTGAGGTGCCTGGGCCGGTTTGTAGGATTGTCAGATATCCGATAGAGTCCCTCATATGGAGTCAGGGATTTTTGATTGCCTTTTCATCTGCTCAAATTCCCGCTCTGGAATGGGGATAAACTTTATCCTTTCTCCGATTGAAGCAAAGACAGGTGTTTTCTGAGCCGGATCAAAAATCGATAAAGGCGTCTGGCCTATCAAATGCCAGCCTCCTGGGCTAGCGGTGGGGTAAATTCCTGTTTGGGATCCGCCGATAGCGATAGAGCCTGCAGGGACTGTCCTGTCAGGAGTGCTTTTTCTCGGGATATGCAGCTTTTCATTAAGTCCGTTCAAATACATAAATCCAGGTAAAAAACCGAAGAAATGGATGCGATAAAGCGGCTGGGAATGCATAAATATCAATTCTTCCGGGGTGATGTTTTTGTGACGGGCTAAGGTGTCGAGATCACGCCCTGTTGACGGGGAATAGCATACCGGGATCTTCCAGATTCTTTCCGGTAGTTGCCGGCAGAGTCCTTCCTCCCTTATGGACTTTACCCAGTGATTGACCACAGCTGCTTCAAGAGGCCGGGACAGTACTATGACCAGGCTTTGATACCCTAGCCTCAATTCTTCTATCCAATGGTTAAATTCATGTTCGATTAGTTCTTTGAAACCCAACAGCTGCTGAAGGAGATTGTCGGAGATGTCAGAGTCCCACACGAATTCATATAGCAAAGGGGTGATTTGCCTTACCTGGGGCTTCACGACCAGAATTTTTTTCGGATGAGTGGTAAAAAGTCAGCGATTCCGGGATTGTCTCCGTGAAAACATATGGTATCTGCTTTTATGGGGAGTGATTTTCCTGAATCACTCTGGAGAAATCCCTTACCGAGTAAAGTCTCTAAATGGGATGTGATATCGCTCTCAGTCACCATATGGGAACCGAACACCGATCTGGGCACCAGCCGGTAAGTGTCGAGATATCTTCTGTCTCCAAATACTTCCACCCGGTGTTTTAGCCCTTTTTGAATGATATACTTCTCAAGCTCTGAATGCGGCGGGGCGAATATAGGAGTATTGTGAAAATAGGTGGCTATAAAATCTGTCAGACTGTCTGCCAGTTCTGGATTTGCTACAGCATCGTTATAGAGTGCCCCATGGAATTTGATATGCTCCATGGGAAGGCCTACTTTTTCAGCAAGTTGCTCGAATTTGAGAATCTGAGTTAAAATAGACTTTTTTAAATCCTTGTCCTGGATTTTCATTGTTTTTCTCCCAAAGTTTTTTGGATCTGGATAGGAGGGGTGCGCACCTACATTTTTCTTATAGTGTATAGCCAGGGCCAATGATTGACTGATGGAGTTTTCATCCCCATAATGACCTCCGCAGGCTATGCTGGCAGTATCAATGTAAGGAAAGACAAGCCTTTCGTCTGCTATCCCTTCGCCTAAGTCGCAGTTGATTTCCGGAAGTTTACTCATGGTATTGAAGATCAAAAATCCCGCTTAAACCCACAAGAAAAAACAGTTCTAATCCCAGATTTGATATCAAAAATGTGGAAGATTGACATTTCCTGAAGTTTTTGATAATTTCGGGATTCATCAACTAATACTATACAACTATGGGAAAAGGAGATATGAAAACCAAACGAGGCAAAGTAAACAGAGGTACTTTTGGGGTACGCCGGCCAAAACGGGAAATCAATAAGAAGGCCTTGGCCGAGAGCTTGGATCCTAAAAAATCAAATAAATAATTACTGATGATTAGCGGCTGTCTCATAATTTATAATTGTCACATTGAGCACTTGAGAGACGAAAGTCTCGAAATCGAAATGGGCTTAATTAGCGCATAAAAGGCTTCGACTTCGCTTAGCCTGACAAGAAAACCTACTTATGAGACAGCCTCATTTTTTTTTAGCCCTTATAAGTTATTGTAATACTTGATCAGCTCATTGAGTTGTTTATAGTCCAGCTTTCCCTTGACCAGTTTGAGATGATGGATGATCGCCAAGGCTTTTTTCATCCTGCTTTCCGGATTTTTCACTTTGGTCACCGTATATACCATCATCCGTTGTTTACCTGGGGTCAATGATTGGAAGTAGCTGGCGCCTTCTTCATCCTGATCCATCAGTACCTGTAATTCTTCAGGCATTTCATGACCATATTCGCTGTGATCACGATCTATTTTAACAGTAAAAGTCGTTTTTTCGTCTAAATTGAATCGGGATCTAAGGGTTTGATTGACTAGGATATACCAGTATTCCTTAGCTTTCATCAGTGCCATATGGAATGGGCCTTCCCCTTTGATCCATACCAGTACCCGACGGTGGTTTTCATCCATCATCTGGGAGGAGATATTGTCAGCTATAGGAATGTGGTATTGCCAATGATTAAACTCGAAAACTTCTAGTTTTCCATTGAATTCTATCATAATACTGATTGTATGGTCTTATTTATTCGGGGACAAATTAGCTTTTTCAAACCAAATACCTAAATAGGGCTTGCTGAAAAAACGCCCACAGGAAAAATGGGCTAATCGATCAAAATGACAGCTTTAGATTTATTACTGGCATTTTTCAAGATGCCCTAAATAAAAGATCCCCCCATCGCAGATGTATAAGGGGATCAGCACTAGTGTGTTTTTTTTGTCAGCCAGGAAGATTGAATATGATCAGGAAGGTAGTTCCTTTGCCAACCTCGCTTTTCACCCGGATGGAACCTCCGTGGCTTAATATGATATTCTGCGTATTGGTAAGACCCAGGCCGGATCCCGTGGGTTTGCTGGTGAAAAACGGTTCAAAGAGCCGTTCCAGGTTTTCTTTAGGGATTCCCTCTCCATTGTCTTTAATCTCAATTCTACACTGATTTCCTTTGACACTGGTTCTAAGGAGTAGCTTACCTGACTTTTCCGGCATTGCCTCTATTGCATTTACAATAAGATTGATCAATGCGATTTTCACCTTTTCTCCATCTACTTTTATATCACAGATATCAGCCTGAAATTGTTTTTGGACACTTATGCCCTTCAATTCTATTCTATCCTTGGCGTGCTCTAGGGCATCGTCCAGCAAGGTGTTTATGGAGTGGCTTTTCGAATCCAGTTCAGTAAATCTGGTACTGTCCAAAAGCTGGGTGACCAGATGGTTGATTCTGTCACAATTTCTCCGGATCACGTCAATCAAATCACCGCTTTCTGCGATGACTGATTCCGGAAGCTCCATATTGAGTTGGTCTGCGGAAAGTAGTATGGTGGTGAGCGGGTTTTTTACCTCATGTGCCAGAAGCCTGGCGATTCTCCCTGTTGAAGAGAATTTCTTTAAATTCAGTTCCTCTTCTTCTTTGGCCTTGATGGCACTTAGATCTTTGATCAACACTTGAAAAATGTTGACATCTTGCTTTACTATACTTATTAGACTGTTGATGGAATGCCCATTTTCAATGGTCAAAAGTGCTTCCATATCATAGAGCTCCTGACCATTGAAGAATAATCCTTCCAATTCCTGGCGGGAAAATTCTTCCGGTAGTAAATCTTTAAAATAGAAGCTATTACCGGATGTGGGGTCGTATGCCTTTTTGCCAAATTTATTGAGAAAGGCCGGGTTTGCTTCCAAAATCTCCCCTTCACCACTCATTAAAAGAAATGGGTCACTTGCCATCTCGAATATTGATCGGAACTTCCTCGCGGCATCGGCCAGAGATTCCATCAATTGGGAATCCCTGATGGCGTATCTGAGTATTCTGTCCAGGGAATTCGCATCAAACTCACCTTTGACCAGATAATCTGAGGCTCCGAGGGTAAGTGCTTCCCTGTCGATATCCGAGGTAGCCATTCCCGTAAGCATGATTACGGGAGCATGTTTTCTGACCAATTTGATTTCCCGGATCAGCTCCAGACCAGTGTCTTTACCCAGGCGATAATCTACCAGATATACATCAAAGTTCTGATCTAATTTGGTGATCGCTTCTTCCAGGCTGGTAGCGCCTTCTAGTTCATAGGTGGTATCTGTGACTTTTTTTAGAAGAGTAGAAACCAGAAAGAAATCATCCGGGTCATCATCTACATATAAAATCCTTATTTTTTCTTCAATAATCATACGCGGCTTTACGCTGGCAATAGGACTGTCTTTGACCAATAGTTTTCTATTTCCTCTGCTATTCGTACCAGTTCCTCAAAAGAACCAGGTTTGGTGATGTAACTGCTTGATCCCATCTTGTAGGTGACTTTTATATCATCAGCGCTGTTGGAAGTGGTGAAGATGATCACAGGGATGGACTTGAGATCTTCACAGCTTTTTATTTCGGCCAAAGCTGCCCTACCATCTTTTCGAGGCATGTTGAGATCAAGCAAGATGATATCGGGTTTAGGGTGTTTTGCTAAATCATCATATGGGGCTGTGTGCCTCAGATATTTCAGTAAAGCTTCTCCGTCCTCTACGCAAGTGACTTTCTCTTTGGGCAAAGTTCTCTCGAAGGCTTTAAGGATTAATAATTTATCGTCCTCATCGTCTTCTGCGACTAGGATTTGGATTGGTTTCTCGAAGGACATGTGCATATAGTCTTTGCCAAAGAAGGGTTAAAATTGTCCTGAAAAGATAAGCACGATTTTGGGAATAAAATACTGGTCTTAAAATTACCGACAAACTGCGTTTATTTGTTTACAACAGGCAATATTATATGGAATGTTGTTCCCTCGCCTAGCACGCTTTCCGCAAAAATGATTCCACTGTTTTTCTCTATAATCTTCCGGGTGATAGAAAGTCCTATCCCTGTTCCTTCAAATTCGTGTTTTCCATGTAGTCTCTGAAAGATCGAGAATATCTTGTCAGCGTGCTCTTCTTCAAAACCTATACCGTTGTCGATTACCTTAATTAAATGGTAGCTTAGACGTTCATCCAGCGTTGGGAATTTTTTGATCAAGGATGGATCAGCCTTCTCAGAAGAGATTGTGATTTCCGGAGCTTTATCTTTTTTAGCAAATTTCAGGGAATTGGATATCAGGTTTTGAAATACCTGACGGTACTCTGTATCCGTACCCTTCACTTTTGGTAATTTTCCCAGGGTTATTTTTGCGGATTTTTCCTGGATAGCAAGTTCAAAATCATCAAGCATATCTTTGATGACTTTAGTAAGTTTTACCTCTTTTGTTTTTTCTATGTCTATTCTTCCAGCTCTGCTGTAATCCAGAAGATCTGTGATTAATCTTCTCATCCGTAGTGCGGCAGCTGTAATACGATTAAGATATAGGTCCCCTTCCCCGCCCAGGGTATCATTGTATTGTTCTTTCAGTAAATCAGAAAATGCCGTGATTTTACGCAGTGGTTCCTGAAGGTCGTGGGATGCTACATAGGCAAATTGCTCCAGTTCTTTGTTTGTGTCATCCAATAATTTTATCTGATCTCTGAGTTTTTCCTGATAAAGCACAATTTCTCTGTTGGCAGTGATTTGGGCTTTGTTGTATTGATAGATGGAGAAAAATGTAACCAAGCCAATGGTGATGGAAAAAACTGATATAAGTCCTACAATCAAAGGCAATGCATTTATGTTATTGATCAAGCTTTGGTTTTTTTCTCTAAAAAGGTTGTTCTCTACCGTATTAATGCGTAGAACCACCTCTTTTATCATTTTATATCCGGTCAGTGCATTGTAGATCTTATTATGATCCATGTATCCGTCCAGATTACCCTGTTCCTTCATATAGGCTATAGTTCTCTCGAACATCCTCACCCGGGAATTGATCAGTCCCCGCAATTCTTCTACATTGTTTTGCTGTAAGCCGTCATCCATCGTCAACGCCTGTAATTGGCTGAGCAGCAGTTCAGCATTGACATTGGACTGATTGTAATGACTTAGAAATTCTTCGTCTCCTGTCAGTATATATCCCCTGATATTGCTTTCTCTTTCCAAAATACTTGAGTATAGTTCATTGGTCCGCTGAACGACTTTGGAGGTATGCATCACCCCCTCTGTGTAGAATGCTATACGACCTGCAGTCCAGTAGGAAATCCCGCTGCCTACGATTATAAGAATAAGCGTCACTATTGAGTAAATTTTGACGTGGCGGAGCGAGGGGTTTTGGTTATTTTTCATTTACTTTTCCCAGAATTGGGGAAATTTTTTCCCATAAAACTTTAATGCGATAGTTGAATTTAAATATAAAGGTAGGCTTAATTGCGTGATTGGGACAATTAAAGGTGTTTTCACCTATCCTAACTATTTGAGGCACGTGTGTTGGTCTTAGTCACATAAATCAATCACACAACCTAAATTTCGAAACTATGAGTTCTTTATTGTATTTCATCGCAGTAATTCTCCTGATCGGCTGGCTGGTAGGGGTTTTTGCCTATAGTGCCACAGGTTTGATACATGTTCTACTGGTATTGGCGATAATCGCCGTGCTGTTCAGATTGATTTCTGGACGGCCTGTATAGTTACTAATAATAATTCTTCTTTAGAGCAATACAAAGGCAGAATTAAACCCGGATTTATGATCTTTTAGTTTTCACTGAAACAAAAGCACAGCGTAATCTATTTATAATCTGAATTTTAACACTAAATTAATTACAATGAACAAATCAGCAATTAATAAGACACTTTGGTTTAGCGGACTTATAACTGGCGCTTTAGTAGGAGCATATCTTTATAAAAACAAAGATGAGTTTGGACCACAAAAGGAAAAGCTGAATAGCCTTTTGGGTGATTTTCAATCCGTTCTGGTGGATTTGAAAACCAAGCTGTTAGATGCTAAAACGGAAGGTTTGGAAGCTACTAAATCTGCGCTTCAGGCAGCAAAAGACAAGGCAGAAAAAGTGAAATGAAATAGGTTTAGAATTAGGAAAAGGTGTGGCCTTTAGCTACACCTTTTCTTTGGTCTTATCCACTCAGGACTACCCGATTACACAATGGATTTACTTCAGGTTTTCAAGTGAAGAAGAATATGAGATGAAGAATAAAGTGATATTAGTAATAGATGATGAACCGGAAATCAGGGCTCTTTTATCTAGGTTTTTAGATAGAAGAGGATTTTCAGTAATCACGGCGGGTACACTTAAAGAGGGTAGAAGACTGTTTGAACTAAGAAAACCTGAATTGGTATTCTTGGATATAAATTTGCCCGATGGAAGTGGGTTGAGTGAATTAAAACACATCAACTCCGGCAAATTACAGTTCAAGGTAATCATGATGAGTGCCTTTGATCATAACGAAGTGAAAATGGAAGCCATCCGATATGGAGCACTGGACTTCCTTAGTAAACCATTTAATGTAGCACGGCTGGACTCAGTGGTCCAAAGCCAGCTGATTAACACACCCAACACCAAATAAACCATGGCTAAGATTCTCGTAATTGACGACAATATAGATATATGTCAACTTTTAGAGCGATTTCTCACCAAGAAGGGCTACGATGTGGAAACGACTATCTCAGGAAAGAATGGACTCGAATTGGTCAAGAAAACCTTTTTTGACCTGATTTTCTGCGACTTCAAATTGAGAGACATGGAAGGTAGGGATGTCCTGATGAAAGTCAGGGAAATATCTCCAGGAACTCAGGTCGCTATAATTACAGGGTATGCGGATGTGAAGATAGCTGTGGAAGTGATTAAAAATGGAGCCTTCGATTATGTGACCAAGCCGTTGATTCCAGATGAGATCATCAATCTGATCGAACGCGCCCTGGCTGCGTCTGTAGCCAGTAAATCCAATACGCAGACTTTTTCTAAAGCTACCCAACTTAAAAAGGAATCAGAATCTAATTCCCAGAAATCTAACTCTAAGTATCTGAAAGGTACAGGGACTGAATCAAAAAAACTGTATAAGGAGGTGGCATTGGTAGCACCTACTAACCTTAGTGTGGTTATATATGGGGAGAGTGGTGCAGGGAAGGAGAACATAGCCAGGACCATCCATGATCAAAGTGAGCGGGCAGGCAAGCCTTTTATTGCAGTGGACTGCGGCGCAATGACCAAGGAACTTGCGGGGAGTGAGCTTTGGGGTCATGAAAAGGGCTCTTTTACTGGAGCTGTAGGTGAAAAGCCGGGACAGTTTGAACTGGCTGATGGAGGAACAATCTTTTTGGATGAAATCACTAATCTGACCTATGAAACCCAGGTAGGGTTATTGAGACTGGTGCAGGAAAGAAAGTTAAGGAGAATCGGGGGGACAAAAGATAAACCCATAGACGTAAGAATAATTGTAGCATCCAATGAAGACCTGAGAAAAGCGGTATCCGCTGGGAAATTCCGGGAGGATTTGTATTTCAGGTTCAATGAATTTAGTATAAATGTCCCCCCACTACGTCATAGAAAAGCTGACATAGAGGCCTTTGCTTACCACTTCTTAGAACTTTCCAATCAAGAGTTGAACAAAAAAGTTTTTGGATTTGATGAGCAGGTGATGGATGTGCTTAAGGAGTATCCTTGGCCGGGAAACCTGCGTGAAATGTTGAATGTAATACGTCGCGCCACTTTACTGACAGATGGGGGGAAAATGTCTGTTTCTGCCTTGCCGCCAGAAATTGTTTATTCTCAAAAATTCAATTTTTCGGATTCTGACGGTAACCGGGCCGATGAAAAAAACAGTAAAATTCCGTTGAGCCTAAAAGATGCTGCCGCTGAAGCAGAAGCGGAGGTATTGAAGAAGGTGTTGGAAGAGGTAAAGTACAACAGGACACAGGCGGCAAAACAATTAGGGATAGACAGAAAGACACTCTTCAATAAGATGAAGCAGTACGATCTGTAAGGAAAGTTGTCCACCCTGCCCGGACTAAGTCCGGGTTTTTTTGTCATTTGATTCTGTAGAGATGATAGAAAATGTAATAAATACTATCCCCAACCGGGATATGAGCGATTAAACCGGGAAACAACTATCCTTTTGTCCTCTGGACACCGGCTCCCATCAAATTTTTCAAATACCGCAGCTAAGCCCCCGGCTTCTGGAGAGCAGGAAGCCTGGATCAATTTACCCAACAGGGAAAGCCTATATTCATAATCATCAGGAATTAACACAGAGATTGTTGATTTGTCCTAAAGTGAAAATTATAAAGTCCCGTTTTCTTGGGCGCACTTTCAGCGGATTGGGGAAGATTTTGCATGCTATTGAAGCCCCGATTTGATTTGGAAATTGGTCACTAGAGATAATATTTGTTTTCTAAGTGTCAGGGCAAAATTCTATTGCATATGCTTGCAGAGACAGTAGGTGATTCTTTGGTATGTTCTATCATGGCATGAGGCTTGGATGGATAGATATAAGTTGAATTTAACAAACTATACAATATGACTACTGCAAAAGCAACACTCGCCAACCATTTAAAACTCGACAATAAAGCGATGAAAAATGTCTCAGATAAGCTAAATGACTTACTGTCGGATTATCATATATTTTACCAAAATGTAAGAGGGTTTCACTGGAATGTGAAAGGGGAGAACTTTTTTGACCTGCACGAGAAATTCGAAGAATTATACTCTAAGGTTTATGAAAATATAGATGAGTTAGCAGAAAGAATCGTTACCATAGGTTTCAAACCCCTTCATGCCTATTCTGATTATCTGAAGAACACCATTCATAAAGAAATTACGGATGTAAGTAATGGAGAGGAATGTGTAAAGCATGTCATTGACGGTTTAGGTATATTAGCCCAGTCCCACAGAAAGGCAGCTAAAGCGGCAGAAGAGGCTGATGATATCGCCACAGCGGATCTGTTGACACAATTTGTAGGGGATATAGAAAAAAGAATGTGGATGTTTACGATGTTTTCTAAATAATCCGCCCTATTCTCTACACGAAAGGCCACGGCGAAAGCGGTGGCTTTTTTTTGGGAAGGGAGTGGGGAAATGGAGATTTTATTGGGGAGGACAGATTATAAAATCTAAGTTACATACAAGGAGTCTCCGTATACCTGACGGAAGAAAATCCGGTTAGTGTTAGAGTTGATGTTAATTTATTTAATCCTTTAGTTCTTCTTCAGTATAGTTTTTAAGAGAGCATTCTCATAATCCAAATGCAGGGCTTAAAAAAAGGGAAAGCGGCAGATTTCTCTGCCGCTTCAAAAAAATAGTTTAAAAAGGACTATGGACTATAGTTCTACTAAGATAATGATTTGATATAAAATTCAAGGCGTTTTTGAACTTCTTTTACCGCATCAGAGCCTTCAGGGATCTCATATTCCAACTCAATGGTGGCCGGGAACTTATACTTGTTACTTTCTCTTTTTTCCTGAAAAGGTTACGACTAACTTTATTTTCAGGCTGACTGGTCAAATATTCGTTTAAGACTAGGGACTGATTGCAACAACAGGGATGGAATATCACGCAAAAAATATAGAAGAAAGAATAAGAAGAGGGGATTTTCGCAATGAACTTCAGTTTGTCACTTCAAGAAGTGGAGGTGCTGGTGGACAGCACGTTAATAAAGTGGAAACTAAAGTGCAACTGAAGTATGATATTACAAATTCACGTGTGATAAACGATGAAGAAAAGGCGTTGCTTTTGGAGAAACTGAAATTAAAAACTGACCAGGAAGGAGTATTGCAACTACAGTCTCAGGAAAAACGCTCCCAGATCCAAAACAAAGAACTCGTGATCCGGAAATTTGAAGATCTACTTCGTAGAGCTTTCCATAAAAAGCGGATCAGAAAAGCCACTAAACCTGGAAAGGGAGCAATAGAAAAGCGGCTCAAGGCCAAAAAGAATCAAGCTGAGAAGAAAGCAAACCGGAGTTGGAAGGAATGAGTTTCCGGTAAACTGTTTCAGTTTTCACCCGCAGCCATCAGATAAGTTGTTCAGCCCTTAATATTCTTTTATGAGAAGAGTATAGTTTTTAGTAGAATCTGGTCTATAAATTTGAATGGGGAAATTACCGCTAGGTTCCATTATCCGTATGGAATACAGTATCTCCGGATTTGGGATAAGCTGAATATTATCATGATTTCGGAAAAGCTGATTTTCACCGGGCTTTAGTTCCCAATTATCTTTTCGCTTGTTGAATTGGTTAAAAATCAGCGTATCATTTTCAAGCTTAGTTAAAGGCAAAGTATTTAGCGTATCAAAATAGTAGTGACTTGGATTAGGCAATAATTTACTCGATTTCAGTTCATTGTAAGTGGGCTGATTTTGGGAATAGGCGGCGAATGCGGTGACCAAGGCCAATAAGTTTAGTAGAATTAGCTTTTTCATGTGTTTATTTTTTTTTTATGGTCACTCCTGACCGATAGGCAGGCTCGTTTCTGGTGAATCTCGCTGGGCGAATAATTACCCCGTGGTGTGTCGTTTTCTACGTTTAATATTGTCAACTGCAGTATGGTATAGCCCTCCAGCTTGGTGACAATACCTCGATGGCATCAGCTTATTCATGATTAAATTAAAGAAACTATAAAACAGTTTAATATACTGGAATCATTTTCAAGTGTTTATTATGGTTTTTTAATGATTAAATCTCAAGTGTCCGCCCATAATCGTAAAGGGAAAGTCGCACGGTGGTAACCTTACCTACGTGTGTTGCCGAAAACATGACTGTTTGCCAAGGGAGACTTGATTCAGATGTTAATTTAATTGCTTACTGGAGTATTAAATAGATTCTCCGTTGTTCATTTTCAGGGAAATATCTTTCAGCGCATCATCCAATTCCTCACCTGAGGATTTTAAGTGACTAATCAATTCCCCTTTTTCTGAAGGTTCCAAATCAATATTCTGCAGTAATTCAATGATGCCTAGTATTCTAGCTAAGGGTGCCCTCACCAGATGTGATTGATCTGAGGAGAGTTCTTGAAGTTGTTTGTTCTTGGCTTTCAAGGATTTCATATATTCTTCTTGCTCAGTAATATTCTGAAATGCAGCCAGATATCCTTTTTTAATGCCTTTTTTATCTTTCAGTGCAATCCCATATACTTTTACAATGATTGGGTTGCCTTGCTTGTCCTGCAAATGTTTTTTGATGATAAATCCCCCTCCGGTGTATTTTGCATGGATGTTGTCTAGGATTTTCTTGTCTTTTTCCAGGTATTTTGATGGGGTCAGGTCTATGACATTTTTTCCTATGACCTCAGTGTCCGAATATCCTGTTATCTGCAATATGTTTGAACTGACGTAGGTGAAATTCCCACCTTTATCTACTTTAAAAATCCCGAGGTTTGGATTAGTAAACAGTAACTCCAATTCCTGTTTGCCACCATTTACTTGATCATATAGTTTTTTGATTAAGTAGTAAAGTAAAAGTCCTGACAACAATACATAGAGGCATCCCTTAATTATTTGAAAACGTGACATTTCTCTGATATCGTCGCTAAAGATGGAGGAAATCAAAAGATCGCTGAAAAATATCCAAGTGAATCCAACTATCAAATAGATGAGAGTGATAAACCAGGGTTTGTTAAGAACTTTCGATTTTGGATTTTGCATAAGAATTAAGACAATCTTTCCTGAAAAGTACTGTGGAAAGCTATGAAGATACAATTTTCTCTCAAAAAACAGATTATATTGGTAATCAAAGAGTTCTATGTATTATTGTTGATTCATTTTAACTTTATCAGTTTCTCTTAACATTAAAGGTCTTGGCATATTTGCTATATGAGAATAAGCCATAAAAGCCTTGTGGGAAACCATTTTATTATGCTGCACTTATAGCTCTCTAAACTTTGAAAAACAATTGCCTATAATGTTGGTTCAATTGGAAAATTCTTGTCTTCCGCCCGTAAGATTTTTCCTTAACTTTGCCCTATGCAAACTATACCTCCTTGCCCAGCGTGTAATTCGCCCTATGGCTATGAAATGGATGAAAAACTGATCTGTCCGGAATGCAGTTTTGAGTGGAAATACGAAGATGTTAAAGATGAAGTAGAAGAAGGATTGATCGTAAAAGATGCCAATGGTACTGTACTGGCAGATGGTGATGCGGTGGTGATTGTAAAGGATCTTCCGGTGAAAGGAGCTCCGAAACCTATCAAGGCAGGAACAAAAGTAAAAAGTATCAGATTAGTGGAGGGCGATCATAATATCGACTGCAAGATCGATGGGTTTGGATCAATGGCGTTGAAAAGCGAGTTTGTGAAAAAGGCTTGAGGATTGTGGATTTCGGGGATGTGGCTTTTCCCGCAGATCTACGCTGATAACTACGCAGATTAAAACAGATTAGATTATAGTTTTTCCTTTTAGCTTTTCTGTCATACTAAATGGCGAAAAGCGATTGGCAGGACAGTATGATCAAAAGGACTCTACCGTTGCTTCTGGAGCTACATAATTATAGAGTACTTTTCCGGAGTCTTTTGATCATAGGATTGAAGAGTGAAATTAATACGCAGGATGCAACTATAATAGAAGTTGCATCCTGTGCTTACTGGTCACTGTAAACTTTGTGGACTGTTGACTTTGGACTGTAAACTGGCCACTGTAACCTGGTCACTGCTTACTTCCCAATCGGTGTTTCATCCACCTTCACATCTCCGACTACATACTGAAGTGCATCGAGAAAGTAGGCAAGGACTGCTGGATTTTCAAAACTCTGTGCGTTGTGGGAAGTGGAAATATACATCGCTCTGCCTTTACCGTCTTTCCTGATCCACGACACATATGTCTTGCCCGAAGTCTTTTCCTGGCCTTTTCTCTGTCCCTCGATCTCCGCATTGTTGAAGTAAGTCAACGGGTGGAAATCCAATTCATCATAAGCATTCTTGTAGAAGTAAGGCTCATCCACATGATTGAATCCTTCCGCTGGAAGTGACTTGGTCAATGGATGAGTAGGATCTTCAATTCGTACCTGGAAAGCTTGCTGCTTGGTATGGTAATCAAAGCTTCCTCCGATCAGTTTGGAGAATTCCATGGAATTGTTCAGCATGGTATTTCCTCCATGTACCACGAGAATTCCTCCTCCTTTTTTCACGTATTGGATGATGTTGTTTTCCAATTCGCTGGCTTTTTTCCAAACGGCTACGCTATCCATAGATGCATCTTCGCTGAATACATCTACAAAGAGATTTCTATAGTCACCCTTCGCATTGGTGTTGTTGAATACCACTGCGTCAAATTCTTTAAGCTTCTCTTTTTCCATCATGGCGATGTCCGTGCTGCCGGTCACTTCAAAAGCGCCACTTTTGTCCGCCAGTATCTCAATCATCGCTTGTGTATGGGGATTTACCCAGTGCCAGAAGCCTGTGTGCAATGAAAAAACAAGGATTTTCTTTTTCTTTTTAAAAGGGAAATTGGCTTTCTCAGGAGCTAATTCCCTGATTTTGTCTTTCCAAGCTTGATCCAGAGGGATCTCTTGTGGGTTCTGCGCAAAGGCAAAATTGACACTGGCTAGGAAAACGATTCCGTAGATAATAATCTTCTTCATGGGGTAATTGGATGAACGGGTTAGTCGATAATTGAGAATTCCATATCTTTAAAATTCGATCCCAATAACCTGAATTTTATATGATATTCAAAAGAATTTTCTGCGTACTAGCTGTTTCCCAATGTTTAATGGCGTCAGCTTACGCTCAAAAAGTATCCTTAAAAGAGACTGATATCGGAATTGATTTCGTGATTGGTAATCAGACTGTTCTGACCTACCAAACTGCCGTGGAAGATGTCCCGGAAGGCATAAAAAAAGATTTTGCAAAATCTGGATTTATTCATCCTTTAAAATCTCCTTCAGGTCAGGTGCTTACCAGAATCCAGCCAAAAGACCATTACCATCACTATGGAATATGGGGACCTTGGACACGTGCTACCATCAATGGCAGGGAGGTTGATTTTTGGAATTTGGGTGACGGAAAGGGGAGGGTTGACTTTGCCCATGTGCTGTCAAAGAAACAGGCAGGCGGAGCTGCTGAGCTAAATGTACGCCAAAATCATATTGATCTAAAGGCCCCGGAATCAGAGCGCATAGCCATCGCAGAAGATCTTCGCATCAAAGTAAAGCCAGCAGACAAAGACAGGTATATGGTGGACTACACCAGTACGATCGAGACTAAAATACCCGGCGGCATTTTGCTGGATGATTACCGCTACGGTGGAGGGATTGGTTTTCGTGCTACCGAAGCATGGGGCAAAGATAACAGCACTATACTCACCTCAGAAGGTGATACCAGAAAGACTGCCGATGGAACCAATGCCCGATGGATCATTGTGCAAGGCGAGACCGATGCCTCTTCTGGATCAAGTGGGGTTTTGTTCCTGAGCCATAATACAAATAAAGCATTTCCTGAACCCCTCCGTGTTTGGCCTGAAGATCAATACAAAGGGGAAGGAAACGTATTTATTGAATTCACGCCGATCAGACATGAGTCTTGGGAGCTCTTGGCCAATAAGCGATATACATTAAAGTACAGAATGATAGTCTTTGACGGTGAGATGAGTACAGAGGAAGCCGAAGCTTATTGGAAGGCCTTTGTCAAATGAAAAATGCCTTCCAATAACTTGATTATCTGAACTACACTAACAATTTTAAATAAACCCTGAGTTTAATTAACCTTAAAATGAATATGAAAAGGAGAGAATTTATCAAGAACAGTGCTTTGGCAAGTGCGGCAATAGGTTTTCCAACTATAGTGCCTGCCTCGGTTTTTGGGAAGAATGCGCCTAGCAACAAAATAAATATAGGTCAGATTGGTTGTGGTCGTATAGCTAGGGATCATGATATGCCGGGTGTATGGCGGCACGATGTGGCCCGCATCATTGCAGTTTCTGATCTGGATAGCAACCGAATGGCAGATGGCAAAAAGCTGGTAGAGGATTATTACACCAAGAAAATGGGCAAAGCATATCTTGACGTGAAGCAATACGGTGATTACAAGGACATGCTTCAGAATAAAGAAATAGACGCTATCGTAATCAGTACTCCGGATCACTGGCACTCTCAGCCAGCTATGGAGGCTTCTTTGGCGGGCAAACATGTTTATTTGCAAAAACCAACCTCGTTGACAATTCGTGAAGGAAGACAACTAGTAGATGCAGTGAAGAAATCCGGAACAGTTCTTCAGCTAGGTACGCAGCAGCGATCAAGCGAACAGTTTAGGATTGCTGCGGAACTGGTAAGAAATGGTAGAATCGGAAAACTGCATACTGTGAAAGTAGGCCTTCCGGGTGACCCTTCTGGGCCTGATGCTCCTGAGATGCCGGTTCCCGCAAGCCTCAATTATGACATGTGGCTAGGATCGACACCCGAGGTCCCATATACAGAAATAGGCGTTCATCCTCAACAGGGATATGGTCGTCCAGGATGGTTGAGATTAGAGCAATATGGTGCAGGTATGATTACCGGCTGGGGTCAGCACCACTATGATTCGGCTGCCTGGGGCATGGATACAGAATTGACGGGGCCACGATTTATTGAAGCAGTTGCAGAGTTTCCCCAGTCAGGACTTTGGAATGTGCATGGTGATTTCATGTCCAAGGCTGAATATGACAATGGGGTAATGATGTACACCAGTGGCGGCTATCCAAATGGTATCCGTTATGAAGGTACAGAGGGCTGGATTTGGGTGTCAAGGGGCAATTATGTTGCATCAGCCTCTGACCCTGTAGCTCAAGGACGCAGCGCAAAAGCTTTGGATGCATCAGATCCCAAGATATTACAGTCTGTGATCGGTCCAGATGAGATCCAGCTGATCAGAAGTGATGAGCACCATGGTAACTGGCTAGGAGCTATCCAAGGAGAAAATGAGTTACTATCTCCTGTGGAGATCGGTCATCGTTCCTGTTCGGTATGTCTGGTGACACACATTTCCATGAAACTGGGAAGAAAGCTGGAATGGGACGCCAAAGCGGAAAAATTCATCAATGACGATGAGGCGAACGCCATGCTGGAGAGACCTCAACGGTCTCCTTATGGCACGAACAATGTAAAAGTATAATTATTGAACATTTTGAAAAATACTGCACTAGTAGCTATGGCTGCGGGAGTTTTACTTTCCTGCGAAAATAAACAAACAGTGAGTCAAGCGCCGGAATCGAATGCCGAAATTACGATCATGTCTCTGGATCCGGGACATTTTCATGCCGGATTGATCCACAAGTCTATGTATCCCCAGGTGGACTCCACAGTTTATGTTTTTGCCCCGGAAGGTGCAGAGCTCAAAGACTATATGAACCGCATGTCTGGATACAATAGTCGTGAGGAAGATCCCACGGCATGGAACCTACAGGTCAGTACTGGAGAAGATTATCTGGAGAAGATGATCTCCTCCAAACCAGGTAATGTGATGATGGTAGCTGGGAAAAATGACCGTAAAATTGATTATATCGCAGCAGCTGTCGATAATGGGATCCATGTATATGCAGACAAGCCTCTGGTTATCAACAAAGAAGGTTTTAGGAAGCTTTTGGGTGCTTTTGCCAAAGCGGATCAGAAGGATCTTTTACTATATGATATCATGACCGAACGCTTTGAAATAAGCACCATTCTTCAGCGCGAGTTGTCTATGGATCCTGCTGTTTTCGGTGAGTTGGAAAAAGGAACCTTAGAAAATCCTGCGATTACCAAGGAATCCATACACCATTTCTTCAAGTATGTATCTGGAAATCCTCTTATCAGACCAGATTGGTTTTTTGATACCGATATTGAAGGTACAGGCATAGTCGATGTGACTACCCATTTGGTGGATCTGATTCAGTGGGAAGCTTTTCCGGAAGTCACCTTGGATACCACAGAGGTAGAAATGCTTACAGCAAAGCTCTGGCCTACCGAAATGGATTTGGAACAGTTCAAGTTAGTAACTGGAAAATCTGAGTTTCCGGATTTTTTGCTGAAAAATGTATCCAATGAAAAGTTGAGAGTGAACAGCAACGGTGAGATGAATTATACACTTAGAGGTGTACATGCTAAAGTGAGTGTGATCTGGAACTATCAGGCACCTGAGGGAGCCGCTGATACACATTACAGTATGATGCGTGGAACAAAAGCCAACCTGATCATCCAGCAGGGTGAAGCGGAGAATTATGTTGCCACTTTATATGTAGAGCTTTTGGATGGACAGGATGAAGCTCTTTCAAGTTTGGTGAAAGAAAAGCTTCAGGGTCGTTTTCCGGGATTGGATTTGGAAAAGGCCGGAAAAGGAAAGTACAAAGTCATCATCCCGGAAGAATATCACAATGGGCATGAAGCACATTTCGCACAAGTAACTGAAAAATATTTGGAGTATTTCGTCCAAGGCAATATGCCATCTTGGGAGGTGCCAAATATGATCGTGAAGTATTTCACAACCACCGAGGCTTTAACAAGAGCACTAGAAAACTAAAATAATCTAAACAGGATTGCCTTATATTAGGTTGGTTAGTTAAGTTCTACATTATGGATCAAACTAACCAACCTATTTCTGTTTCTAAACCTACTGTGGCTATTGCTGGAGCAGGTGGCTATGTGGGGCGCTGGTTTATCCATCAGTTCAAGGATAAATACACTATCATCGCGCTTAGCCGCAAGAAAATCAAGGAGAACCCATATCCTCATGTGATCTGGAAGCAGGTAGAGTTGTATTCGATTTCCAGTACTACAGAAGTGCTGAAAGGTGTAGATGTTGCCATTTATCTGGTACATTCCATGAATGCATCTACACGGTTGAATCAAGGAAGTTTTGAGGATACGGACTTACTTTTAGCGGATAATTTCAGCCGGGCAGCACATTTAAATAAGGTTAAGCAGATTATTTACTTAGGAGGACTATTACCTAAAGAAACAGGTGATAGTCTTTCCCGTCATCTTAGAAGTCGGCTTGAAGTGGAGGAAACTTTAGGCGCCCGCTCAGCAAAGCTTACAGCTATCCGGGCTTCGATCATCGTAGGTCCCGGAGGCTCATCCTTTGACATGATCAAAAATCTCGTAAAGAACCTTCCTGTACTTATGTGTCCCAAATGGACCGAATCTTTGACCCAGCCTATTTCCTTACGTGACACCCTGGATATCATAGATACCTGTGTGGGCAATGATGAGGTTTATGGAAGGGCCATAGAAATAGGTAATCCTGAAGTGATCTCATACCGAAAAATGCTGGAAGTCACTGCCGAGGAGTTGGGGAAAAAGCGATTGATATTCTCTGTCCCAGTGTTTTCTGTGGGGCTTTCCAAGCTTTGGGTAGGATTTTTCGGAGAATCTCCTCCTCAATTAGTGTCTCCCCTGGTAGAAAGCCTCAAACATACTTTGACAGTATCGGAGGAACTGAAATTCCAGGAAAAACACATGGATTACCTCACCTATAAAGAGTCTGTACGAGCAGCTTTGGATTCAAAGGTAGAGCTGCCGAAGCCGAGCTTTTACCCAATGGATAGAGTGAAAAATACGGTGAGAAGTATTCAGCGAATGTCAAATCCTCATGGGGACTCCGCCACCTGGGTGGCCCAACGCTATAATATCTGGTTGCCAACTTTTTTTAAGTTTTGGATCAAAGGTGAAATGATGTCAAGTGGGGAGATTGCTTTTTATTTGTTGGGGAGCCGGAAACCCATGCTTCAGCTCACGTTGATACCCGATCGCAGTGAAGAAAATAGACAGCTCTTTTATATCTCCGGAGGATGGCTGGTCAAGCGCTTTGATCATGGCTGGCTGGAGTTTAGGGGAGTTTTGCAAAACAAATATGTCATTACAGCCATCCATGAGTTTGTCCCGCGATTGCCATGGCTGATATATGTGAATACTCAGGCCAAAATCCACTTGTGGGTAATGAGAAGATTTAAGAAGTATTTGGAAAACCGGCTGAATTAAAATCTTTATTTTTAAAGAATCTAACAGCCGTCACAATCAATCTTGTAATACTATGAAGCACTTAAGTTTTAAGAACGGAGATCATATTCCACTCATCGGACTTGGTACATGGAAAAGTAAGCCAGGTGAAGTAAGTCAGGCAGTTTACTGGGCAATAGAGGCTGGGTATAGACACATAGACTGTGCTGCTGTATATCAAAATGAACATGAAGTAGGAGAGGGCATTGCCAAAGCAATAGATGCAGGTCTTATAAAGCGGGAGGATCTTTTTGTGACCTCCAAACTATGGAACAATTCCCATAAAAAAGAACAGGTATTACCCGCATTGAAGCGATCTCTTTCCGATCTGAAGTTGGAATATGTGGATCTGTACCTTATTCATTGGCCTATTGCGTTCAAAGCAGGTGTTGGTTTTCCAAAAGGCAGGGAAGATTATTATACGTATGAAGAAGTGTCCTTGGGAGAGACTTGGGGAGCTATGCAAGAGTTGAAACAGATGGGACTAGCCAGACATATAGGCGTATCTAATTTTAACCAAGAAAAACTGAAAGAACTCAAGGAAATAGGCGGTCAACAACCGGAAATGAATCAGGTGGAAATGCAGCCATATCTTCCACAAGACGCTCTGGTAGAGTATTGTCAGTCACATGGGATTTTAATGACGGCCTATTCTCCACTGGGATCACCTGATTCCAGGGCAGAAAGACATAAAAATGACCCTCAATTACTTGTTGATCCAGTGGTGAAGGAGATTGCTGACAAGCATAAAGTAGGAACTGGACAAGTTCTGATTGCCTGGTCTATTGGGAGGGATATTGCGGTGATTCCGAAATCTGTGAACAAAGACAGGATAATCAATAACCTGGCAGCAGCCAAAATTAACCTCGACGATCATGATATGATGGAGCTTCGCGATATAGGAATCACACATAGGTTTATAGACGGTTCTTTCTTCACGGGTGAGACTAGTCCATATACTGCATTAGATCTTTTTGATCAACTGTGAAATAGAAGTTATAGAACAAATAAAAAGGCTGCCTCTTTTTATATGGGGCAGCCTCTGGTTTTTATAGGGAAAGGGAGCTGACTAGTTTGCCGGATGCCCTATTCTTAGGTATCTGATTAGGCTTAAATTCAACTAGTTGTTGCTTACAGGGGCTTTTCAGTCCTCTTCTTCCAATGCTTCCAGAATATCCGCCAGTTCATCAAAGTCTTTCAGGCCTGGCTTGATTTCTTCTCCTCCTGTCAGAGATATCCCATATAGATTCAGCTCCGAAATCAGGGTTTGTACATTGCCGGCAGTAATCCCTACTCCCAGGATGACTTTACAGTTTTCGCTGATAATCTTTATGGATTCCATATCCTTTTCATCAAGTTTTTCATGTGCAGAGGTCACATGAAAATATATTCCTGATTCAGCTAGTTTTTCAGCCACTTCTACTTCTATACGCCTGACTTCTTCCAGTTCCATTTTGTAGATTAGACCATATCCCTTGCCCTCCAGCTCAGTAAGGGGTTCGATTCTATCATGTTCTATCCATTTCACGGTAGGATAATTTTCTAGCATTGTGAGTATATCGCTGGCCCCGTAATTTTCAAATTCTCCGACAAAGTCCAATCCTGAAACCCATCCAGTGATCTCATTGAATTGGGTAGGGTTAATGTATTTTCCGGATTCTTTTTCTAAGGAAAAACCCAACAAATCCACATACATTCCGGCGCAGTATCTGGCATCAGATAGATTTGTGATGCCGCTTATTTTTACAAAAGTGCTTAAAGACATGATTCAAATTTTGAATCCGCTAAGTTAAACAGGATGATTGGGTAGAAAAATATTTCATGATCTGCCGTAATGCTGTTTTACCTGTTTTTCAAGAAAATCCTAGTATTTTTAGTCATTGAAGGATTATATGAATAAAACACTACGATTTGTTTTTACGATTCTGCTTGGACTTCTTATTTCCTGTGATCGGGAAATAGAGGAAGGTCAAGTGGATTTGGGCTATGATTTTCAGCCTCTGGAAGTAGGGTTGTTCTGGTTGTATGAAGTGGATCAGACCATTCATTTTGGTGAAAATGATTCCGAGCAAACGCAGTTTTTTTACAGGGATAAGATCCTTAGTTTTTATACCAACGAAGCAGGGGAGCAGGTTTTTGTGGTGCAGCGTGACAAATCCTTCGATAGAATTGAGTGGAGTCTAGGATTAGCCTATACGTGGATCAAGCGGGATTTCTCTTTGGTGAGGACCGTAGAGAATCAAGCACTAGTCACATTGGTCTTCCCGCCCACAGACCGGGTGATCTGGAATGGGAATGTGTATAGAGATGCGGCGGAGGATGAGTTTAGCCTGGAAAATTCAGGTGACTTTGTCCTGGTGAATCAAGAGGACAGCGATGATGAGGTGACTTACCGGGATATTCGTTATGAGGTATATGAAAAAGGAGTCGGAATGGTAGAAAAATACGACGAAGTGCTGACCTACTGCTCCAGAAATGATTGTTTGGGAGATAAGCTGATAGATTCAGGGGTTAAGATTCACATGAAGTTGGTAGGTAATGGTAAGGATTAGGATTGTACTCAGTTTTATAGTTGCCATGTTTTTTTTGGGAGAACTAGCGGGGCAGGATCGCTATGCGGTTTTCTATAAATATAAGCCCCAGACAACTTTATCACTTGATCAGCCCAGTGAGTTTTTGAGTCAAAAAGCACTGGCCCGTCGAAGTAGGGAAGGGGTGGCTGCAGATAGCCTGGACCTTCCTGTAGCGCAGAAATATGTGGACGAAGTATATGAGAAGTCCCATTATATTCTTTATTCCAGCAAATGGTTCAATGCAACGATTGTAGTCACAGATGCTGAGCGTGTGAAAGAAATTCTAGCTTTCCCCTTTGTAGATAGAGTGGAATTGGTGGGACGTAGTTTTGTCCCAAATCCCAATGCGAGAATCGGAAAAAAGATATACGCTTCAGTAACCAATAAAATTTGTCCACCAACTTCAGAAAGTGCCCGCGTATTGGCTACTAATGAAGAGGTGTACGACTTTCAGAATAATCTACTCGGTATAGATAAAATGCACGAGGAAGGTTACACCGGGAAAGGGGTGACCATTGCTGTGTTTGACGCAGGTTTCCCGGGTGCCGATGTAGCCAGTCCTTTAGTCCATTTGCAAGGCAGTGGACAGATTGTCGGAACCAGGGATTTTGTGCGACCATGGAATCAAAATGTGTATTCTGACAATCAGCATGGAACCAATGTGCTTTCCTTGATTGCTTCAAACGAAGCTGGAAAGCTTGTTGCGGGGGCACCGGATGCCAGTTTTATATTAGCGATGACTGAGGAGGTAGCCACTGAATATTGGGTGGAGGAATACAATTGGGTACGTGCGGCTGAGTATGCTGATAGTCTCGGTACCGATATAATTAGTAGCTCGGTGGGATACCTGGATTTCGATGATCCGGAGATGACCTATACCTTGGATGATCTGGATGGCGAAACCACCATAATTGCCAGAGGAGCGACGATAGCTAGTAACAAGGGGATTTTGGTCATAAACAGTGCGGGCAATTATGGCCCTTCAGAATCCTCATTGAGTTCTCCATCGGATGCCAGCGGGATTTTGGCTATAGGATCTGTAAATAAAGAGTTAAGTGTATCCAGTTTTAGCTCACGTGGTCCTACAGGAGACGGAAGGATAAAGCCTGATTTGGCAGCTTTCGGAAGCGGAACTGCTTTGATCCGTGCTAATGGCCAGGTGGGCTATTCCAACGGCACCTCGTTTTCAGCTCCACAGATAACCGCCTTGGCGGCTGGGCTCTGGGAAGCGAAGCCAGAGTGGACTAAGGATAGACTTATAGAAAGTCTGTTAAACAGCGGGACACAGGCGGATGATCCAGACAACCTCTTGGGGTATGGGATTCCTAATTTCTTCGACGCATTATATGGAGAGATACTTAATGTAGATGGAAATGAGAAAGCTGTGGAATGGAAAGTTTATCCAAATCCTTTGCCAGGAGATGAGCTTCAAATATATTTTGGGAATAGTTTACATGCTGATTTCTCACTTATTGACCTGAATGGACGTGTTTTGGAGCATAAATCGCTGGAAAGACCCAGCGTCAAAGAACCTTTCAGTATTCTGTTGGAAGGAGTGAAGCCAGGGTTTTATATAATCCAATTGCAGGATGGGGCTTTGATCAAACAAAGTAAAATAGTAAGGCAGTAGAAGTAAAGTTGGGGACTAAAGAAATTTTTAGCTTTTTTTACGTAACCAATCCATAACGCATGTCTCCATTTATAGCCCCTTCAATCCTTGCGGCTGATTTTGCCAATATTCAAAAAGAAGTAGAAATGCTAAATGCTTCGCAAGCTGATTATATCCACGTGGATATAATGGATGGAGTGTTTGTGCCCAATATTTCTTTTGGATTGCCGGTGACAGAAGCTATAAATCGGCATGCGAAAAAACCGCTGGATGTCCATCTGATGATCGTAAATCCGGATAATTATTTGCAGGCATTCAGAAATGCGGGAGCGGAAGTGATCTCTGTGCATTATGAAGCTTGTACGCATTTACACAGAACTTTGCAGGCAATCAGCAGCCTAGGAGCCAAAGCAGGTGTGGCAATAAACCCCCACACTCCCGTGGAAATATTGTCCGATGTGATCAATAATATAGATATAGTTTGTGTGATGTCTGTGAATCCCGGTTTTGGGGGACAAAAATTCATCGAAAACACCTATTCAAAGATCTCCAGGTTAAAGGACTTGATTTTGGCCAAAGACGCTGATACCAAAATTGAGATTGACGGAGGAGTGACCCTTCAAAATGCGCCTCAATTACTTGCTTCTGGGGCTGATATATTAGTGGCAGGAAGTTTTGTGTTCAATTCTAAGGATCCTATAGAGACTATCAGGGAATTAAAGGATGCCCGCTTGGTCTGACAGCTCAGAACACCATTTATCATAAAATTCCTTAAAAAAAGCCGATAACCTTTGAATTTTTGGCTTTTGGTTTTTTTATTGAGGATTATACAAAAATTAAATTACAAAGTTTATGAAAAAAGTACTGCTTTTCGGAACGTTGTTCGCGTTTCTAGGACTTGCTGCTTACGCACAAGACGAGAACAAAGTCACTGATGAGGACTTGACAAAATATGCAAATGTCGAGGTGATGACTTCTACTTATGTAGAGAATAAGACACAGGAGTTGAGAGATATGATTCTCAATAATGAAGTGATAGATGGTGGCGCCCG